>NZ_BLKA01000004.1:0-131402 GCF_010306265.1 Weissella sagaensis | reverse complement strand
ATGAGATTTCCCATTCAGAAATGAAGTAAGACCCCTTATAGATGATAAGGTAGATAGGCTAGAAGTGGCAGTACGGTGACGTATGGAGCGGACTAGTACTAATGGTTCGAGGACTTAACCAAGTAGCAAGTGGTGTAAGGCAAAAATAATTTTAAAAAAGTATTGACATTATGATTCAGTTTTGAGATAATTAATCTCGTGGTTGCTTTTAGTAACTATCGTGTCGTGATGATGGCACTGAGGCCACACCTGTTCCCATACCGAACACAGAAGTTAAGCTCAGTAGCGCCAAAAGTAGTTGGAGGATCGCCTCCTGCGAGGATAGGACATCGCGATGCATCAATGGACGTTTAGCTCAGCTGGGAGAGCACCTGCCTTACAAGCAGGGGGTCATAGGTTCGAACCCTGTAACGTCCATTGGGTCGTTAGCTCAGTTGGTAGAGCAGTGGACTTTTAATCCATGGGTCCTGGGTTCGAGCCCCAGACGACCCACTTTAATAATATGTTTTCTATTTCGTCAATCTGGCAATTCATGTATTTGTTGCCGACTTAGCTCAGTTGGTAGAGCATCGCTCTTGTAAAGCGGAGGTCGAAGGTTCGAACCCTTTAGTCGGCATCATGCGAATATAGTTCAGCTGGTAGAACGCCACCTTGCCATGGTGGAGGTCGCGGGTCCGAATCCCGTTGTTCGCTTTGCCGGCTTGGCGGAATAGGCAGACGCACAGGACTTAAAATCCTGCGATGGAGACATCGTACCGGTTCGATCCCGGTAGCCGGCATATTATTTGCACCTATAGCGCAACTGGATAGAGTGTCTGACTACGAATCAGAAGGTTGAAGGTTCGAATCCTTCTAGGTGCATTGCAAACTTAAGTTTGCTGTTTATTATAATGCTAGTTAGCATGTTCGGGACGTAGCTCAGCTTGGTAGAGCACCTGGTTTGGGACCAGGGGGTCGCAGGTTCGAATCCTGTCGTCCCGATTGTATGGCATCAGTTGTGCCATAGTCCGCGGTGTAGCTCAGCTGGCTAGAGCGTCCGGTTCATACCCGGGAGGTCGAGGGTTCGATTCCCCCCGCCGCGATTGGCTCAAATAAACTGGACCTTTAGCTCAGTTGGTTAGAGCAGACGGCTCATAACCGTCCGGTCGTTGGTTCGAGTCCAACAAGGTCCATTTAGGCCTTAGGTATTTATGGAGAATTACCCAAGTCTGGCTGAAGGGAACGGTCTTGAAAACCGTCAGGTCGGGAAACCGGCGCGTGGGTTCGAATCCCACATTCTCCTTTGCTATTTTTTAAAAATAGTATTTAATATTTATTATAGCGGGTTGGAGCAGTCTGGTAGCTCGTCGGGCCCATAACCCGAAGGTCGTAGGTTCAAATCCTACACCCGCAATTAAATCGAATAATCATTTGATTTTTGGTCGCATGGTCTAGTTGGTTAGGACGTTCGCCTGTCACGCGAAAGATCACGGGTTCGAATCCCGTTGTGACCGTTTATATTGGCGCGGTAGCTCAGTTGGTAGAGCATACGATTGAAGCTCGTAGTGTCGACGGTTCGATTCCGCCCCGCGCCATAGCATTACATGGTAATGTTATGCGGATGTAGTACAATGGCTAGTGCTCCAGCCTTCCAAGCTGGGAATGCGGGTTCGATTCCCGTCGTCCGCTTTTTTGTTGTATGGGACTGTAGCTCAGCTGGTTAGAGCGCACCCCT
Organism: Weissella sagaensis; assembly: GCF_010306265.1. NCBI lineage: Bacteria > Bacillati > Bacillota > Bacilli > Lactobacillales > Lactobacillaceae > Weissella > Weissella sagaensis. The sequence goes on along the minus strand of NZ_BLKA01000004.1, from coordinate 129,688 downwards.
GATAAGGGTGAGGTCGGAGGTTCGAGTCCTCTCAGTCCCATTGTTAAAATATTTATTTTGACATGGGGACATACTCAAGAGGCTGAAGAGGCGCCCCTGCTAAGGGTGTAGGTCGGGAAACTGGCGCGAGGGTTCGAATCCCTCTGTCTCCGTAATTAAAATTAAAGATATAGATAGCTTTCTGTTTTGGGAGCTATCTTTTTTTATTGCAATCATTAAATAAGACACTAATTCAAATTAGTGTAAATGAGACCATGACTATTTCGTCAAGCGCTTATCTCTCATGTGTGGCAGCAAAAAGTAAATACATACAAATGGCAGTAAATTAATTGGTTGAATAGACGTTATTAGTTTACTGCCATTTTTGATTTAAAAATAATCAGCTTATTTTTTTATACAAAAAAAGTGTGATTTGCATGCATGTCATAAACAAAAATGTAAAAATTAATTTTTGGGTAATTTGGTAAAAATTCATTTTACCTAAAAACATGGACAATGATTGATATGACGTTGTTTTTCGTATGAAAAATATCATAAAATATGTGTTTAAATTATATTTGACGTCAAATATTAATATGAAAGCACTTGTTTATTATTGAATTAACATTTATGCTAGTAAATATATTTTTGCCTTTGGAGAATGAAAGAGATGAAATTATTAAAAGGTAGTTTAAAACGTCGTCGCGAACAATTAGGAATTTCACAGGCAGATGTTGCTGAGGGTATCTGTCATCAATCATTATTATCGAGGATTGAGCGAACTGATGAAATTTCTAATATCACTGTTTTACAGCAACTGTGTGCTCGCTTACAATTACGTGTATCAAATGTTGCTAAGATAAATGAGTTAACTGTTACACCGTTAACAGTAATTCGATACTTTATAGATACTGATCAATGTGATCAAGCTGCTAGTCGATTAGAAAATACAGCATTATTACGTCGGTTACCAGCATTTGCATTGCCGGAGTACAATTTATTAAAGGCTAAAATTGCGTTAGCACAAAATCAAACCACTGTGGCAATGCAACTACTGCAGATTGCGTTAGGTGATGCTGAGAAGCACCAAATGGAATTAATGATTGAAATATATACTGAAATGGGGGCAACCTGGGCAAAAAAAGGTGAATATGTTTATGCATCAGAGTGTTACGAACGAGCTTGTGGGTTGATTAAAAGTTATCGACCAGCTTTACAAGCAGAAATGGGTAATGTTATTGCTAATACGTATTATCATCAAAGTGCACTATACTTGATGATTAATGATCCTAAAAAAGCTAATGAACGTATTATGCAAGCTTTAGAAATTTTACCTTCAAAAGATCAGTTTCATCAGATTGTAAAACTACAAAAGTTGCGTGTACAATGTTGTGAACAATTATCATTATTGGAAGAAAAACAACATGCACAGATGTTAATTTACGCAGCAGCAGAATTTTCAAAAGATATAAATTTAAAGGATGATGTCAAATCTTATTTAAATAAAAATTAATAGAAAAAGCCTTTCAATGTAAATTGAAAGGCTTTTTATTAAGCATTAATAACCGGTATCATAGTTCACAACATTTACGGATAGGGGATTATGATTAATAAAGTCAGGTAAGTTTTTCATAAATATAGTAAAGAGTTCTTCTGAATTGCCAGCCCACGTTGTATGTTGTGTTAGAAGTAAGTTATCTTGTTGCCATAATTTAGAATTGGCAGGGAGAGGTTCAGTAGTTGTTACATCAAGCGCAGCATATTTTATCGTACCATCATTTAGCTTTTTCAAAAGATCAGTTTCATTAACTGTAGCACCACGACCAATGTTGATAAATAAAAATAAATCATTAAATAAATCTAGATTTTGTTGATTAAAAAAATGATTCGTTTGCGCTGTACTAGGTAAACTATTAATGACAATTGCAATATTATCTGGTAATTTATTTAAATTATTAATAGCAAATACTTTATCGAAATTATTTGCAGGATGACCAGATGTATTAACGCCGTAAACAGGTGTATCAAAAGACTTTAAGTACTTAGCAATTTGTTGACCAATTTGACCGGTACCAAAGATAATAACGGGTAATGATTGCAAGATAAATTGATTAGTGTATGGTTGCCACTTTTTTTGATTTTGATAGATGTTTAATCCACGTGCAAAATAAAAAATATAACTAATAACACTTTGTGCAATTGGTATAGAACGTTGACCACTTGCATTGGTTAGGATGATTTTTTGTGCAGAAAATGTATCTAGCGGCATATAGTCAACTCCTGCAGAGTAGGCTTGAATCCATTTTAATTGATGATTTGGTGTTGCTAAGATATTATTGATGATATCAGCATCCCAACCATAGCTGATATCGATATTAGGGTAATGTTTAGTGGTCAAATTTTCGGGTGTAATAACTACCACATCGTAGGAATTTAATATTTCGATATCAGCATCCGTTAAAGGTGATAAAGCTAACAAATTTACAGTCATGCTAAGTCCTCCAAAAAGTATATTTTAATTTATTTTAAGCAAAATATTGGAAAAGGTCTATCGAATTAGTTTGATTTTATGACAAAAATAACAAAAAAATTTGGTTGATGAAATGATTATGAAAATATTCACAAATTAAGTATAATTTAGTAAATTAAAGTGGTAAAAAATGACTAAAGTAAGGTACAATAAGATTGTATGAGCACTTATTGCGCTTAAAAATTAAGTTATCAATTAGGAGGTTAGTTGTATGAACTTGATAGCAGGTCTATCCATTTTAAACCTTGCACGATTTCAGTTCGCAATGACAACAATTTTTCATTTTTTCTTCGTACCGTTGTCAATTGGGTTAGGTATTATTGTTGCAACAATGGAAACCTTGTATGTTATAAAAAAGGATGATCAATACAAACGTATGACCAAATTCTGGGGTAAAATTTTTATGCTCAGTTTTGCGGTTGGTGTTGTAACGGGAATCATTCAAGAGTTCCAATTTGGTATGAACTGGTCACGCTACTCACGTTATGTGGGGGACATATTTGGGCCAGCTTTAGCAGTTGAAGCGCTAGTTGCATTCTTTTTGGAATCTACATTCTTGGGACTATGGTCATTTGGATGGGATCGCTTTAATAAGAAATTGCATCTATTGTTTATTTGGTTAACAACCATCGGTTCAGCTTTTTCAGCACTTTGGATTTTAGCAGCTAATTCATTTATGCAAAATCCGGTCGGCTTTAAAGTTGATCATAAATTTGATCGTGCAGTCTTAGTTGATTTTCCGGCGTTGTTACAAAATCATCAATTATGGTTGGAATTCCCACACGTTATTTTTGCAACGTTTATGGCTGGATCTTTTGCCGTAATTGGTATTTCAGCTTGGTCATTATTACGCCGGCCTCATCACGAACTGGACTTCTTCAAAAAGTCAGTTAAGGTGGGAGCTGTAGTTGCATTGATTGGAACAGCTGGTTTGCTATATACTGGTGACCGCCATTCATTGTACTTACAAGATGACCAACCAATGAAGTTTGCTGCCACTGAAGCGCTTGATAAAAATGTTGGTGGTGATGACGAGCAAGCGCCATGGTCAGTGATTGCGTACAGCGATCCGAAGACACATGAAGTTAAATGGTCATTGGATATCCCATACATGCTCTCAATTTTAGCTCATCACTCTCTTGTGGGTGGTAGTCAAGGTTGGCATGAATTAAATAAAGAATTACATGAAAAGTACGATGTTAAGTTTGGCCATGATATGAATTATTATTTGCCAAATAATACACTTTACTATAGTTTCCGTATCATGGCAGTCTCTGCAGGGGCATTTGGTTTACTTGCAATAGTCGCATTGTGGGCAGTACGTAAAAAGTCAAAAATTGATATTTCAAAATATAAGTGGGTTCTTTGGATATTTGGATTATCAACATTCTTACCATATGTTGCTATTACATCTGGTTGGTTGATTACTGAACTTGGTCGTGCACCATGGGTTGTTTACGGTGTTCTTACAATGGCTGATGCGGTGTCACCTAATGTTTCAGCAACATCATTGTTGACGTCAAATATATTGTATTTCACAACGTTCCTAGTTTTGGGTCTAATAATGATTCTACTTTCACGTCGTGTAATGATTGCTGGTCCAGAGTCAGTGGATGAAGAAGTGACAGACGAAAACGTTGATCCATTTTCACCAGAAGCCTTTACAGATGGAAAGGAGGCCTAAATAATGACGGGATATCAAATGTTATGGTTTGTCTTGATTGCTGTTTTGTTTGCCGGGTTCTTCTTTTTGGAAGGATTTGACTTTGGAATTGGGATGTCATTGAAAACCCTAGCTAAGGGTGAAGCTGAAGAAGACGCATTGATTAGATCAATTGGACCACACTGGGATGGTAATGAAGTATGGTTGATTACTGCAGGTGGTGCAATGTTTGCCGCAATGCCTTTCTGGTATGCGTCATTGTTCTCAGGATTTTATTTGATTTTATTTGCTATCTTAATTTGTTTGATTTATCGTGGTGTTTCATTTGAATTCCGTGAACAAATGCGAACAGTTAAGTTTAGAAATTTGTGGACGACCATCTCATCTATTACATCAATGTTAGTGCCATTCTTGTTTGGATTATTATTTACTGATGTTGTTCAAGGTATGCCTTTAGATGTGCACGGTGATATGTCAGCTGGTTTCTGGGATTACTTTAATATTTTCTCAGTGATTGGTGGTGTCGCATTATCATTACTTTCATACGTACATGGCTTGAATTATGCACGTCTAAAGATTACGAGTGGTTCATTACATGATCGTATTCAAAAGCAATTGAAAGTATTATATCCAGTACTTCTGATTGGTGAAGTCGCTTTTGCAATTACATTGTTTATTTATACTGACTTTTTTGTTCAAAAGCCAGTCATTACAGTTGCTTTGTTGGTTGCAATCGTTGTATTGACAGTATTAGCATGGACCGTGACTTTAAAGCAGAAAAATACGTTAGCATTTATTATGCTAGGTTTGGTAATTATTGTGCTAGTCGCATTATTGTTTACAGGATTATTCCCACGCGTTATTGTTGGTAATGAAGCTGGTATGTCAATTCTTTTGAAGAATGCAACATCAACACCTTATACTTTGAAGTGGATGACGATTATCTCATTAACTGCATTACCAATTGTATTAGCTTACCAAATTTGGAGCTTTTACGTTTTCCGTGATCGTATTCATGTTAAGAAGATGTCTTATTAATTATGTATTAGCGTTATAGTTGATACACTTAAAAAGGTTGGAACAGTTGCTGTCCCAACCTTTTTATACATATCTGGTTTATTTAAAACGAAAGGAATTATTAAAATTTATGTTAGATCCTAGAATATTTAAATTTCCTGGGGCAAAAAGAGCTTTAGGTTTACTATGTATATTAACTTTTATACAAGCAATTGCGATTATTGGTCAAGGCCGTGCATTAAGTATCGCTTTAACAAAAGTATGGGAACACAAACAGTTACAGTCTGTTGTCATTATTATCTTAGTATTTATTAGTGCGTATGTACTGCGACAACTTTTAGGTGTCTTAAAAGAGTATGTGTTAGCACCGTTTGCTGATAAAACGACAGGGATGTTGCAAAGTGAATTAACAAAACAATATGCAAACTTAGGCCCCAGTGCAATTAGTCAATTAGGAACTGGAAAATCAGTAACTTTGGCAGTTGAAGGAATTGATCAAGTGCACGATTACTTTACGTTAGTATTAGTAAAGTTATTTGATATGATGATTATCCCTTGGATTATTTTGGCATATGTGTTTACCATTGATTGGAAACAAGCAATCTTTTTATTCTTTATTTATCCAGTGATTGTGCTGTTTATGATTATTCTGGGATATGCAGCGCAGGCTAAGGCTGATCGGGAATATGAAACTTTTAATCGATTATCAAATCATTTTGTGGATTCATTACGTGGTTTAACAACGCTTAAACAGGTGGGTTTGTCTAAAAAATATGCCGATAATATTTATGATGTTTCTGAAGATCATCGTAAAGCAACGATTAGTACGCTAAAAATAGCAATATTATCAACTTTTGCACTAGATTTTTTTACAACATTATCGATTGCGATTGTCGCACTATTTTTGGGCCTTGGTTTAATGAATGGGACGATGCCATTGTTACCAGCGTTAACGATTTTAGTATTGGCGCCTGAGTATTTTGAACCGATTAGAAATTTTGCTAATGATTATCATGCGACGTTAAATGGTAAAAATGCCTTTGCAGATATTATGACTGTTCTTGATACAAAAACAGTTGCGGACAGTGATATTTATCATAGAGAACAACAACGTTGGCAAGCCGACGATACATTAGAAATAAACAACTTAAATTACCAGTACCCTAATGCTAATAATAATACGTTACAAGACATTAATGTATCGTTTAAAGGCCACCAACGTGTGGCTATTGTAGGAACATCTGGTTCAGGAAAGTCAACCTTATTAAATTTATTGGGTGGCTTCTTAATTGGTAAAGGTAATATTAAAATTAATCACCAAACTTTACCACACTTACAGCAAAAAGATTGGCAGTCACAATTACAAGTGTTACCACAAAAACCTTATATTTTTCATGATACATTGCGAAATAATTTAGCTTTTTATGCTAAAAATAAAACTGATGAAGCATTAATTCATGCAATCCAAGTTGTTGGATTAAATGACTGGTATGCCTCTTTAGAGGATGGATTAGATACTATTATTGGTGAAGGGGCCGTTCAAGCTTCTGGTGGTCAAACACAACGTATTGGGTTAGCTCGTATTTTGTTAGATCAAGAACGTCGGGTATTGTTGTTGGATGAACCAACGGCACACTTAGATATTGAAACAGAGATTAAATTAAAAGAAACAATGTTACCATTATTTGATGGACGATTGGTTATTTTTGCAACACATCGTCTCCATTGGTTAGCACAAATGGATTTAATTTTGGTAATGCGTGATGGCAAAATTGTTGAACAAGGGACACTATCAGAATTAAATGATAAACAAGGATACTTTGTTGCTTTGCAATCAGCAATGCGAGGTAGTAAAAAATGAATAAGTTAATAACGTTAATTAAAAAAGATACTTGGGTTTTTCCGTATTTAAAATCATACAAAAAATTGTTAGTTTTAATTTTGTTTTTAGGATTTATGACGATTTTTTGTGGTGCAGCCTTAATGTTTACTTCAGGATTTTTGATTTCACGTTCGGCACAGATTCCGGAAAATATTTTGATGGTCTATGTACCAATCGTGTTAACGCGAGCTTTTGGAATTGGTAGACCATCATTTCGTTATGTTGAACGCCTGGTATCACATGATTGGGTTTTACGAATTGTTTCTAAGTTCCGTAAACGACTTTATCAATTGGTTGAAGTTGGAACCAAATCAGTTTATGCAAAATCACAAACTGGTGAAGTTTTAGGTGTTTTGGATAACGACTTATTTAAAATTGAAAATTTTTACTTGAGGACGTTATTTCCAACCGCAATTGGGTTATTCGTATATGTCTTAATTACAATTGGTATTGGTGTGTTTGATTGGGGCTTTGCATTAGCTGTCTTTTTGATGTTAGGGATGATAACTATTTTGACACCAATTATCACAATCGTTGTTAATGGTGCGCGTGATTATAAACAACAACAACTTGAAGGCCAACTGTATACTGATTTAACTGATTCTGTTATGGGATTGCAAGATTGGATTTTATCAGGACGTACATCAGAGTTGTTTGAGCGCCAACAAAACGATTTTAATGCAATTAATAAAATAAAAGCAAAGCAAAATCATTTCAATTGGTGGCGTGATATGTTTGGCGCTGTGATAATCGGAGCAACAGCCATTATTTTATTGATTTTTGCTACCAATCATTTCGGTAGTGATAGTTTTGGGGTTAACTGGATTGCAGCTTTTGTATTGGCTATTTTCCCAGTGCAAGATGCGCTAACAGCAATTAGCACAGGTATCGGCGAGTGGCCACGTTATAAAAATTCAATTCAACGATTGAATCAAATGGATGACAAAGCACAAACTGAATTACAAGAGAACGTAACACAAGAAAAAGTTGCGATTACACACCCAGAAATTAAGTTTAATCAAGTTAATTTTGGGTATAATGATGCTACAGTGTTAGAAAATTTAAATTTAACAATTAAGGATGGCCAAAAATTAGCAATTTTAGGTCAATCTGGCGCTGGTAAGACAACTTTCTTAAAACTTTTATTGGGTGATGAACAACCTAATAAGGGGACAGTAACGATTAATAATTATGATGTGAAAACATTGCAAGAAGAACGTTCAAGTATTATTGCGGTCTTAGATCAACAACCTTATCTATTTGCTAGTTCTGTGGCCAATAATTTACGGTTAGGAAATTTGGATGCAACGAATGAGGAGTTGTGGCAAGCGTTGCAACAAGTATCGTTAGCAGATCTTGTGAAAAGTTTGCCAGAAGGATTAGATACACCAATGACAGAGATGGGAAACCGTTTTTCTGGTGGTGAAAAACAACGGTTTGCGTTAGCACGGGTGTTATTGCAAAATACACCGATTGTTATTTTGGATGAGCCAACTGTTGCTCTAGATCCAATTACTGAGTTAAATGTGTTAAATACTATTTTTGAAGTATTAGCTGATCGTACAATTATTTGGGTTACGCATCATTTAACTGGTATAGAATTGGTTGATCAATTAATTTTTATTGAAGATAAGAAGATTTCAATGCAAGGGACGCCACAACAATTGATGGTAACTGAATTAAGATTTAAAAAGTTGTTAGAATTGGATCATGGAGATTTAACTGACAAATAAGAGGGTGATTTTCTGGCAAAAAGGAAGAATAAACATCGTATACAAAAATTCTTTGTTAAAAATGGGCAGTTGCAGCGGGGACATGTTTTGTTGTGTGTCATTATAATTTTAGGCTTTGGAGTTTGGCAAACAGATATTCATCAGCATAAAAATCAACCAGTTAAAGAGGTGAACACAGTGGAACTAACACATAAAGCATTTATCAAAAAAATAGCGCCCCAAGCACAACAACTTGAACAAAAATATGGTATATTATCTTCTATTAGTATCGCGCAAGCAGCATTAGAATCAAATTGGGGAAAGTCTGAATTATCAAAACAGTATAATAATTTTTTTGGTGTTAAAGCAGTTGCTGGTCAGCCAAGTGCATCATTAGCGACGAAAGAATATGAAAATAATCAATGGGTAACCATTAATGCCTCATTTCGTGTTTATGACAGTTGGCAAGCATCCATGGTAGATCATGCACAATTATTGGTAAATGGGACAACTGATAATCCGCAGCGATATGCAACGGTTGTGCAAGCGACGGATTATAAGACCGCTGCCAATGGATTAGTAGACGGCGGTTATGCAACTGATCCAGCATATGCAAACAAAATAATTCAAATGATTGAAACATATCATTTATATAGGTATGATAATAAATAAATTCGGATTGAAAAGGGTGAGATAAGATGAGTTATGAAGTTTTACCAGGAAAAACAATTGGGATCATTGGGGATGGTATCACAAGTCGATATTTAGCACAGGCTGCACACAATATGGGTTATCATATTGCAGGATATAGTAGCTATGCAGAATCAGTTCTTTTAAAAGAAGCTGATTATCGCTTTGTAGGTCAAGAAGATAACGATGATGAAATTGAAAGTTTCGTCGCGTTATCAGATATTATTACGTATACTTCAGCGTGGTTACCGATGCAGATTACTGATCAATTAACAAACCAAGTTGTACCACAAGGAACTAATATTTTAGATATTACTGACGATCATGCGTTAGCAAAAGCGTTTTATGAAAGTGAATCATTAAATATTTTACCTTATGAAACTGGCAGTTCGTTAGATGAAATTGCACAGGCAGGGACAAAATTAGGGTATCCAATTATTGTAAAACCTGTTTTTAAACACAAAAATATTGATGATCAAGTTATTTTACGTGGTGAATGGGACTTGGGATTAGTGGCGCCCATGATTGATGGGAGTACGTTATTAATTGAACCGTGGTTAGATAACACACAATCATTTGTAATGACAGCAGTACGTAGTGCTAATAATGAGATAGCCTTGTATCCATTACGACAAGTACAAGCAATCTCAGCTAATTTAAATAGTGCATGGACTGTTGGTAATATAGCTGATGCAGTTGTTGGTGAAATAACTAAAGTCACTGAAAAATTAGGGGCTGCCTTAAATTATGTGGGAGCATATGACGTAACCTTTTTGTTGTCAGATCATGGCACGTTGTACTTGCGGAATGTCATTCCTGGGTTGTCTAAGACGACCGTTTTATATGATGTTTCAGTTAATATAAGCGTTGCTAGTCAGCATCTACGTGCTATTACTGGTCAAAAACTGGCGGATGTTGTTTTTGAACATGCAGCAGTTTATTTACCAATTACGGAAAAAGAAGAACCATTGCTTTATCGTCATTGGCAAATTCAATCGCATTGGCAAATTGCTATGTATCGTTTTGGTAATTTGTTGCCACAAACAGGCCATGTTTTAGCTTATGGCACAAGTTCAGAGCAGTTGTTAAACCAATTGCAGGTAGCTGGTATTTGGCAATTTGATAATGAATAACAAAAAAGAGACATCCATATTCGGCAGCAAATAATTGTGTCGGCTATAGATGTCTCTTTTTGTACGTTTAGAAAGAAATTTGTAATAATGTGATAAATACACTTGCGAATGATAAAACTAACATAAAAATAACAAATGTTTGGATAATTTTTTGCATTGTTGACTTTTTCTTTTTATTGTTTTTTTGCATGTTGGTACCTCTAATATATTTCGTTTAGTCCATTGTATCAAAAAAAACAGATAACATACCACAGAGTGAATAATTAAAGGTATAATAAATAGATTAATACATTTTAGGAGGCAGTAATGCTGACATTATTTAATTGGCCAGTAACGGTTTTTATTGCTTTAATTACCTTAGTAGTTATTTGGATTATAAAACAAACCTTTTTGCAAAGTTCTTGGCCAAAAAATTTAAAAACAACAGATTTGGGTGTTTTTATTGTGTGGTGGAGTATTGCAACCACGACATTTGAAGTTTGGCATATAACATTATTAGTCCCAATGTTTTTAATGTTTGTTTTGTGGGGAATCGCTTTGGCATTGTATCAAGGGTTTATACGCGAAACTTTTATCACTCGTCGCTTTTGGTTAATTTGGTGGCGCATTAGTACGTTGACTAGTTATATTATTTTGATTGGTATCGCAATTTATGCTTATATTGTGACTAGTGGTAGATAATAAAGGAGTAAATAAATGGAAAAAATTAGTGGTTTTGTAAAAACATGGCAAGCAGATAAAGGGTTTGGCTTTATTGAATTAAAAGGTGAAGACGATGTCTTTGTACATTTTTCAGCTATTCAAACACCGCGTGTTCGTGATCTCATAGTTGGTCAAGAGGTTAAACTAGTTGTTATTCAAGGAATTAGAGGCCCACAAGCAGCCGCTGTTGAAGTTGTAGAGTAGATACTGGAGGAGGGCGAATGGTTAACCTATCAGAAAATGTTACAAAATTTGCTGAAAAAGTTTTAGATGAGACGACTAAGTACGATGGACATATCATTCGGGCTGTTGAACAAACAGTTCTTTTGCCTGATGGACGCCAGACTAAACGTGATGTTGTCTATCATGCTGATGCAATCGCTATTTTGGCATTAACAAAAGATAATAAAATGATTTTAGAAAAACAATGGCGTGCACCAGTCCAACAAGTAACGCTTGAAATTCCGGCTGGTAAGATCGATAAACGTGATCAAAAACCACTGGATGCTGTTAACCGTGAGTTAAACGAAGAAACGCGCTTATCAGCAAATAAAGTTGAACTAATTACGGGATTTTATACGTCAATTGGATTTGCTGATGAATATATGACATTATATTTAGCGACGGATTTAAGTCCAGTTGTTGAAGAATTACCACAAGATGATGACGAAAAAATTGATTTGATTTATGTTGATTATGAACAAGCGACAGCGTTATTTAATAATGGTCAGTTGAAGGATGCTAAAACAAATATGGCATATTTATATTGGCGCACGTTACAATAATAGGTAAATATGATGTTATTTAATAAGAAATTACATGATAAAAAGAATCAGTCAGTTAATAATGATATGCCGAATCTTGATGATGTGCAGGATAATCAAAATCAAGGTGCAACGTTATTAACACGTGAAGAACATCGATTAACACGACATGGTCGTTATGAATTAGATCCACAGACACGTAAGTTAACTAAAAAAGGAAAAACAACACGTCTGAAACATCGTCTGAATATGGCAATTGTTATTTTAATTGGGTTAATTTTATTAACGTATGTCATTTTGTTTTTCTTGTAGCAGATTAGAATTAAGGAGAGATAAATAAATGCGATATGGTGTAATAAATGCAATGGCAGAAGAGAAGGCAGCGCTGGTTGAGGCAATGTCTGATGAGAAGCAAACAACTATTGCAGGAAAGCTATTTCATCACGGTAAAATCGGTAAGGTTGATGTTGTTGTTGTAGAATCTGGTATTGGTAAAGTTGCCTCAGCCTTAACAACAACCTTGTTAATTACTAATTTTGCAGTTGATGCTATCATTAACTCTGGTTCAGCTGGTGCAGTAGGGGCTGGTTTGAAAATTGGAGATGTAGTGATTGCTGATGAACTAGCTTATGCTGACGCTGATGCTCGCGCATTTGGTTATGAATACGGTCAAGTACCCCAGCAACCAGCACGTTTCAAAACAGATGTTGATTTGGTAGCAGGTTTATCAAAGGTATATGCAGCTGTAACAGATGCACACTTAGTTAATGGGTTAATTGTGACAAGTGATTCATTTATCGCTAGTGATGAACAAAAACAAAATATTTTGGCGTACTTTAAAGATGCACAGTCTGCTGAGATGGAAGGTGCTTCAATTGCCCAGGCAGCACATTACTTTGACGTCCCATTTGCTGTCGTACGCGCCATTTCTGACAATGCTAATGGAGAAGCTGGGATGACATTTGATGAATTTATCATTGAAGCTGGTAAGCAATCAGCACAAGTATTGATAGATTTCTTTAAAGTACAAGCTTAAAATTAGATTTATGATAAAAGGAGCATACAATGGCATTTGACACTACTGTTAAGGTAATTGGGGATGATGTTATTTACCAATTTAACCCACAATTAAAACAGTATGCTTTAGGTGATACTGGTTTTGTTAAAAATAATGCTGGTTCATATGTAATGAAACGTTCATTAGAACCAGAAAAAGGCTTAGATAATGCTATTAAGCTAAAAGTTGTCGTTGATAAGGCGTTAACGGGGATTAAAATTAAGACGGTTAATCCAAGTGGTAATGCCACTGTTAATATTTTTAAGCATCAGAAACACACAGAATTAGAAAAACTGTATCGTTTTTACTTAAATGAATTAGTTGATCGCGAAATTCTAAAGATAAAATAAATTACTGACAGATTAACAAGGCGTTAATCTGTTTTTTTTTTGCTTTTTAGTAAATAAAATTGATATATATTAACTTTAACACTGTTACACTCTCGTAATCAGAAAACTAATTAGAAGTAAGAAAACGGTTTTATCAGTTTTACTTGTAAATTAGTTAAATAATAATCTTCTTATTTAACTGGTTAAGTATTATATTTAAAATATTGCTGTATCAGTGTTTAAGTACAAATTGCTATTTGATATTACAATGAAATTTCTCACAAATTATTATTTGTGATACAGGTGTAACGCTCTGTCGCACCATTGTAACGAATATAGTTGTGAGATTGTTAAACTTATATCTGTTGTTAAAAGCATGAGTTCCCAACGCAGTGAATAAAAGATGTGTTGAAGTGGACTAAGAAAAGTGTCAATGCCAATACAGGTAAACATCAAGGAGATATATTTATAATGAATAAAAAAGTACTAACTGCATTAGCTGTCGCTGGAATTGCAACTGCTGCAATGGCCACAGATGTATCAGCCGATACATATACTGTTCAAACAGGGGACACTTTGTCATCAATCGCTACTAACCACAATACAACTATCGATCGTATTATTAGTGTTAATAAGATTACAAATGCGAACTTGATTTTTGCTGGTCAACAAGTTGAGTTAGATGATCAAGCTGTAGCACCAGTTGCACAACAAACACCAGTGCAAGCTGCACCTGTACAACAAGCCGCACCAGTACAAGCCGCACAAGTAGCACCTGTACAACAAGCCGCACCAGTACAAGCCGCACAAGTAGCACCTGTACAACAAAAGCCAGTACAAGCACAACCTGTATCAACTGCTGCTGCTTCAGGATCAACATATGACCAATTTATTGCTGCTGGTGGTAATGCAGCAATGTGGCAATCAATTGTTATGCCTGAATCAGGTGGAAACGTTAACGCATCAAATGGTCAATACCATGGATTAGGTCAAACTAATCAATCATGGGGACATGGATCAGTTGCTTCACAAACTGCTGGTATGCTAAATTATGCTAACTCACGTTATGGATCAGTGGATAACGCTATTTCATTCCGTGCAGCTAATGGTTGGTGGTAAAAGCAACCTCACACAGTAAAAAATTAAGCTAATAAAAAAGCTGTATCTAGTTGATAAAAACATCTTTGTTTTTTCAACGTCAGATACAGCTTTTTTTATGCTTGTTGTTGATGTGTTTTGGCTTCAGATGGGAATTGGTTAGTATGTTGATCAATTGGCCATAACCAGTAATTATGATTAGCAATAAGTTGTGTTTGTTTAGTGTGTAGCGCCATCATGTCGGATAGCGCTATTTGTGATTGTTGTGGTGTAGTTGTCTGTAAATAATAAACTTGCGAGACTAATGCTTGTTGTTCATCAACTAATAATGCATATGTTATCGTTTCTGATGTTGCTGTATATAATGTTGCCATAAAAAGTCTCCTTATGATTTAAATGTCACGAAAAATTTCTTGCCAAGCATTTTTATTGAGTTTGGTTGTTTTTTTACGAACGCGTGGTTTTTTAACATAAGTATCTTTTTTGTATGCACGTACAATTTCAGCTTGAATTTCACGATCTGGCGGTAAATTATTAGTCACAAAATCAACTGTATGAGTGGGTGAATCTGCAAATAAATCTTGATTATCCAAAAACCAACGTTGCATATCAGAATTTAATCCGGCATGCCGTCGAATACGTTGCAATAGTTCATCTAAGCCAAAATTTAAATGATGAATTTGTGCTTGTAATTGACGGGCAACCTGTTCAGAAATGCCAATATGATCGGCAAAATGTGTTATACCTAGTTTAATTTGTTCACCTAAATCATTGATGAGAACATATTGATGTTTTAAGCGACGACCACAGTCACAATATAATTGTGGTGAATTTTTGGTATCATAATTCAGATTTTCGTGATAGTCGACTAAAGACCAATGACGACCATGACCAACTAATTCGTAGTTCATGAATAAAGATGTTTGCTGATAGCGAATATGTCGTTGAATGGCAAGTTGTTGCTCAGATGATAATTGTGTCCAAGTTTCTTGACGTCGTTCTTTAGTTAAAGAAACTTTGTTTGACTTTGTACGTGGTAAAAGCATAAATAAGTCCTTCTATTAATGATTGTATTCATAAAAACGTTGATTAATTGCTTGATAGACGCGTTCAACATCAATTTGAGTGCCACGTAATTCATAATTAGCAATTAGCGGAGCATTAAAGTCAACGGCATAACGACGAGCGGTCAAAATGTACTGGGCGTTAAAGTTTTTATTACCGCTACCAATAATACCAATTAAATTTTTGGTGTTTTCTGGTATTTCTAGTTGTTCATGTAAAGCATCAGTCATAATTTCGATAATACCATTACCAATGCCGTTACCACCATCTAAATAAGTGGGGACAAAGGCAAAAAAGGGGCTGTTCGTAATTATATCGGGGGAAGCGTCAGACACTTCTATTGGGTCAAAAGATAGTTGACCTTGTTCATCAGCAAAAGTAGTTAATTTATCAATAAATGCACGTGTGTTACCAGAAATAGAAATATACAAAAGTTTAAGTGGCATTATGAGATCCTCCAATAATTATTAATGATACTACTAAGTCTAGAAAAAAATAATGGATTTAGCAATTACGTAACTAACAGAATGTTATTATTTAATCATTTTGTAATAATCACTATAAAAGCTTTCGTACTGCGAAAAAGCCTATGTCAAGCCTTTTTTTAGTTAATTTAATCCCTTGCAATGAGGTGGCCTAGTGGTTTATACTCAACTTCATATTAACAAAGCGTTAGTTTTTTGAACATAGAAAGTTTAGGTGGAATTATGCAAAATGTTACCGTATATACGAAAAATAATTGTATCCAATGTTTGATGACAAAGAAGACATTGACACAGTATGGCATTAGTTATTCAGAGAAAAATGTTGAAAATGATGCTGAAGCTTTGGCATTTTTAAAGGATAAAGGGTACCAATCAGTTCCTGTTGTCTTCTCAGGAGATATGGAGCCCGTTCATGGTTTTCGACCAGATTTACTCGCAAAATTAAATCAAGCAATGTAATTCAATATAAAATAACGATACCTATCTGTCGGTGCAACCAAAATAGGGGTTCCGCTTTACAATAGGTAAAACGTGGGAGAAGTATATGTCATTAGCAACACTGGATTTGGATAAAGTAACTTATTTTGATTTAAATAACCAATTAAATATTCCAAAGAACAATAGTATTCAATTACAAAAAGATCAAGAAGCACTCCAAGCGTTTATCAAAGAAAATGTGAAGCCAAATACATTACACTTTGATACCATTCAAGAACGTTTTGATTATCTTATTGAAAACGATTATGTTGATCAAAAGATGATTAATAAATATACAATGGCATTTATTGAGTCACTTTATGCTTACCTAGAAACACAAAATTTTAAATTTAAATCATTTATGGCAGCATATAAGTTTTATGCACAGTATGCTTTAAAAACAAACGACGGTGATTTTTATATTGAAAATTATAATGATCGTGTTGTGATGAACGTGCTATTTTACGCCAATGGCGATGAAGAGTTGGCGCTAAACTTAGCTGACGAAATGATCAACCAACGTTATCAACCAGCAACACCTTCATTTTTAAATGCAGGTCGTTCAAGACGTGGGGAACTAGTGTCATGTTTCATTTTGCAAGCCACTGATGACATGAATGCTATTGGACGTGTTATTAATTCAGCACTACAGCTATCAAAAATTGGTGGTGGTGTTGGGATTGTGCTATCTAACTTAAGAGAAGCAGGTGCACCTATTAAAGGGATTGCTAATGCAGCCTCAGGTGTTGTCCCAGTTATGAAATTGTTAGAAGATTCATTTTCATATTCTAATCAAATGGGTCAACGAAATGGGGCTGGTGTAACTTATCTATCTGTATTCCATCCAGATATTATGAATTTTTTAGCAACAAAAAAAGAAAATGCTGATGAAAAAATTCGTGTCAAGACATTATCACTTGGATTGACAGTGCCAGATAAGTTCTATGATTTAATTAAAGCAGACGCAGATATGTATTTATTTTCGCCTTATGATATTGAAAAAGTATATGGAACACCATTTAATTATGTAGACATTACTGCTGAGTATGATGCAATGGTTGCTAATACTGATATTCATAAGAAAAAGATACGTGCTCGTGATTTAGAAACTGAAATTTCAAAATTGCAACAAGAGTCTGGTTACCCTTATATTATTAATATTGATACTGTAAATAAAGCTAATCCAATCGCTGGTAAGGTGATTTCATCAAATTTGTGTTCGGAGATATTACAGGTACAAAAGCCATCACAAATTAACAATGAACAAACCTATGATGAGCTTGGGACAGATGTTTCATGTAACTTAGGATCAACAAATATTGTTAATATGATGGCAACTAAAGATTTTGGGAAATCTGTTGATGCGATGATTCGTGCTTTGACATTTGTATCAGATCAAACCGATTTAGATATCGTGCCATCAGTACAGCTTGGAAATCGACAAACACATGCTATTGGATTAGGGGCCATGGGTCTGCATGCTTTCTTTGCTAAGAATCATATGTATTATGGTGATGAGGAAGCTTTGGACTTTACCAATGCTTATTTCTTGATGCTAAATTATTATAGTTTAGTCGCATCAAATAAGTTGGCTAAAGAACGTCAAACTAGTTTTTACGAATTTGAAAAATCAGATTATGCAACAGGCGCATACTTTGAAAAGTATATTAACCAAGACTGGTCTCCTAAAACTGATAAAGTAAAGGAAATCTTTTCAGTTCACCATTTTCCAACACAAGAAGATTGGGTTGCTTTGGCAGAATCTGTTGAGCAATATGGTTTATATAATGCTTATCGTATGGCTATTGCACCTACTGGATCAATTTCATATGTTAATGATGCAACAGCGTCACTACACCCGATTATTAATCGTGTTGAAGAACGGCAAGAAAAGAAGATTGGTAAAATTTACTATCCTGCACCATATTTAGGAACAGACACTTTGCCATATTATGAATCAGCTTATAATATGGATATGCGTCGTGTTATTGATGTGTACGCAGCAGCACAGCAACATATTGATCAGGGGATGGCTTTGACACTCTTTATGCGCTCAACTATGCCAGATGATTTGTATGATTGGAAAGTAAACCATACAAATAAGATGACGACTCGTGATTTAAATATCTTGCGTTTGTATGCACATAATCGGGGGATTAAGTCTATTTATTATATTCGTACTTATACCGATGATATGGAAGAATTCGGTGTCAACGAATGCGAGAGTTGTTCAATTTAGAACACATTGCTGACAGGAGATAGGATAGATAAATGACAAAATCATATGAAGCAATTAATTGGAATGAAATTGAAGATACAATAGATAAGGCAACTTGGGAAAAATTAACTGAACAATTTTGGCTTGATACGAGAATTCCTTTATCAAATGATTTAGATGATTGGCGTAAAATGACGGACCAAGAACATTACCTTGTAGGACATGTTTTTGGTGGATTAACTTTGTTGGACACATTGCAATCACAAGATGGGATGGCATCGTTAAAACAGTCAACACGCACACAACATGAATTAGCTGTATTGAACAATATTGAGTTTATGGAATCAGTTCATGCTAAATCATATTCATCAATTTTTGAAACTTTGCATACACCAGCCGAAATTAATGAGATTTTTGATTGGACAAATACAAATGAGTTTTTACAGTATAAAGCTAATCGTATTAATCAGATTTATCAAGAAGGTACGCAATTACAGCGAAAAGTTGCATCAGTCTTTTTAGAAACGTTCTTGTTTTATTCTGGCTTTTATACGCCGCTTTGGTATTTAGGTCATAATAAGATGAATAATGTTGCCGAGATTATCAAATTAATTTTGCGTGATGAGTCAGTGCATGGAACTTATATTGGTTATAAATTTCAATTAGGGTTTAATGAACTTAGCGAAGATGAACAAGCCAAATTAAAGATGTGGTTGTATGAACTCTTATTAGATTTATATAGTAATGAGGAACAGTATACCAAGTTACTATATGATGAAATCGGCTGGACAGAGTCTGTACTAACATTCTTGCGTTATAATGCAAATAAGGCGTTGATGAACTTAGGTCAAGAGCCCTTGTTCCCAGATGGTGCTGAGGATGTTAATCCAATTGTGATGAACGGCATTTCAACAACGACTTCAAATCATGATTTCTTTTCTCAAGTAGGAAATGGTTATCGATTGGGTCAAGTAGAAGCCATGTCTGACGATGATTACAATATAGACTAATGATATTGCATAAGTAAAAGTAAAGTGCTATCATTATGAAAATGATGTACAAGGTGGTAATTAGTTATGAGTAATTTTGTTTTAAATTTTAATGGTTGGTGGCGCAGATAGCGCGTACGAACTATGGCAAAACATAGATTCGGTACGTGGTTCCTTTGGGAGCAGATGTATTGGGTCTGTGCTGACT
Source organism: Weissella sagaensis (assembly GCF_010306265.1). Taxonomy (NCBI): domain Bacteria; kingdom Bacillati; phylum Bacillota; class Bacilli; order Lactobacillales; family Lactobacillaceae; genus Weissella; species Weissella sagaensis. Next base: position 109,690 of record NZ_BLKA01000004.1, on the reverse strand, counting down.
AATTTCCGAAATAATGGGAAAGGGTTGTATGGATTACCATGCAGTTCTTTTCATGTAAAACACGAGAAGATACTGTCGTATCTGCTCGTGTTTTTTATTTTGTATAACAACAATTGAGGATAGATGAATGAATAAAAAAATATTAGGTACAATTGGTGCACTAACTTTATTTACAATTTTTGCAGGGGTATATGATTCAGTTCAAACAAACCAGAGAAAGGCAATGCCTAAAGTTGCAATTTTGCAATTTATGAAACATCCAGCATTGGATGATATTAATAAAGGTATTCATGAAGGTTTATCTGAATCCGGGTATCATGATGGGAAAAACATCAAAATTATGTATGAAAATGCACAGGGAGACCAATCAAATTTAAAGACCATGGCATCAAAATTTGAAAATGCTAATGCTGATGTTTCCGTTGGTATTGCTACACCAGCAGCAGTTTCTTTAGCAAATACAATTACAAATAAAGCAGTAGTTTTTTCAGCATCGACGACGCCCATTCAATCTAAACTTGTTAAAAGTTATAAACACCCTGGTGGTAATGTAACAGGAGTTTCAGATCAAGCACCGTTGGCTGCACAATTAAAGATGATGAGAAAATTTGTGCCTGATTTAAAAAATTTAGGTGTGATTTATACTTCATCTGATGATTCTGCATCAATTCAAGCTAAACAAATGATGGATTTAGCTAAAAAAGCAGGGTTGCAAGTTAAACCTTACACGATATCTTCTTCTAATGATTTAAACCAAACAGCTAAGCAAATGGTTGCTAATAATCAAGTTGATGCAGTTTTTGTTCCGACCGATAATACGATTGCAGGGGCTATGCCAACTTTGATTGATAGTACAAACGCTGCTAAAGTGCCTGTATTTCCAACAGTTGATACAATGGTGGCAGAAGGTGGTTTAGCAGCTGAATCCATTAATCAAAAGAAATTAGGCGTTCAAACTGGTAAGCAAGTTGCCCAAATTTTGGCTGGTAAACAACCAAAAGATTTACCAGTTGGGTTTATTAAAAAAGGTGATTTAGTTATTAACAAGTCACAATTGGCACGACTTGGTTTGGTGTTACCAAATGAGTATAAGCATGCAAAATTTGTAAAGTGAGGCAATTATGGGGATTTTAATTTCAGCCATTGGTCAGGGCTTAATCTGGTCAACTTTAGGATTTGGATTATATTTAACCTTTCGAATTTTAGATGTTGCTGATATGACCGTTGAGGGGACCTTTCCCCTTGGCGCAGCAACGGCAGTCACCTTAATTTCTAATGGTGTATCACCGATTATTGCAACACTAGTCGCAACCTTGGCAGGGAGTCTAGCAGGATTAGTTACGGGGTTATTATATACAAAGGGGAAAATTCCAATTTTATTAGCTGGTATTTTGACAATGACGGCAATCTATTCAGTTAATCTCCGAATTATGGGACAGGCTAATCGCTCATTATTAGGTAAGACAAATTTATTCTCATATGATTTTTTAAGGAGCTTGCCTCAAAATTTTCCGGTCATTGTTGTGGGTATTGTCATAATTATTTTAATTACTATTTTTTTAGCGCAATTTTTAAAGACCGAATTAGGTCAAGCGTTTATTGTGACAGGTGACAACCCTAAAATGGCAAGATCTTTGGGAATTAATACTGATAGTATGACCATTTTAGGATTAATGGTTGCCAATGGTTTAATTGGCCTTGGTGGCGCACTAGTTGCACAAAATAATGGTTTTGCGGATGTTAATATGGGTGTTGGTACCATTGTAGTGGCACTTGCTTCAATTATTATTGGTGAAGTCATCTTTACCGATACCCTAACTTTGCCCGAACGCCTAATTACAATTATTATTGGTTCAATTTTCTATCGTTTCGTATTGGTAATTGTGTTGTACATTGGCTTTAATGCTGATGATTTGAAACTAGTTAGTGCCATCATACTTGGATTGGCACTGATGTTGCCTAGATTACGATCAAAGTTACGATTAAATACGTTTTTAAAGCGAGGATGATGAGATATGGTAGAAACAAAATTACGACTAGACCATGCAACTGTCATTGTTAATCAAGGGCAATCAGGTGAGAAAACAATTTTAGATGATGTATCATTAACATTACTGCCTGAAGATTTTGTGACCGTTTTAGGATCAAATGGAGCAGGAAAATCAACATTATTTAATGTGATTGCGGGATCATTACCATTAACGAGCGGTAGTATCTTTTTGGGTGATCATGACGTTACGCATTTAAACGAGGCACAACGAACAAAATTTTTGGCACGGGTTTTTCAAGACCCTAAATTGGGTACAGCACCTCGTATGACGGTTGTAGAAAATATGTTGTTGGCTGAACGCCGTGGTTTACGTCGCCGATTAAAAAATCGTGGGTTAACGGAAGCTAAAAAAGCAGAGTATGCTAAGATTACGGCGACAATGGGTAATGGTCTATCAGAACGTTTAGATATGGCAGCTGGCGATTTATCTGGTGGACAACGACAAGCTTTGTCGTTTTTGATGGCGACACAATTACGGCCAGAAGTATTATTACTTGATGAACATACGGCAGCGTTAGATCCTAAAACAAGTACACAACTGATGCAGGTTACCAATCAACGCATTCATGAAGAAAATTTGACAGCACTGATGATCACGCATCATTTAGAAGATGCTATTGAGTATGGTAATCGTTTGATTATAATGTCCGAAGGTAAAATTTCGTTGGATGTTAGTAACGCTGACAAACAAAAATTAACGGTTACTGATTTGTTGCGTTATTTTAATCGTTATTAGGTTAGGAATATAGGATGAGTAAGAAAAAAATATTGTTAGAAATCTTGGCTGTTAGTAGTGGTGGATTTATTGGTGGGGTGTTACGTGGCAGTATGATGCTACTCTTTCATAATAATTTATTTCCATGGGAAACGATTATTGTCAATTTAAGTGGTACTTTTATTTCTGCTTTGTTGGTCGTTTTATTTAGTAAAATGATAAACCTAACACAAATAACATCCGACTTTATTATGGTAGGAATTTTAGGCGCCTACACAACTTATTCAACAGCGTTGGTTGACATGGTTAATTTATCATTGTTAATGGCATTAGTATACTTAGTTATCAGTGTGGTTGGTGGTGTATTAGTTGTAATTTTTAGTCGTTATTTAGGTAATAAAATGGTGTTAAGATGGCAGAAATAATTTTAACCGGAATGGGTGCAGCAATTGGGTCTTTAATGCGTTTTGGGTTATTAACGGTGGCGCCTCGTTGGTTTGGCAATTTATCTGAATTAATGGTGGTTTGCATCAATTTATTGGCCGCTTTTTTTATGGGGATGACGCTTTCTATGGTTGCACCTGATTGGGTACATACCATTTTAGCACCTGGTGTTTTAGGTGGATTCTCAACGTTTTCAGCGCCCATTGTTGATATTGCCGATGCTATGCAAAAACGAACTAGTAATCGACGCTTATTGCTTATTAAAACATTACTAACGTTTGTAGGTGGACTAATTGTTTTATGGTTTGGTACTTGTGTTGGTGATTGGACTTTTTAAATCAGTTATCAGTGTTTATTAAAAATAATCTTTGTTGAATGGATATCTACCAAATGTTAAACTCATTAATATAGGATAAGAGAAATGCAAGGGGATAGTCATATGAGTTTAATTGATCGAAATCGAATTAATGCTATTCGGCAAGCTAATGACATTCCGGTTCGTGAACTAGCTAATATTGGGATTAGTCGTAACCGTTACTATCGCTATTTAAATGATGAAAATGATTTACCTGCGGAAGGTTTTATTTCATTAATGAGTCATTTATTATTAACTGGGACCGAAGTTAATACGGAACTAGTAAATAGGTTAGATACTGTTGAGGGATTAATTAATGCACTACAAGAAGCCGATAAAGAACATGATGCTGATAAAATAAAAGATATTAGTCGTCGAGGGTATCATTTGTTTCGTAATACAATGGCTCGGGGTTATTTACGGGTTGCTAGTTTAGCAGACGTATTACATGCCAAAATCATTCCAAATGAACATTCACAAATTGCAAAAAAGATATTAATTGATTCATTTGAAGCAGTTACAATTTGGCGGGAAATGGATGTGGCGTTGTTAGCACCAGTAATTACAGAGTTACCAGTACAACAGGTTGCTGATTATTTGACAGTTATTTGGGCAAAAAAATGGCCACATCATACGATGGAACTTTTAAATACAATGTCTGCACAGTTTTTGGTGATGTTATTAAACGAGCCTGAACGGCCACAAGAAATTTTTGAAGAAGTCGCTGCCTGGATGATTGAGCAACCGCGCGATGCGATGGGATTTGCTTGGTGGTCTAATTTAGTCAATCAATTGGTTGAGCAAAATTGGGAATCTGCTCACGAAGCATTATTGATAGCTAAACAGTTACGAATGCAAAATATGTTTGAAAATGGTGATGTTTTAACCAATACTTGGCAAAAAAAGATATAAATAAAAAAGGACATCAAAGCAAAATTTTGCTTGGTGTCCTTTTTATAATATTAATTGTTAAAATATAATCGCTATTATTTATTTGCAATAACTTCAATGTGATTGCCATCAATATCGTCAATATAAAAAATAACATGGCGACCATCTTCGCTTTCAGTAGCAGGTTTAGTCTGTGTAACTTCGTAATTAATTAAGTGATTAATTACGGTTTCTTGATGATCACGAACCACAACTTGTACAGTAATTGGTTCAGCATCGGGTTCTTCATGAAAGATGATTGATTGCTTGTCAAAATATAAATGACGAGCTTCATTAATCCCAAATTCTGTTGGTAAATCAAAAACTTCACGATAAAAGCGGACTGTATTTGGAACGTTATTTGCCGGGATACGTAGGGGACTGAATTTTCTTACTCGCATATTAACACACCTCAATTTTTATAAATGATTCAACTATCTATTATACGCCTAGAAATAAAACAAAGAGGAAAAAATTGACAGAAAGTCGTCTTTATTGTTGGAGGCAAGTTATGACAATTAAAATTTCATCAGTACGACAATTAGGAGATTTATTGATTCAACGCTATGCACAATCCCCACAAGAAGGTTGTTGGGTAATTGCTGTAACGACACAAATGACAATTATTGATATCTATCAGGTAGCATTGGGAACTTTAGATAGTGTTAATATCCATCCGCGTGATGTTTTCCGTCACTTAGTCGCTCATAATGCGTATGGCTTTATTTTGTGTCATAATCATCCAAGTGGTAATTTAACTGCATCAAATGCTGATCATCTTGCAATGACTCAAATGGCGATATGTGGGCAGTTAATGCAGTTTCATTTTTTGGATTTTATGATTATCTCGTCTCGTGGTTATCGAAGTTATCGAAGTGAAAATTTATTACCAAATGTAGAATTAGAAACACTAATTGATTTATGGACTAAGTTCAACAACATGTGATAAAATTAATAAGAAATTACATGGTGCTTTGTTAAAAGTACATTTAGTAGAATTATCAAAATAAATAAAGAAAAGGGAAATGCTGTGTTTTCATTTGGAACTCGAAATGTTGGAATAGACTTAGGAACAGCTAATACGTTAGTCTATATTGAAGGTAAAGGAATTGTGCTTCGTGAGCCCTCAGTTGTCGCACGTAATACAAAGACAAATGAGGTCGTTGCCGTTGGAACTGCTGCTAAGGAAATGCTAGGTCGAACACCTGGTTCAATTACAGCGATTCGTCCAATGCGTGACGGTGTTATTGCAGATTATGAAACGACAGTTGCAATGCTTAAGTATTATTTGGGTAAGGCCTTAGGAACACGCGGACCTAAGCCTTACGTTACAATTGGTGTCCCATCAGGTGTGACGGCAGTTGAACGTCGCGCAGTTATTGACGCGGCTCGTGTTGCTGGTGCACGTGATGCATATGTGATTGAAGAGCCGTTTGCTGCAGCAGTTGGTGCAGGGTTACCAGTTATGGAACCAACTGGATCAATGGTTGTTGATTTAGGTGGTGGAACAACAGATGTTGCCACAATTTCACTTGGTGGTATTGTGTCATCTCGTTCAATACGAATGGCCGGGGACAAAATTGATGAGGCAATCATGACTTATGTCCGCCAAAAGTACTCAGTCTTAATTGGTGAACAAACTGCAGAACGTTTAAAGATGGCAGTTGGTTCAGCAGATCTTGAAGCTGCTGAGGACATGGAGGGTACCACTGCTCGTGGACGTGACTTAGTGACGGGGTTACCTAAAACAATTGATATTAAAGCTAGTGACATTGCAGATGCTATTAAAGATGTTGTTGCTGAAGTTATCGTTGCGATTAAAGAAACGTTGGAAGAAACGTCACCCGAAATTGCTGCGGATGTGATTGATCGTGGTGTTGTTTTGACAGGTGGTGGTGCGCAATTGGCTCACTTAGATGAAGTGATTGCTGAAGCAACTAAGGTGCCTGTATTTGTAGCACCAGAACCATTGGATGCTGTAGTTATTGGTACTGGTGAGGCTTTAAAGTCTATTGATGTTTTAAAGAACAATTAGGCGACGAGTCTTAGATTATGACTACCCCGTATTATAAACTATAATGCGGGGAGTTTATTATATGTTAGAATTGAACAATAATATAACTTGCTAAGCATAATAGACTAAGAGAAACGAAGGGCAATTTTAAGATGAAGAATATCTTTACGTCACGTCGATTAGTGATTGGTGTAATTGTTGTCATTGCAACAATTGGGGTGATTACATTAGGTGCAAAGGCCCACAATTCACAAGAAGAGCCATCTTTACCAGCTCGAGTTGTATCGGATGTGTCAGGTTGGACTTCTAAAATTGTGAATGCACCACTAAAATTGGTCCATGGTGGCTATGATTCACTTGATAAGCTAACAGATACTTATCAAGAAAATGAGCGTTTGACAAAAAAAGTTGATGATTTAGCACAAACAAAAGTGCAGTTACAAGTGTTACAACAAGAAAATCGTGCATTAAAAGATCAATTAAAAATCGGTGATACATTAACAGATTACAAAGTTGTGAATGCTGTTGTAACATCACGTTCACCAAGTAATTGGCAGAGTCAACTTATCTTGGATAAAGGAACAAATGCCGGGTTGAAAAAAGGCTTATCTGTCATGGGTTCAGGTGGCTTAATCGGTCGCATTACAGAAGTTAATACAACAAATGCAAAGGTTGAATTACTATCGGATAATAATCAAATTGCTGATCGTTTTGCTATTCGTATTCAAAATGGTGCAGGCGAGTCAGTTGACGGTATTATTACTAATTTTAATCAGTCAGATAATTTAATTGTGATGGGACAAATTACGTCTGATGTTTCAGTTAAAAAAGGCGATTTAGTAACAACTAGTGGTCTTGGTGGTGTTACACCAGCCGGATTGTATGTTGGTAAGGTTGAGCGCGTGGGAAGTGATAATTATGGTCTATCAAAGAAAATTTATATTAAACCAGCGACAGACTTCAATAACATTCCAGTTGTGAGCGTCGCAATTCCTTAAAATAAAAAGGAGAACGAAAGATGACTGTCAGATTTTTAACTGATAAGGTCTTTTCGTTCTCTTTTTTAATTTTTTAATTTGATGAAATAATTGGTCGACCATTTAAAGCTTGTAAGTCACGATTATTGTGAGAATAAAATGTCTTTAAATGATTTAATTGTTCTACTGATAACGTAACAGGCTGCTTTAAGACATACCATTCAACATTTTCAGTCAATGGTGGTGTTGTTAGTGATCCAATATAGTGATAATATGCTTTACTTACTGGCATGATGTCATCAATGGGAATCTCAAAATGCTCGGTTTTGTTCATATGAGCTAATACAGCATCATAAGTTTGGCTAGCGTTTCCACTTTGTACGAGAATAGCTACGACAGCTAAGCGACCATCGCTTGCCTCATGGACAAAATGAATTTCAGCATCATATGAGATATCATTGACAGTATGTTCACTAGGTGTATGAATATGAAATTGTTTTAAACGAAATGGTCTATTACCAATGCTAGCAGTTCCTTCTAACCCAACTTCAATACCAGCGCCAGTATCACGGACATAGTTAGCAAGATGTTTATAATTAAATGATAAAATTGTTTCAAAATTAATTTCAACAGCTAATGTATCTGACAAAGCAATTGGAGATTGCTTATCACCTGATATACGTGTCCAGGCAGCTTGGTTTGAATAGTCTAATTGTTCCATTGGTATTCTCCTTATAAAATATCATATACTTAGTGTAGCAGTTTGGATAAATTATGGAAGAAAAATTTTTGTAAATGAGTTGACGAGTAAGTTCTAAACGGGCTACTATTATGTAGTTACCAATTTTGTAACATTGATGGAGAATAATTATGCTTAAATATGTTAGTACAACGTGGATCCATTTTATTTTAGTGATTATTGCTGTCATGCTTGATGGTGGTATTTCATTATATTTGGCGCCAATATTATTTAAATTACCGATGGCAGCAACGCCATTATTATCATTAATAGTGGTGATGATGCCAGTTATGACAGGCCACACGAAACAAATTAAATCTTATTGGCTATACACAATTGCTTTTTTTGCTGGGTTAGTTATTGATATTTTTTATACGGGTATTATTGGTCCGTCAGCAATTGGTTTTTTATTAATTTTAAAATTAGCTGAATTTATTCAAAGGTATTTAGATTATAGTTGGTTATCGTCATTAGCTGTTTGGTTTGTTTCGACAACAGTTTATATGATTTATGATTACTCTGTTTTTGGTATTATTAATTTAGTTAATCTAAGTATTACGAATTTTATTATGTTTCGTTTATTTCCAACAATAATTGTCAACTTAATGTTATTAATTATTGTATATGAACTTATTATGTATTTATATAATGCAACTAAACAGCCAGATATTTCATCGTATAATGTGACACCAAGAGATTTAAATGGACGGATTATTTTAGATTCGCGCACGCAAAGAAATATGAAAAGATAATGTTGACTTATAAGTTAATTTAATCTATATTATTGTAAACAGTAATTATAAAAAAATTTGATTGGAAGAGTAGTCTAAAAATTTTGTTTAGAGAGTTACGCTAAAGCTGAGAAGTAACCAAGATATTAGATGAACCACACCCAAGATTATTGGAGCCTAATCGTTCCCGTGTCATGACGTTATTCATGAATCCCTTTTAAGTTTAAAGGGATTAGAGTACTAATTAGTAATGATTAGTTAAACTGAGGTGGAACCACGATTAATCGTCCTCAAGCAATTTGTGTGATTGCTTGAGGGCTTTTTTTATTTAATTTTAAGGAGACAACGTATGGACTATATGATGCAAATTTTGCCAAGTTTATTAAATGGGTTAAAAATGACAATTGGTGTATTTGTACTAACATTAATTGGATCGGTACCATTAGGAATGTTGATTTCGTTGGCATTGCGATCAGATATCTATCTACTAAAGTGGGTTATGAATACTTATGTATGGGTAATGCGGGGCACACCACTATTATTGCAAATCGTATTTGTCTACTATGGCTTGAGTCTTGCTAATATCATGACATTACCACGTTTTGAGGCAGCCGTAATTACCTTTATCCTTAACTATGCTGCTTACTTTGCTGAAATATTCCGTGGCGGTATTCAAAGTATTCCACAAGGCCAATATGATGGGGCACAAGTTTTGGGATTAAGTAAATTACAAACGATGTGGAAAATTATTTTTCCACAAGTGACAAAGATTGTAATGCCCTCGGTTGGAAACGAAGTTGTTAACTTAGTAAAAGATTCATCGTTGGTCTATGTCATTGGGTTAGGCGATTTAATGCGTGCTGGTAACATCGCAGCTTCACGTGATGTGACATTAATACCATATTTATTGGTGGGAGTCATTTATTTGATTCTAATTGCTTTAGCAACACTTATTCAACGTCGTATAGAGAAAAAAATGAATTTTTATCGTTAAGGAGTAAGCATATGTTAGAGATTAAGAATTTGGCTAAGGTTTTTGGTGAACGTGTTATTTTTAAAGAAATGAATCTAACAATAAATGATGGGGAAGTTTTGAGTATCGTGGGGCCATCAGGAATTGGCAAAACAACTTTTTTACGTATTTTAGCTGGATTGCTGCCAGCAGATCAGGGTGAATTAGTCTTAGATAATGAATTGTTAGATATTACGGGAAATCGACAAGGCGCTCAGGTGGGGGTTATATTTCAAGATTTTAATTTATTTCCACATTATACGGTGAAGCAAAACGTTGCGTTAGCACCACAATTAGTAAAAAAAGCGACTAAAAAAGAAGCAGAGAATCATGCAGAGGAGTTGTTAAAAAATCTTGGTTTAGCTGAACAAATGAACCAATATCCTTTTCAATTATCAGGTGGTCAAAAACAACGTGTGGCGATTGCAAGAGCTTTGGCAATGAAGCCGGGTATTTTAGCTTATGATGAGCCAACTTCGGGATTGGATGCTGAATCAACAAAACGTGTTGTTAAGGTAATTAATCAACTGAAAACGCAAGGTGTTACGCAATTGATTGTGACGCATGATTTACCCTTTGCACAGGCAGTTGCTGATCAAACGTTTGATTTTGGTGCAGATGTTTTGCGAGGAGGAAGTCTATGATTAAACAAAAAATAAATTGGCGTCGTCAGTTAATCGGAAATGGGTTAGTACTACTTGTCATTGCCGTTATTGCTAGTTTCTTTTGGTATCGAACAATTCATAGCCAAGATACGTGGCGCCAAGTGACAGCTGATAAAACAGTTGTTGTTGGTATTGATGATACTTTCGTACCAATGGGATTTCGTAATAAGGATGGTCAGTTAGTTGGGTATGATGTTGAACTAGCGCGACAAAGTTTGAAAAAAATTGGGCTAAAAGCAAAGTTCCAAGTAATTGATTGGTCAATGAAAGAAACGGAACTAAAGACCGGACACATTGACATGATTTGGAATGGTTATACAAAAAATGCTGATCGTGCTAAAAAGGTTGCTTTTTCCGATTCATATCATCATGATAAACAGGTGATTGTCTCAATGAAGAATCAACAAATTAATAATTTACAGGATTTAAAGGGTAAGAATCTCGGTGCTCAGACCGGCTCTTCAGGTCTGTTAACTTATAACGAGAAGGGAAATAAGTTAAAGAAAATTGTTGGCGCTGATGCACAACCGTATGACACTTTTGATAAAGCGTTGAATGACTTGCAAGTAGGTCGTTTAAATGCAGTATTAATAGATGCTGACTATGCAGGTTATTATATTGCGCATGAAAAGGATCCACAATCCTTTAAAATAATTGATACTAATTTTGGTGAAGATTCGTATGGCGTAGGGATGCGTAAAGGTGACGTCACATTAATCAAAAAAGTTAATGAGGCCCTTGCTAAGTCGAAAGCAGATGGTACCATAGATAAATTATCACAAAAATATTTTGGGGTAGATAATAAATAGTCAAAATGAAAAGTTTATTAATGAATCGTATAGTGTAATAGAACCTATATTTCGTTAGTAAACTTTTTTATTATTGGAATAATTTTATCTGATAATTAAATCATATGATGATATAATGACTGCAATAAATAATAAGAGATGGGGTTAGTTATGAAAACAGATATTGATATTGCACAAGCTGCAGATGTTTGGCCAATTGAAAAGATTGCACAACAAGCAGGGTTAACGTCAGATGAATGGGAACCATACGGACGAGATAAAGCCAAAATTCAATTACATGAGCGAACAAAGCAACAAAAATTGGGTAAACTAATTTTAGTTACGTCGATTAACCCAACACCAGCAGGTGAAGGAAAGTCAACAGTAACGGTTGGTTTAGCAGATGCTTTGGCATCACAAAAACATAAAACAATGGTTGCCTTACGTGAACCATCTTTGGGACCAGTCATGGGCTTAAAAGGTGGTGCTACTGGTGGTGGATATTCACAAGTGATACCAATGGCTGATATTAATATGCATTTTACTGGAGATTTTCACGCTTTAACCAGTGCTCATAATACTTTGGCAGCTTTGGTTGATAACAGTTTGTATCAAGGAAACCCATTTAACCTAGATCCACGACGAATGCTTTGGAAACGAGCACTAGATGTTAACGATCGTGCGCTACGTCACGTTACAATTGGATTAGGTGGACCAACTTCAGGTGTGCCACGTGAAGATGGTTTTGATATTACAGTTGCCTCAGAATTAATGGCGATTTTAACTTTGTCAAAAGATTTAGCTGACATGAAAGTACGTATTTCACGTATTGTGGTGGGATATAATTATAATAAAGAACCGGTAACAGTATCTGATTTAGGGTTTGCAGGTGCCATTACAACGTTGTTAAAAGATGCTATTAAGCCGAATTTAGTTCAAACTTTAGCACATACACCGGCTTTAATTCATGGTGGACCATTTGCAAATATTGCACAAGGAACAAATTCAATTTTGGCCACAAAGTCAGCTTTGCATTTAGCCGATTATGTTGTGACAGAAGCCGGCTTTGGGTCTGATTTAGGTGGTGAAAAATTCTTAGATTTTAAAGTACCATTACTAGGGAAAGTTCCGGATACGATTGTGGTTGTAGCCACGGTACGCGCATTAAAAATGCACGGTGGTGAAGATAAAAAGAACTTGAGCACGCCAAATATAGAAGCTTTGCAAAAGGGATTGGCTAATTTGGGTCGCCATTTAAAGAGTATGAAACGTTATGGTGTACCAGTAGTTGTCGCAATTAATCAATTTACAGCGGATACAATTGAAGAATTAAACATGGTTAAAGCGTATGCTGCTAAATTTGATGTGCCAGCCTATATTGCTGATGTATGGAGTCAAGGTGGGGATGGTGCTCAGGAATTAGCAACAGGGGTCGTTTTAGCGACTGATAAAGCAAAAAATTATCAACCACTATATCAACCCGATGATGAGGCGTTGGTAAAAATCGAACATATTGTTCATGAGATTTATGGTGGTCAAAGTGTTGTGCTGTCAGATAAAGCTGTTAAGCAATTACAAACCTTTAAAAAGTATGGTTGGGATAAGCTACCAATAATTATGGCGAAAACGCAATATTCCTTATCTGATAATCCAAATAAAATTGGTGCTCCTGAAAATTTTGATATTCATATTCGTGAATTTATACCAAAATTAGGAGCAGGCTTCTTAGTGGCATTGACTGGTTCAGTGTTAACAATGCCCGGATTACCAAAGCATCCAGCAGCATTAGATATAGATATTGATAATGAGGGTCATATCATTGGCTTAAATTAATAAAAAATAACAGAGGTGGCAAAGCTTAATGCAGCTTGCCACCTCTGTTTGGTTAAATCATAATTTAAGGGTGAATTAATACCATGAGTTACTAAATCCTTTGCGTCGGTAAAAATCAGGCGCATATACACGATAGCCATTTTCAGAAAATTGTAACCAAACAAGTGCTAGTAACCAGCCAGCTAGTGCCGATGCCAAGTTATAATTTGGTAACAAAATTGTTGTGATAAAAGTAGCTACCCAACTGAGCAATAAAATGGTTTGTAACATAAATTGGAAGCTACTACGGTAAATTTCTGGGACGATAATTAATAAAAAGTATGAAATTAATAGGGTCATATAAAAAGTAGAATGTGCAGGATATATGACTTGTACACCATTTATTTTACTTTTAAATAAAAGCGAAGCGATATTGATGATTAAGAAACCACCCACGTTTGTAATTAATACCCATGTAGCTGGAATTTTAAATTTAAAGCCCCATAAGAAAAAAATGATTAAAAATGACATGAAAAATAAACCAAACCCATGACTAAAAAAGTAAAAAGGTTTTAAAAATTTTTCCAACCAATTTGGAATAACGGTCTGTGTGATAGAATGGTCTACTTGCATAAGCGAATGTAATAAACCGCTATTGTGGTAAGTTATTATTGAAATAATAATAAAAAGAATTAGACTAACTACCATCGTTACAAAACGAGTACGTGATTTAGCAATAATCATAAGTGAAACTCCCTTTTGCATCTCGGCAAATGTAAGATACATACTTGTGCTTAGTTATTTAAGTTTAACACGAAGGTATGTTAAACACATATATGTGCAAGATATTTAAGAACTATTTTAGTTTATGTAAAATAATTCTTGACAATTCGTCAATTATTAAAGTAAAATTAGCAATGAAATTAAATAATATATAGAGGTTGCAATCAACAAAAGTCATTTAACGGAGCTGGTGAGTTAGGATGTTAAATAAAAGGGGCGATTGCCGAAATAATGATTATGACAATAATCATTGTTGGTGTGTACATGAATAATGGACAGATTGTCGCGACAAAAATGGTCGGTCGCGGAGAGCTATCGACAATACTAAAGACTAATGAGTTCCTAGTTTATACGATAGATGTGTAAACTAGGTTTTTTTTATTTTTTATAGTGCGTTAGGCCTTATTTAGGAGGAATTATGACTGATAATCAACAAGAGACGGGGCATCTAAAAAGAGCGATGAAAACCCGTCATCTCTCAATGATTGCTTTGGGAGGAACTATTGGAACAGGGTTGTTTGTCGCTTCAGGGGCAACGATTTCACAAGCTGGTCCACTAGGTGCATTAACTGCCTATGCTGTAATAGGCGTTATGGTTTACTTTTTAATGACTAGTTTAGGTGAAATGGCGACTTATATGCCAGTTGCCGGGTCTTTTTCAGTTTATGCTGATCGGTTTGTTGATCCAGCATTTGGCTTTGCAATGGGATGGAACTATTGGTTTAATTGGGCAATTACTGTAGCAGTAGAAGCAGCAACGGTTGGTGTTGTGATGGGATTTTGGTTGCCTGATGTACCAAGTTGGATTTGGTCAGCAGCAGTATTAATTTTAATTACAGCAATTAATTTATTGTCAGCCAAAGCGTATGCAGAAACTGAATTTTGGATGGCGATGATTAAAATTATTGCTGTTATTGCCTTTTTGCTAGTTGGATTATTAACAATATTGGGAATTGTTTTCCATCAACCAGATGTTGCACGTAATTTATCGGCTGGTGGTAACTATGGCTTTGTTGGTGGTTTTGGTGGTATTTTGTCAGTCTTTATGGTCGCAGGTTTTTCATTTCAAGGGACTGAAATGGTTGGGATTACGGCTGGTGAGTCTGAAACACCAGAAAAATCAGTGCCTGCAGCTGTAAAGCAGATATTCTGGCGGATTTTGCTGTTTTATATTCTTTCTATTTTCATTATTGGTGCAATTATTTACTATAAGGATCCAAACTTGCTACGCTCAAGTGAAACTAATGTATCCGTGTCACCATTTACGCTAGTATTTAAATCGGCAGGATTAGCAGCAGCAGCTTCAATTATGAATGCGGTCATTTTAACGGCTGTTGTATCATCGGCTAACTCGGGGCTTTATGCATCGACTCGTATGCTTTATGCCATGGCTGTTGATGGGATGGCACCTAAGATATTTAAAAAGGTTAATGCTAAGTCAGGAATTCCAGTTCCAGCTGTCATAGCAACGGTTGTTGTTGGTTTACTTACTTTTGTAACCTCAATTTTTGGTCAAAACTTGTATTATTATTTGGTAGCAGCATCTGGTTTGACTGGATTTATTGCATGGATTGGTATTGCTATTTCACATTATCGATTCCGTCGAGCTTTCACAGCGCAAAACCGTGATGTAAATAAGCTACGTTATAAGGCAAAATGGTTCCCAGTTGGCCCAATAATTGCATTGACGTTATCAATTATCGTCGTCATTGGTCAAGATACGGCTTCGTTTAAAGGTTCAATTATGGACTGGAATTGGCCCGGCATTATTACAACTTATATGGCATTGCCTTTGTTTGCAATCTTATACTTTGGTTATAAAATTAAACATCATACAAAATTACGTAAGTTAACGGAAGTGGACTTAGACACTGATGCACGTTCGCTAGACTAATTAAATGGTTATTAAGAGATTAGAACATCTTGTTCTAATCTTTTTTATATGTCATTATTTACAAATTAAATTCTATTTTATGATAGCGCTTTAATTGTTATTGTAAGTGCGTTTTTATTTTTTTTTAACGTAAGGTGTTCTAATAATGAAACAAATGCTGAGTTGAACTGGTATACAAAGATAGTGATAAATAGTACAATGATTGCAGATAGAAATACCAATATCTTTTACTAAGGAGAAATTTTTAATCATGAAGAAGACCAAGATTGTTTCAACGCTTGGACCAGCCAGCTCTGATGTGGAGACGATTACTAAAATAATCGAATCTGGCGCAAATGTTGTCCGTTTCAATTTTTCACACGGTGATCATGAGGAACACTTAGGACGAATGAATGCTGTTCACGAGGCTGAAAAAGCTGCTGGCAAGAAGGTTGGTTTCTTGTTGGATACAAAGGGTGCGGAAATCCGTACTACCGTACAAGAGCCAGGTAAGATTGAATTTAACATTGGTGATGTTGTTCGTATTTCAATGGACGATACAATTGAAGGAACTAAGGAAAAGATTGCCGTAACATATCCAGGTTTGTATGGGGATGTTCAAGTTGGCGGTCACATCTTATTTGATGATGGTAAGTTGGACATGGTCATCACACAAAAAGATGAAGCTAATAAAGAATTGGTAACTGAAGTACAAAACCATGGTATTTTGGGATCACGTAAGGGTGTTAATGCACCTGGTGTTTCGATCAACTTGCCAGGTATCACTGAAAAAGATGCTGATGATATTCGCTTTGGTTTGAATAATGATATTCAATACATTGCTGCTTCATTTGTTCGTAAAGCTGCTGACGTTCTTGAAATTCGTGAATTGTTAACAGAAGCAAACCATGAAGAAGTTATGATTTTCCCAAAGATTGAATCACAAGAGGGAATTGATAATTTTGATGAAATTCTTGAGGTTTCTGATGGTTTGATGATTGCTCGTGGTGACATGGGTGTTGAAATTCCAGCTGAAAATGTGCCATTGGTACAAAAGAACTTGATTCGTAAGATGAATGCTGCTGGTAAGCCAGTTATTACGGCTACTGATATGCTTGATTCAATGCAAGAAAATCCTCGTCCAACACGTGCCGAAGCTTCCGATGTTGCTAACGCTGTGTTTGATGGTACAGATGCAACAATGCTATCAGGTGAATCAGCTAATGGTTCATATCCTATTGAAGCAGTTGCTACAATGGCTCGTATTGATGAAAAGGCAGAAACGTCATTGGCCATGAATGGTCGTCATGACGACCACTTTGATGCAACAGATGTCACTGAATCAGTTGCAGCAGCTGTTGCAACTGCTGCTGGTAACTTAAACATTAAGGCAATCGTTGCTGCTACTAACTCTGGTTATACTGCAAAAATGATTTCTAAGTATCGTCCAAATGCTGACATTTTGGCATTGACGTTTACTGAGGGTGTTGAACGTATGTTGAGTATCTACTGGGGTGTACAACCAACGATCACTGAACCAATGGGTAATACGGACGATATGATCGAAAAGGCTAAATCAGAAGCTGTTAAGTCAGGTCTAGCAAGCAAGGGTGATACAATCATCGTTACTGCTGGAATTCCAGTGACAACTTCAGGTACAACTAACTTGATGACAATCGTTACAATTGACTAATTTATAAAAAATAAACAACCATAATTTTCGGTAAAATATGACTCAATGATTAGCAGCAGTAAACGACTAATGAGTTCAGTTTGATTATCCCAAAATTATGGCTGTTTTTTTATTTTATCGGTAGTGTGTGGGCGATAATATTATTTTGTGGTATTCTTAATTAAATTAATGTAAACGAGGGATGTTCATGAGTTGGCAAAAAATTGTTGTGGAAACACAAACAGAATCAATTGAAGCAATTAGTAATATTTTAATGACTAATGGCGCAGAAGGTGTTGAAATTGATGATTCTACTGAGTTAGATCATTATCAACCATCAGATGCAACTGTAATGGTTAAAGCGGAAGATATTGTGCATCGTACATCTGGGGCTAGTGTCAGTGGTTACTTTGCTAATGAGGCTGATTTGGTATTGTTAACGAATAAAATACAATCATCAGTAGATGAGTTACCTGATTTTGGGTTAGATGCACACCCTGGGACGGTGACAGTTCAAGCCGTACTAGACGACGACTGGGCAACAGAATGGCAAAAATATTACCATCCAGTACGTGTTACAAGACACATTACTGTTGTGCCAAAGTGGGAAAATTATCAACCAATACAAAAGGATGAACAAGTTATTGTCTTAGATCCAGGTATGGCTTTTGGAACTGGTACACACCCAACCACAAAGTTAATGATACAAGCACTGGAAGTTGTTGTTCGCGGTGGTGAAACCGTTATTGATGTTGGCACTGGTTCTGGTGTGTTAGGAATTGCAGCTCGTTTGTTAGGTGCTGGTGATATTTTAGGAACAGATATTGATGACGTTGCAGTGGCATCAGCACAAGGTAATGTTGACCTTAATCCGCAGGCGGCTGATATGCAGTTAATGGTTAGTGATTTATTAAATGATGTACCAAATAAACAGTACGATATTGTTATTGCTAATATGTTGGCAGAGGTATTGGAATTATTGATACCAAAGGTTAAAAATGTTTTACAGCCTAATGGACGGTTTTTATTATCTGGTATTTATTATGATAAACGAGATAAAATGATTTCTGATTTGCAAGAAAATGGGTTAGTTGTTGAACAATCAATGAAATTAGGTGATTGGTACGGTATTATTGCTAAATTTAATCGTGAGGACAATTAATGCAAAGATATTTTTTAGATGAAACACCAACTGGGCAACAATTTAAATTACCTGAAACTGTAGCACATCATTTTATAACGGTGCTACGTAGTCGAGAAGGAGCTAAAGCTGAGTTCGTATTGCCTAATAGTCAAGATGTCATCATTGCTGAAATTTCAGAATTACATGATGATTATGTGTTGATGACAACGATATCTCAACAAACATTAGCTGTTGAATTGCCGGTAGATGCTACAATTATTATTGGACTAGCTAAGGGAGATAAATCAGAATTTGTTGTTCAAAAAGCAACTGAATTAGGTGCACATCATATAATTATTGTCGAAACAGACTGGTCTGTTTCTCATTGGGGCTCAAAGGCAGCTAAAAAAATAGCACGGTTAAATAAAATAGCAGTGGCAGCTGCAGAACAATCACATCGTTTAAGGATACCTGATGTGACGTATGTGCCTAAGCTATCCAGGTTGTCATTACCAAAAGAAATGATAAAAATAGTAGCTTGGGAAGAAAGTGCTAAAAAAGGTGAAACAGGTCAATTAGTGCAAAAATTACAAGCTTTGCAGCCTGATGATGCGATTTGTTTTTTATTTGGTCCTGAAGGTGGACTAGCACCATCAGAAATTGAATACTTGTTAGCAGATGGTTTTGTAGCTGCTGGACTAGGACCTCGGATTCTACGAGCAGAGACAGCACCAATATATGCATTAAGTGTTTTAAGTTATGTAATGGAATTAAATAAATAGTAAATATAGAGGTTTTTAGATGAAAAAATTTAATAAAACTTTTGATTGGCGTTTTTGGATTTGGATGCCAATTTTGGGCGTATTATTGCCTTATATTTTAAATAAGACAGCTTTAACTGTGAACTTTAAAATAATTGTGTCACTCTTTATTGTTAACATGTTATTTAGTGTTCTGACAGGAATGTTTTTACGAAAAACAGGATCTAATTGGGCGCTTCTACTTGTTTGGCCAATTGTTTACTTAGTATCAATTTGGTTGCAAATTAATTCAGCTTTCTATGGTTATTATTTAGCAATCTTATATTTAATTATCGAAATTTTTGCCTTTACAAGTGGGCAAGAAGAAGAATTGGATTTTGAAAAACAAATTCCAGTTGACGGCGGTTTTCGTGAAGTTTAACTTTAAGCTTAAAAAGCGTTATCAGATTATCTGATGACGCTTTTTTTGTGTTTAAAAATACCCACAATTGTAAGAATTATGTCAAAAAAACGATTGCATCCCTATATATCAATATTTATGTAAGCAAATCTATTGAAAATAATGGTGGATAATGGTGGGGAAAGGTGGTTGAAAGTGGGATATTGTGGTAAATTAAGAGTATTGAATTGTTAAATAAATTAGTGAATTGTATCTATTAATAATACGAATTTTTATACAGGAGGATCAGCTGATGTTCATGGGAACGTTTCAACATGTTTTAGATACTAAAAACCGGCTGATTATCCCGGCAAAATTTCGTAATCAACTTGGTGAATCTTTTGTGATTACACGTTGGATGGATCATTCTCTACGTGCCTATACGCTTGAAGGATGGCAAGACTTTTCAAAAAAAATTAATGCATTACCTGAAACGAATACTAAAGCGCGTCAATTTAAGCGGTTTATTTTTGGTGGTGCTGTTGAAGTTGAATTTGATAAACAAGGACGTATCAATCTCTCACCAACATTGCGTAGTTATGCACAAATCAAAAAAAGCGTGACAGTCTTTGGAATGGGCGATAATATCTTCGAACTATGGAGTACTGAAAAGTGGCAAGCATATGAAGATAATACTGCCGAAAATTTTGATGACATTGCAAATGGATTGGAAGAACTAGAATTTTAATGTTAGTTCGAAAAAAGGTTTGAAGGGAACAAAGAAGCCAATGACAGAGTTTAAACATGTAACAGTGTTATTAAAAGAAGCGATTGAGGCACTAAACGTTAAACCAGATGGCGTATATGTTGATGCGACACTCGGTGGTGGTGGGCACTCGCAACTATTAGCAAGTAAATTAACAACCGGTAAGCTATGGTCATTCGATCAAGACGAAACGGCAATTACATTTAATCAGGAACATCTTAAAAGCGAATTAGCACAAGGGAAAATTGATTTCATTCAAACTAATTTTCGTAACCTTCATGATGCGTTGGTTGAGAATGGGGTACCATCTTTTGATGGCATTGTTTATGATTTGGGTGTTTCGTCACCACAATTTGATGATGGTCAACGCGGCTTTTCATATAACTATGATGCCCCACTTGATATGCGTATGGATCAATCACAAGACTTAACGGCGCGAATAGTAGTTAATGAATGGTCATTTCATGAGTTATTGCGTATTTTCTCACGTTATGGTGAAGAAAAGTTCGCTAAGCAGATTGCTCGTAAAATAGAACATGAACGCGAAATCAAACCAATTGAAACGACATTTGAATTAGTAGATATTATCAAAGATGCCATCCCTGCTGCTGCACGGCGCAAGGGGGGACACCCGGCTAAGCGGACTTTCCAAGCAATTCGCATTGCCGTTAATGATGAATTAGGTGCTGTGGAAGATTCGTTAGCGCAAGCGTTAGAAATGGTAAACGTTAATGGTCGTATTGCAGTGATTACTTTCCACTCACTAGAAGATCGTTTAGTAAAGACAATGTTTAAAGAAAAAGTAACAATTCCAGACTTACCATCTGGATTGCCAATTATTCCAGAAGAAATGCAACCTGATTTTAAATTAGTCGTACGCAAGCCCATTTTGCCCTCCGAAGAAGAATTAGCAATAAATCGACGGGCACATTCTGCTAAGTTACGGGTTATTGAAAGAATCAAGTAAAACACTGATAGAGGAAGGCTTATTATGGACGGACTGCCAAAATACCGTAATAATTACAATGAAAATGTCGTTAGTAAACCAATTAATCAACCAAAAGTCAAAACAAATAGTCAAAGTAGAGCTAAAAAAATAAAATTAGCTAAACCTAAGTGGAATGCTATGGATTTTGTCATGGTTGGTGCTGTGGTAGTGACTATTATCGCGGCTGCATTTTTAGTGATTTTTACGGCAAATAAAAGTACAACAGCAAATACACAATTAGCAGCAACTTCAGCGCAACTAGAACAAGTACGCAATAAAAACAATACATTAAAGCAACAAGTCAGTGATTTATCAAGCCCTAAACGATTAAACAGCATTGCTGAAAAAAATGGGTTAACACTGAAAAATCAAAATATAAGGAACGTAAAGTAGCATGGTAAAAAAACAACGGATGCCAAAACGTAACCAAGCGGATAAAAATAGTCGCAATACAGGTAAACTTTTGCTTATATTGATGATAGGTGTGTTGGTTGTGTTAGGAATCCGTTTTTCTAGTATCTCAATCACAAAAGAGGTAAAAGGTCATAAATTAGACCAAGCAGCGCAACTAATCTATCAAAGTCAAAATGATATTCCTGCGAAACGTGGTGAAATTTTTGATGCTGTGGGTAATCCCCTAGCAGAATCCTCAACAACGTATACATTGGCTGCTGTATTAGATAAAAATCAAAAATCAGCAAAAGGTAAACCAATGTATGTTAAAAAAACGCAAGACGCTAAAGTTGGTAAACAGCTAGCAGACGTCCTGGGTGGTGAAGCCGAATTCTATGAAACATCGATAAAAAATGGACGAAAAAGTAATTTACAGCAAGTTCAGTTCGGTACAGCTGGTTCGAATTTGAGTGTTCAAAAATATAAGCAATTGAAGAGTCTGAATATTCCGGGGTTGACTTTTACCAGTAGTGAATCAAGGCTTTATCCCAATGGTACATTTGCATCAGACCTAATTGGTATTACTAAAAAAGAACATCATGACGGTGGTCAAACGATTTCTGGCGTCTCAGGAATGGAACAATCCTGGAATAAAAAATTGACTGGTCATAATGGTGTCAAAACAACGTCAACAGATTCTACTGATCATAGTGTTTCAAAGAAAAACTTAGCTGTTAAAAATGGTTATGATATTTACACAACGATTAATATGAAATTGCAATCAAACCTTGAAAAAAGTATGCAGCAATTATCTGATGATATGAAGCCCAAGGCTGCAATAGCCGTCATGATGGATACAAAAACAGGTAAAATTGTGGCTACAACGCAGCGACCAACTTTCAATGCCCAGACAGGTGAAGGACTAGGTGACTTATGGACTAATCAGTTATATGGCACAGCGTTTGAACCCGGTTCTGTCTTAAAGGGAATTACATTAGCTGCTGCAATTGATACGGATAATTGGAATCCAAACGCCCTCTATAAATCTGGAACACTTAAAATTGGTAATAAAAAAGTTACTGATTGGAATAATGGTGAAGGATGGGGAACAATTAGTTATGCGCGTGGAATTGCAGCATCATCCAATGTTGCGATGGCCTTAACTGAACAAAAGATGGGGCCAAAAACATGGCAGAAGTACCTTAATAGATTCCAATTCTTAAAGTCAACCAAATCAGGCTTTCAAGATGAAGCCGTTGGAAATATGCAGTTCCAATATCCAATTGAACAGGCTAATACGGCATTTGGTCAAGGTATCTCAGTGACACCTTTGCAAATGATTCAGGCATATTCAGCTATTGCAAATAATGGTAAAGAATTACGTCCACAAATCATTGAAAAAATTGTTGATCCAAATACAAAGAAGGTTGTTTCACAACCAAAACCAAATGTTATTAGTAAGCCAATTAGTAAGGAAACGGCTAAGGAAACGCGTAAGCAATTAGAAGATGTTATCTACTCAGAACATGGTTTAGGAAAAGACTATGCGATTCCAAATGTTAGAACAACTGGTAAATCAGGTACTGCTCAAATTGCAACTGCCCTTGGGTACTCAGCACCTGGTAATAATAGTGATGAAATTCATTCATGGATGGGGATGGCACCGTCTAATAATCCGCGGTATTTGATGTATATTGTTACTAAACAACCGCAGAAAAATACGGAAAATATTACCAAAGATATGTCAGACGTTTTCAAGACTAATATGCAACAAGCGCTCGATTTATCAGATAATGATAACAAAGTTGTTGTGAGTGAAAATCAACAGGTTAAAGTTCCAACAGTTGTTGGTGGATCGGTTAGTGATGCCCGTAAAGAAATTAAAGCAAATCATCTAACACCAGTTATTATGGGAGATGGCAATACGGTTAAATCACAATCACCAATGGCTAGTGATGAATCATTGATTGATCAACGCGTCTTTTTGAATACTGGTAAAAATATTACTATTCCCAATATGCATGGCTGGGCAAAAAGCGACGTCTTATCATGGGCACAGATGGCCAATGTAAAGGCAATTATTAAAGGTAATGGATTTGTAACCACACAGTCGTTGAACAAGGGAACCGCCCTATCTGATGGTTATCATGAAATTACAGTTGAATTTAAAAAACCAAATGAATAAAGATAAAAACACATGTGAGTGAGAGGAGTAGTCGAATGTCGACGTTTTTACTGGGACTAGTATTTAGTCTGATTGTTACAGTATTAGTAGTACCACGGTTACGTGATTGGTTTAAGAAAATCAAGGTTGCGCAGTTGGTGATGCGAACAGGTGAGCATGAACCAGATCACGCTGCAAAAGCTGGCACACCAACAATGGGAGGCGCAGCATTTATTCCAGTCGTTGTGATTGGATTTATTCTATTATCATTAGTTACTAATAATACGGGCTCAACTGGATGGGCAACTTTAATTGCGATTATTGTTTTTGCAATTGTTGGCGCTTTTGATGACAGTATTAAGGTATTTAACCACCGTGATGAAGGCTTACGCTTTTTGCCAAAATTATTTTCTGAAATTGCTGCCGCTATTTTAGGGGTCATTGTTTTGGCCGTTGGCAAGTTCGACTTTTTCCTAACTTTACCGTTTGGTTTAGGTGAGTTGCACAGCATCGTCGTTTATACCTTGTTTACAATTTTTTGGTTAGTGGGTTGGTCAAATGCTACTAACTTAACTGATGGTTTAGATGGTTTAGCCTCAGGAACAGCGATTATTGCTTATGTTGCTTACTTAGTGATTGCAATTGTTCAAGGCGATATGACAATGGCTTTGTTAGATGCTTTGATGGTAGGGGCTCTGTTAGGATTTCTAGTGTTTAATCATTATCCTGCAACAATTTTTATGGGGGATACTGGTTCACTTGCATTAGGGGCAGGTTTAGCTATGAATTCATTAGTGTTACATCATGAATGGTCATTGTTAATCATCGGTTTTGTTTTTATGATGGAGACATTGAGTGTCATTATCCAAGTAACAAGTTTCCATTTCTTTAAAAAGCGTATATTTTTGATGACGCCAATTCATCACAGTTTTGAAAAAGGTGGGTTAACAGGTAATACTGACAAACCTTGGAATGAATGGCAAGTTAATTTATTCTTCTGGGGAATTGGGCTAGTTATGGCTGTTATTTACCTTCTTATTTGGTTCTATTAAACACATAATAAAACATTCATGGGGGTTTCCCCCATATACATATCTAAAAAGAGGTACTAAGTAATGAATAAAAACGTATTAATTATTGGATTTGCTCGTTCTGGTGCGGCTGCAGCAAGCTTATTGTTAAAGGAAGAAGCGCACGTAATTATTTCGGATCCCAAGTTAGATGAAAGTGATACTAAAGTTATTGCATTAAAACAAAGAGGAGCACAATTTACGACTGAACAATCTAGTGCATTGTTGGCCGGCATTGATTTAATTGTGAAAAATCCAGGTATTCCATACACAATCCCTATTTTAGTAGCAGCAAAAGAACAACAAATTCCAATTGTTGTGGAAGTTGCCTTGGCACAAAAATATATTTCAGATAACTGGATTGCTATAACGGGTTCTAATGGTAAAACCACGACGACAGAAATGATTGCTTCAGTGTTGCGAAAAAAATCAACGACTGAAAATCATGTTTTAGTTGCTGGTAATATTGGCGTGCCAGTCAGTGAAATTGCGCCAACAATGGCTAAAGAAGATATTTTGGTAACTGAATTATCGTCATTTCAATTGATGGGGATGCCACAACCTAAGCCTCATATTGCAGTGTTGACTAATATTTTTGCATCACACTTGAATTTCCATGGTAGTCGTGAAAATTATGTTGCAGCTAAAATGAATATTACAAAACATCAAACATCAAATGACTATTTTGTTGTAAATTATGATACAGAAGAATGGCGTAGCTTGGCACAACAAACGAAAGCGCAAGTTATTCCTTTTTCACGACAAGGCAATAGTCAAGCTGGTGCATATTTTAAGGCAGATGCGTTATATTACCAACAAGAACGTATTATGGCTGTAAATGAATTAGGTGTTCCTGGGGAGCATAATATTGACAATGCTTTAGCAGCGATTGCTGTTGGAAAACTGATGGCAATATCAACCAAAGATATTGCACAAGCATTACGTGGCTTTTCTGGGGTTGAACATCGACTACAATACATTGGTAATTTTGATGGTCGAAAAGTGTATAATGATTCAAAAGCAACAGACATTGAAGCAACAGAAATGGCTTTATCTGGATTTAATGAACCGGTTGTTTTACTGGCTGGTGGCCTAGATCGTGGTGATGATCAGATGCGATTATTGTCATCTATTAGAGCACATGTGAAAACTTTGATTGTATTTGGTCAAACGGCTGACAAATTAGCACAAGTTGGTAAGCAATTAAATATTCCGGTGATTTATGCAGAAGATGCACCCCATGCTGTGCAACCTGCATTTTTGCAAAGTAAACCTGGCGAAGTGATTTTGTTATCACCTGCGGCTGCTTCATGGGATCAATTCCCTGATTTTGAAACCCGCGGTAATTTATTTGTTGCTGCTGTTAAAAAAGTGGCGCAGTCACAAGAAAAAAATAGGGAGGCTTAAACATGCGTATTATTGTATCTGGTGGTGGGACTGGTGGCCATATCTATCCAGCTTTAGCAACCGTTAAACGATTGATGGCACAAGAAAAAGACACCCAAGTATTATACATTGGTAGCCAACGTGGTCTTGAGGGAAATATTGTGCCAGATGCTGGCTTTGATTTTAAGCCTTTACGCGTTCAAGGATTTCATCGTTCATTATCTCTTGATAATGTTAAAACCATTTATTTATTTTTAAAAGCAACACGTGAGGCAAAAAAGTATTTGGAAGCTTTTAAACCTGATGTTGTGGTTGGAACTGGTGGCTATGTATCTGGACCAGTATTGTATGCAGCGCAACAAATGGGGATTCCCACTGTTATTCATGAACAAAATTCAGTCGTTGGTGTAACAAATAAGTTTTTGGCACGTAAAGTGACAAAGGTTGGTGTTGCATTTCCAGCAGCGTTACCAGCATTTAAAGATAATTTAGCAACGGTTGTTGGTAATCCACGTGCACAAGAAGTCGTTGATGGTCAAGGAAGTTTTAACTGGGATGAAATTGGGCTGAAGGCGGATGTCCCAACCGTATTAGTATTTGGTGGTTCACAGGGAGCAATTAAGATTAATGCATCAATGGTGGCAACTTTAAATGACTTTGCCAATAAACCTTATCAAGTTATTTTTGTTACGGGTGCTAAACGTTATGATGATGTTAAACAACAGATGGCAGAAAAAAATATTGCAGCAGCTAAAAATGTTGCAGTTGTACCCTATATTAGTAACATGCCGCAATTAATGCCTAGAGTATCACTAGTTGTTGGTCGTGCAGGTGCAACGAGTTTAGCTGAGCAAACTGCTTTAGGAAAACCGATGATTTTGATTCCTAGTCCCTATGTTACTAACGATCATCAAACTAAAAATGCCCGTAGTTTGGCTAGCGCAGGTGCAGCTGAGATGATTACAGAAGACTCACTATCAGGTACAACGTTGTTTGCGACGATTGATCAATTGATGACCGATGATAACAAACGTCAAATTATGGCTAATGCAGCTATGAAGATGGGTGTTCCTGATGCAGCTGATCAATTTATTGCCCTAATCAAGAGTGCCATTTAGTAGGACTCGTGTGGAGAAGTGTAGGAGATTGCGATGACTGAGAAAAAGGAAAATCCGCATAATGAACAAGATAATGCGAATTCTTCAGATATTCAAACTCATTTAAATGAACTATTATCTGGAGACGATGGGTCATCGAAGACAAAATTGGCAAAATCGTCTGGCAAAGAGAAAAAATTGCCGAAAATATGGCGTGTTAAAGCTAATAAAAAAAAGACAAGTCAATCAGATGAAACAACAGCATTAGCGACTGATCAGAATATCAATAACGATAAAATTGATGATAAAAATCAAAAAAATAGTCGGCGAATTGAATGGAAAAAACTTTTATTTCCACACGAATGGCGGGCTGTTAAAACAATTGTTGTCCTATTAATCGTAGCGGTTGGTTTAATTTATTTAATTTCACCAGCTAGTCAAGTCCAAAAATATGATGTTGTTGGGACACAAGAACTATCTGATAAAGCTATTTTAAAAGCAGCAGGATTACAAAAAGGACAGCCTTTATTAACCACGTTATATCAAAGTGATTATTTTAGTCAGGAAGCTAAAAGTAAAAATCCACAGATTGCGCATTTGAAATTAACGCTAAAATCAAATAATACGTTGCAAATTAAAGTTGATGAAATTTTAAAAGTTGGCTATGTTAAAGCAGGTAATAAGTATTATCCAATTTTAGAAAATGGTGATATGTTAAATCGCGAAGTGAGTGATCAACAAGTAGGCGGGTTACCACTTTATGATGGGTTTACGTCTGCAAAACAACTGCATAAAACATTGGCAGAGTTTGGTAAGTTATCAATGCCTTTGCGGCATGCAGTATCTGAAATCGTCTGGTCACCGAATAAACAGAATAATCAGCGTTTATTAATTTATATGAATGATGGTAACGAAGTTCTAATTAGTGCAAATGAATTATCGAAAAAAATGAAGTATTATCCAGGAATGGTGGCACAATTAGATCAAGCTGGGCAAGCAGATTTACAAGTTGGCGCATATTTTAAGCCATATAAGTAATAAAACTAAGCCCAGGTCTGGAAGATTGACCCTAAAGTATGGTATTATTCTTAAAGAATTGTTTATTAAAATGAACATTTTGTATGGTAGTCAAAAGGAGGAATTGAGATGGCCAACCATGGATTAATTGTTGGTCTTGATGTGGGGACTAACACCATTAAAGTGCTAGCAGCAGATGTTAGAGATCAACAAGCTAATATTGTAGCGGTTGGTCGGTCTGTTTCACACGGTGTCAAGAAGGGTGTTGTTGTGGATATTGATGCAACAGCAACTGATATTCGTCAAGCAGTAGCACAAATAAATGAACAAACTGAACAACCAATAACTGAAGTTGTCGCAAGTTTACCTGCAAGTAATATTCAAATTCAACATGTGAAGGGAACTGTAACTGTTAAGGACAGTCAACATATTTCATATGAAGATGTTGCTAATACTGTTCAAGAGGCAGTGAAAATCCAATTACCTGCAGATCGTGAAGTAGTTGAGTTAATACCAACTGAATTTGTTGTTGATGATTTTGATGGTATTCAAGATCCCAATGACATGGTTGGAATGCGTCTTAC
The DNA here is from genome assembly GCF_010306265.1 of Weissella sagaensis. Taxonomy (NCBI): domain Bacteria; kingdom Bacillati; phylum Bacillota; class Bacilli; order Lactobacillales; family Lactobacillaceae; genus Weissella; species Weissella sagaensis. Next base: position 80,402 of record NZ_BLKA01000004.1, on the reverse strand, counting down.
GATGAATGGCATTGCATATAGTGCACCACGTAATGTTATGGGGAACTTGCGCCTTGCAATTAGCAAGGCTGGTCTAAAACTACGTGATTTTGTTTTGGCACCATTAGCATATAGTAAGACATTATTAGATGATGGTCAGCAAGAATTTGGCACCATCATACTAGATATGGGAGCTGGTCAAACATCAGCAACAGTCGTTCATGAACATCAGTTGAAATTCTTATCTTCTTTCCCAGCTGGAAGTGATAATATTTCGCGTGATATTAGTGCTGTTCTTGAACTTGGCTTACATGATGCGGATATGTTAAAACTCGATTCTGGTTTTGCAATTTCGGAGTTATCACAAGAAGACAATCAATTAGTAATTAAGAAAATTAGTGCTGAAGAGCCCGAACAAATTTCAGAACAGCTACTTGCTCAAATTATTGAGGCAAGAGTTATGCAAATATTAGGTAAGCTTGGTGAAAAGCTCGACATGGTCGGTGCCTTTCAAATGCCTGGCGGTGTTATTGTAACTGGTGGTGGTGCTGCTTTACGGGGAATTCCTGAAGCAATTCATGCAACCTATAAGGTGCAAACAAAATTGTTTACACCTAATGATATTGGGTTACGTCATCCAGGCTATGCTGGTGCATGGGCATTAATCCATTATGCAGCGCAACAAACACCTATTCAATTGATTGTTAAACAGGCTTTATATGGGTTACCATTAGTTGTTTTAGGACAACAAAATAAAATGCCACAATTAGCAAATGAAAATACAGTTGAAAAGCCAAAGCAAAAACTAAGACAAAAGCAACAACAACCAAAAGTCGTGCAACAAGCCAACATTCAAACTGAAGATGAGGTAGATGGAACGACTGAGTTTACTGATGAAGAACAACCTAAGAAGGAAAATCGAATCAAGACTTTCTTTAAGGATTTCTTTGACTAATTCATAAATTAATAAAAAAGGAGTTCAACATGGATTTTCAAATGGACATGAACCAAGAATATGGTGCAACAATTAAAGTTATCGGAGTTGGTGGTGGTGGTGGTAATGCCGTTAACCAAATGGTAACTGATGGCGTAGAAGGCGTCGAATTTATCGTTGCCAACACTGATGCACAAGCTCTTGAGCGTTCTTCAGCAGAAAATAAGATTCAAATCGGTTCAAAAGCTACTCGCGGATTGGGTGCTGGTGCGCGTCCTGAAGTTGGAGAAGCTGCCGCTAAGGAAAGCGAACAAGAACTAACAGAAGCATTGCAAGGGGCCGATATGGTCTTCGTTACTGCTGGTATGGGTGGTGGAACAGGTACTGGAGCAGCACCTGTGATTGCTAAGATTGCAAAAGATTCTGGTGCATTGACAATTGGTGTTGTCACTCGTCCATTTTCTTTTGAAGGACCTCGCCGTGGTAAGTCAGCCAATGAAGGGCTAGCAAAGCTAAAAGAAAATGTTGATACATTAATCGTTATTGCTAACAACAATTTGTTGCAAATTGTTGATAAGAAGGCGCCAATTATGGAAGCCTTTAAGATGGTTGATGATGTCTTGCTACAAGGTGTTTCAGGTATCTCAGATTTGATTACAAAGCCTGGAATCATTAACTTGGATTTTGCCGATGTTAAGACAGCAATGGCTGGCCAAGGAACTGCCTTAATGGGAATTGGTTCAGCATCTGGTGAAAATCGTGCTGCTGAAGCAACGCGTAAAGCAATTGCATCACCATTGTTAGAAGCAAAAATTGAAGGTGCTACAAATGTCTTGCTATCTGTTAAGGGTGGTGCAGACATGTCATTGTTTGAAGCACAAGAAGCTTCAGAAACAATTGCACAAGCTTCAGGTACTGACGTTGATATTATTTTTGGTACAACTATTGATATGGAAATGGAAGGCGATCTTGTTGTGACAGTTATTGCAACTGGTATCGATCGACCTGAAACGCCACGTCCAGAAATTAATTTGGGTTCAGCACAACAAGCTAGTCCATTTCAATCAGTAGCACCGGAACAACCAAAGCAACAACCACAGGCACAACAACCAGTGGTTAACAATGATCCATTTGCTGATTGGGGAACACCAACAGATAAGGTGCAACCACAACAAAGTGCACCTGTTCAATCAGCTGCACCTACGCAACAACAACCTGCACAACAGCCGGCTCCAGCCCAATCAAGTTCAGCTGATGAAGAAATTGAACGTCCAGCTTACTTTAATTGGATGAAGCGTGGCGACAAGTAAGGAGTTCGGTTATGGCATTTAAATTTAAAGATTATATTTTTGGTGGTGAAGATAACTACTACTATGAGGACGAAGAGTCTGAAGAGAGTCAAGAAGAGCAAAAATCTAATTTTACTGAATCTAATAATAACAATGCCACTCGTCCAACAAATGAACGTCGTGCAAATGTTATTAAAATGGACGGTTCAAGAGGTGAGCCGGCTAAGATTGCATTATATGAGCCACGTACATATGCTGATGCGCAAACGATTGCTACCCAATTACTTGGTGGTGAAGCAGTCATTGTCAATTTAGGATCAATTGATGAAAATACTGGTAAACGTATTTTAGATTATTTAGGTGGTACAGCATTTGCAGTTGATGGCACGATTGAACGTGTGGGTGAGCGCATCTTTTTAGCAACGCCACATAATTTTGAGATTTCAGGCACTATTTCTCAAAATCTTGGACAACAATTTAATTAATAGGTGGTAATATGGCAACAATCCTTGGATTATTGAATTTGCTACTTCGAGCATTAGAATTTGTGCTTGTGATTTGGGTGTTGATGTCTTGGTTACCTGGGGCACAACAATCGTCATTTGGTCAACTACTAGGAAAAATTGCCGGATTAGTGTTAAACCCGTTGCGTCGTTTTATTCCAACAGTCGGTATGTTTGATTTCACGCCTTTAGTGGGATTGCTTTTACTCCAAGCTGCTGAAATGGGATTGCAAGCTATTGCTCAAACAATAATATAGAGAAATTTATGGTTGATAATATAGCACAACATTTCCGCTCTAATGAAACCACGTTTCTTAATGTAGCGGAGGGTTTGGTTCGTCAGGTATTGGATGAGTATCGTCCAGTTCTGACGAATTTTTTAAACCCAAGAGAAATTTATATTGTAACGACACTCGTTAATCAGCAAGATGATATTAAAGTATTTGAATCTGGCGGATATTCGAGTGCAGAAAATAAGCGTTTATTAATTGCCCCAAGTTATTATGAACCAAATGCAATTGATTTTGAGGTGATGTTAATTCAAATTAAATATCCAGAAAAATTCACGGTATTACATCATAGTACAATTTTAGGTACATTGATGCATAATGGTATTGCACGGCAAAGTATAGGTGATATCATTAAAGGTGAGTCTGAGACATGGTACTTTAGTACCACGCAAGCAATGGGCACATTTATTTTGAGTCACTTGGATCGCATTGGTAAAACAAAAGTACGTTTTCAAAAAGTTACTGAAAATGATATGACAGTTATTAATGATGATTGGGTTATGGTTAATACAACTGTTAGCTCGTTACGACTAGATAGTATTGTCGCAAATGGGTATAATATTTCTAGAAGCCATACTAAAGAAATGATTGAACATGATTTGGTTAAGGTAAATTGGGCAACAATTAATAAACCAGATTATATTTTAGCAGTTAATGATTTAATTTCTGTAAGGCATTATGGACGATTAAAACTTAATGAGCTTAATGGTTTGACGAAAAAAGATAAATGGCGTTTAACAATGGCAGTAATTAAAAAATAGATTGGAGACATCTCATGACATTAACCCCACAGGAAATTCATGCAAAAGAATTTACAACGAGTCGTAACAAGTGGTATGACAAGACAGAAGTTACTGACTTTTTGGATCGGATTGTGGATGATTTTGATTCTTTGCTACAAGAGAATCAAACTTTGAAGACACAATTAGCTGAAGCTGATGCAAATGCAAAGCAAGTTGAAGAAATGAAACAATCAGTTAATTCATCAATTTTAATTGCACAAGAAGCAGCTGATCGCTTGAAAAAGCAAACTGAAGCAGAAGCAGAAGCTGCTTTGCAACAAGCACAAGCTGAAGCACAAAAGATTGTAATGGAAGCTAATGCAAAAGCTAATGCACTATTAACTGATTCACAAACTAAAAATGAATCATTGGTTGCTGAAAAAGAAGGTCTGGACCAAGAAATGGGTGCCTTTAAAGCTAAAATTGAGGGCTTGCTACGTGCACAATTAGATATGGTACAAACTGATGAGTGGAATGCGTTCCAAACACCTGCAGCCTACCAAGAACCTTCAGCAGCAGCGGTTTCTCAACAAACTGAAGAAGAAACACCACAAGTCGATCAAGATACTGAAACAGTCGTTATTTTCCCAGAAGATAGTGAAGATTCAGAAAATTTCTTGAATAAAGATAAGTAATTAGCTATTATAGATAGCATAGAGTTTCTGACCAAACGATATAATTTATTCTAACTAGCGACTTAGGGTACGGTGAAAGCCTAAGATAGTAACGAATTATATTTATCAGCAGAAAATTAATACACATATTTTGAAGAGGCAGTTTAGATGTTTTAAACTGTGAATTCGGGTGGTACCACGTACAAAAACGTCCCGCATTAGTTATGCAACTAATGCGGGATGTTTTTATTACAGTCATAATTTATAAAAACGTATCTCAAAGAAGGGACAGGAAATAATTATGAAGATCAAGAAAACATTAAACCTTGGTAAGACTAAGTTTCCAATGCGTGGTAATTTACCACAAACAGAATTGCAACGCGAAAATATTTGGTTTGAAAATAAAGTATATGAACGTCGCCAAAAGATGAATGAAGGGAAGCCGTCATTTATGCTTCATGATGGCCCACCATATGCAAACGGGAACATTCATATTGGTCACGCTATGAATAAGATTTCGAAGGATATTATTGTGCGTTATAAGTCAATGAATGGCTTTTACGCACCATATGTACCTGGTTGGGATACTCACGGTTTACCAATTGAGCAGCAATTAACAAAGGCTGGTAAGGATCGTAAGAAGGTTGGTCCGGTTATTTGGCGCAAAATGGCTGATGAATTTGCACACAAGCAAGTTAAAAAACAAATGGCCGATTTCAAACGTTTGGGTGTTTCGGCAGATTGGGATCATCCTTATTTAACGCTACAACCAGAATTTGAAGCTGCACAATTACGTGTATTTGGTAGCATGGCCAAGCGTCAATTGATTTATCGTGGCAAGAAACCAGTCTTTTGGTCATGGTCATCAGAATCTGCTTTGGCAATGGCTGAAATTGAGTATCATGATGTTACTTCAGAATCTGCTTTTATTTCAGAAAAAGTAAAAGATGGTAAAGGTTTACTTGATGAAAATACGTACATGATTGCTTGGACAACGACACCATGGACGGTGCCGGCATCACAAGCACTTGCTGTGCATCCTGATTTTAAGTATGTACAAGTACAACTTGCTGATTCAGAAAAGAAGTATTTAGTTGCTGAATCATTGTTGCCTTCACTAGCTGAAAAGTTTGGTTGGGAAGAACCAAATATTTTGGCTACGTTTGAAGGCAAGGACCTTGAATATATGGTCACTAAGCATCCATATATGGATCGTGATATTTTGGTTGTTTTGGCTGATTATGTGACTGATGATACTGGAACTGGATTGGTACATACGGCACCAGGATTTGGTGAAGATGACTTCATGACAGGTCAACGTTATGACATTAAACCAGTTATGAACGTTGATGATCGTGGCTATTTGACAGCTGAGGCTGGGCCAGACTTTGAAGGTATTTTTTATGAAGATGCTAATGAAATTTCTTTGCAAAAATTACGTGATGTCGATGCATTAGTTAAATCCGAACCAATTACGCATAGCTACCCATTTGATTGGCGTACAAAAAAGCCAGTTATTTTCCGCGCTGTACCACAATGGTTTGCTTCAATTGATAGTTTCCGTCAAGAAATTTTAGATGCTTTGGATGACGTTACTTTCAAACCAGAATGGGGAAAGAAGCGCCTTTACAATATGATTCGTGATCGTGGTGATTGGGTTATTTCTCGTCAACGTGTTTGGGGTGTGCCATTACCAATTTTTTATGCTGAAGATGGTACGCCAATCATTGATCCAAAAATTATTGATCATGTTGCTGATTTAGTTGCAGAACATGGTTCAACAGTTTGGTTTGAACGTGATGCAAAAGAATTGTTGCCAGATGGTTATACAAATGAACATTCTCCAAATGGCGAATTTACCAAAGAAACAGATATTATGGATGTTTGGTTTGATTCAGGTACTTCACACCAAGGTGTAATGGCAACACGTCCAGAGCTAGATTTTCCTGAAACATTAGTTTTGGAAGGTTCTGACCAATATCGTGGTTGGTTTAACTCATCACTTATTACGTCAGTTGCAGTTACTGGTAAAGCACCATACAAGCAAGTTGTTTCACAAGGATTTGCTTTGGATGGTAATGGTGAAAAGATGTCAAAGTCAATTGGTAATACGATTGAACCAAATGAAGTGATTAAGCAAATGGGTGCTGAAATTATTCGTTTGTGGGTAACGTCAGTTGATACATCAGCTGATGTGCGTGTATCAATGGATATTTTGGCTCAAACTTCTGAAACTTATCGAAAGATTCGTAACACGATGCGTTTCTTGTTAGCAAATACAGCAGACTTTAATCCTAATGAAGATACTGTCGTTTATGATGATATGACAGCTGTTGATCAATATTTCTATGCACGCTTTAATAAATTGGTTGAAGAATTTAAAGCAGCCTATGATGCATATGACTTCCAAACAATTCATAAGCTATTGATTAACTTCATTAATGTTGATTTATCAGCATTTTATTTGGACTTTGCTAAGGATATTTTGTATGTTGAAGCACCAAAGGGACACGTCCGTCGTTCATTACAAACTGTTTTGTACAAGATTTTAGTGGCTTTGGATAAATTGATTTTGCCTATTTTGCCACATACAGCAGAAGAAATTTTTGAGTATCTACCATATGAAACTGAAGATTTTGCATATCTAACTGATATGCCTGAAGTTGAAGATTTGGGCGATAATACAAAGTTATTTGCTAATTGGGATGCATTCATGACACTTCGTGATGCAACTAATAAGGCATTAGAAGTAGCTCGTAATGCTAAATTAATTGGTAAGCCTGCTGAAGCTGCATTAACATTGTACCTAACTGATGAACAATCTAAGATGGTTGCATCATTAAACCAAGATATTCGTATCTTATTGCTTGTGTCACAATTACATTTAGAGAATGTAGCTGATGCACCAGCTGATGCACAAAATTATAATGGATACCAAGTCAAGATTGATCATGCAGTGGGTGAGGTATCACCTCGTGATCGTATGTACCACACTGATTTGGGGACAGATAAAGATTTCCCAATGTTATCAGCTCATGAAGCACAAATTGTACGTGAGAATTTCCCAGAAGCTTTAACAGAAGGATTAGAATAAAATTTTAACAGTAAAACGATTAGAACTTTTGTTTCTAATCGTTTTTTTGATTATAATGAAGGTAATAACCTAAAATTTGATTGGAGAATCACTGCATGACGAAATTATATTTTATCCGCCACGGAAAGACTGTCTGGAATGCTGAAGGCCGTTTTCAAGGATCCGGCGGCGATTCACCATTATTACCAGAATCAACTGATCAAATTACAAAATTAGGACAACATTTGCAGCATGTCAATTTTAAACATGCCTTTACGAGTCCGATTAAACGCGCAGTAGATACAGCTGAACAGACTTTGGCTTATCTTGATCACAAACCAGCGTTAACTGTACAAGAAGGCTTAAAAGAGTTTTCTTTTGGTATTTGGGAAGGTAAAACCTTTCTTGAGGTTAAACAAAACTGGGCCGATATGTATGAAGCGTCACGCCATCATCCCGAAAAATTTGATGCAGCTTTAGTACCGGGGGCTGAAACATTTCCACAAGTACAAGCACGCTTTAAAATGGCGGTTCAAGAAGCGGTTACAATGTACGGTGGTCCAGATGTTAATTTAATCTTCTTTAGTCATGGGGCAGCTTTAACGACAGGAATGGGTGGATTGTTAAATATTCCACTTGCGCATTTACGTGATCGTGGTGGCTTGGGAAATACAAGTACCTCGATTTTAGAAACAACGGACGGGCAAAATTTCACGGAATTATTGCGTAATGATACAAGTTATTTAGATGAGTTAGCTAGTGAGTTAAATACAATTTAAATAAATGGAGAAAGCAAATGTCTAATGTAGATGATAAGGTACAAAAAAATATAAAAGATTTAGTTCAAGATATTTCTAAAAATCCAAATCATTGGCAGGCATATGTTGATTTGATAAGTTTACTAACAGTTACTGATGAACTGGTTACAGCCGAAGAATTAGCACTAAAAAGTTTGTCATTGTTTAAAGATAATAATCAAGCACAACAAGCGTTATTATATGCAACTGGAAACGTTTATTATACAGCAACTGATTACGCACGAGCTGCGACTTTTTTTGATAAAATTACTGATGAAAAATTACAACATGATGCTATTGTGATGCAAGCGCAAAGCTTTTATGCACAAAATAAATTTAAACAAGCACTAGTGTTTGCCTTAACTGCTGCGCAGCAAGATGCGCATGATATAAAAATCCAAGTTTTATTGGGGAATATTTGGTTGAGTTTGGGTGACTTGTCAAATGCCAAAAAAGTTTTTGAATCAGTATTGCATTTAGATGAACAAAATTATGCTGCTAACTTTGGCCTAGGACTGATTACACAAGTAACGATGCCTAAAGACAATCCATGGTTAATGAAGGCTAAGCAGATTAATTCAAAACAATATCAACAAGATGCTAGTCGGTTAGATGAATTAATCACAATTATGTTAGGGAGCCAGAAGAATGGAATCAAGCCAGAATAATATGCTAGAAGATGAAATGGTTTTAATTCCTCAAGTAACGGGTCAAATACAAACAGTTTTATTCTCAGCATCAGATTCGTTTTATAAAGTATTACGACTTGAAATTTCTGATAAAAATTTTGAATACAATGATGATGAGATAACAATTACTGGTAGCTTTGGGGATATTCAAATTGGATCTAGTTATGAGTTTACTGGTCAATTGAAAGAGCACCCCCGTTACGGTATACAATTTATTGCTAACAATTATCATCGACAAGCAACTAGTACGACCTCAGGATTAGTCAAATATTTATCTAGTGAAAATTTCCCGGGAGTTGGAAAAGCAACAGCGACTAAAATTGTTGACGAATTGGGTGTTAACGCAATTGAATTAATTTTGGATAATGCTGATGTATTAAATGAGCTAAACATTTCAAAAGACCTACAACAAGTTATTACTGATAAATTGACTAAAGCTGATGGGATGGAACGAGCGATTATCGCGTTAAATGATTTTGGCTTCGGATCAACTTTATCAATGGCTATATACCAAAAATACCAAAAGAGTACACTGCAAATATTAAAAGATAATCCGTACCAGTTGGTTAGAGATATTGACGGTGTATCATTCAAACGCATCGATCAGTTTGCTTTACAAGAAGGTATAGATCCTTTAGATGAGCGTCGGATTAAAGCAGGTGTTATTGAGACCATTAATAATAAAACTTTTAATTCAGGTGATACTTATATGGTGTTACCTGAATTATTGCGCAGTGCGAAAGCGTTGTTAGATAAAGGGCAACAAACTATTGTGACAGATGAGTTGCTAAAAAAAGCATTATTGACTTTAACCTCTGAGGGGATTGTGGTGGTTGATGGCAGTTATTTTTACATCCAAGAAATATATGAAGCAGAAAATCAAATAGCTGAACGTTTAGTTAATTTAACACAACAAAGTAAATCAACTTATTCACGTAAACAAGTCGTAGACGTATTAAGCGAGGTAGAGGCTGCTAACGATTTCACTTATGATGCAACACAAAAAGAAGCTATTATTGCAGCGTTAACTAATCAATTATTTATTTTGACGGGTGGTCCCGGAACCGGGAAAACTACAATTATTAGTGGTGTTGTGGCAACTTTGAAAAAGCTATTACGAGCTGATGGCCTAAAAATTGATCAAATTGATGATAGTATTCATTTAGCTGCGCCCACAGGTAGAGCTGCTAAAAGATTACAAGAGTCAACTGGGATGGCGGCAACTACAATACATCATTTATTAGGTATTACGGGACGTGAAGCTAATATTAATGATATTGACATTGAAGAAATATCAGGTAATTTATTAGTTATTGATGAAATGTCAATGGTTGATACGCAATTATTTGCAATATTGTTATCAGCTGTTCAAGCAGATATGCAAATTATTTTAGTCGGAGATAAGGACCAATTGCCGTCTGTGGGACCGGGCCGCGTTTTTTATGACTTATTGGCGAGTGGTTTATTGAATTATCGTGAATTAGAAACTATCCATCGTCAAGGGAAGGGATCTACAATTATTTCGTTGGCAAATGAAGTCAAGAATGGACGTTTACCAGCTGATTTTACGGAGCAACAAATTGATCGATCATTTTTCCCAGCTAATGTTAATACGGTTCCAAAATTAGTTGAAAAAATTGCTGAAAGCTGGAAAAACAAGGGGAATTCAGTTGCAGACATGCAAATCTTGGCGCCAATGTATCGGACACAAGCAGGTGTAAATCACTTAAATGAAATTGTTCAAAATATTTTTAATCCAGCAACAAGCAAGAAAAAATCTATTAATATAAAAAAGGATAAGCAATCATTTAATTATCGTGTTGGTGATAAAGTGATGCAAACAGCTAATGATCCAGAAAATAATGTCTTTAATGGTGATATTGGTTATATTACGAGTGTTTTATTAGCCAAGGATAAGTCTAACCCGGATAAAAAAGATAAATTGGTCGTTGATTTTGATACAGGTGAGGTCATTTATACGCGTGAAAATTGGCAAAACATTACTTTAGCTTACGCCACAACAATTCATAAATCACAAGGTACTGAGTATAAATTAGTCATTATGCCGCTTGTAGATGCTTTTTTTAGAATGTTACAACGTAATTTATTGTATACGGGTCTAACGCGCGCAAGTGAGTCACTTGTGTTAATTGGCCAGTTAAGTGCCTATCAAGAAGCTGTTGTAACTTTAGGTGTGGATCGGCATACAAATTTACAGGCGCGTATTTTACAATATGCGACTGGGAAAAAAGATGATACACAACCAGTCAAAAGCTCACAACAAGACATTTTAGAAGTGAATGAGCCTGTGGGTAGGCAACATGATGAAATTAATTTGCGAGATAAAGACGTGACAAGTAATCCGGTGACCACGGATACCGTATTAACGGTGGCAATAATTGAACAAAATAGTATTGATCCAAACATTGGTTTAGAAGGATTAACACCATATGATTTTATGCCAAATAATAATGAAAAACTGGCAAACACTTAATTTATATGGTAAAATAAGACGATAAATTTTCGATAGAAAAGGGGTTTCTGAAATGTCAGGACATAGTAAATGGCATAACATCCAAGGACGTAAGAACGCCCAAGATGCGAAGCGTGGTAAGATTTTCCAAAAGTTAGCTCGTGATTTGTACACGGCAGCTAAAGCAGGCGGTGTTGATCCAGATTCAAACTCAGGTTTGCGTTTGGTTATTGACAAAGCAAAAGCAGCTAACATGCCAAAAGATAATATCCAACGTGCTTTGGACAAAGCTTCTGGTGCAGATGGTGCTAACTATCAAGAATTGACTTATGAAGGTTATGGACCGGCTGGTATTGCTGTTTTAGTTGAAGCTCTAACGGATAATACTAACCGTACAGCTGCATCTGTTCGTGCTTCATTCAAGCACTTTGGTGGTGAATTAGGAACATCAGGATCAGTTTCATTCCAATTTGATCGTAAGGGTTACATTGAAATTGAGCGTGATGAAGATACTGAAATTGATGAAGATCAATTGTTTGAAGATATGTTAGATGCTGGTGCAGATGATATGAAAACATTTGATGAACAATTTGAAATATATACTGAGCCAAAGGCCTTTCCAGAAGTACGTGATGCACTAATAGAAAAGGGCTATGTATTGGTTAACGATGAAGTTACAATGGTTGCGCAAAATCCAATGGCAGTGCCTGAAGATAAGCAAGAATCATTGGCAGGATTGGTTTCTGAGCTTGAAGAAAACGAAGATGTTCAAGCCGTTTATACAACAGCTGAATAATTCAACAAAGAACTTGTTATTAAAACAAGTTTTTTTTTTGAAAAGAATTGACTATTTTCTAATTTAGAGATATGGTTAATTTTATTTGAATAAAGTCGTTAACGTGTTTTGCCACAGACTTAAACATAAGAGAATTAATGGATGATCGTGTATATGCGACATGTTTTGATATGAAACTCTCTATTGGATGGGTCATGTTTTCAAATGACGTTGACATGATTTTTTAGGGAGAAGAACTTATTATGTTGGAGCGTTTCTTTAAGCTATCAGAAAACAATACAAATGTACGTACTGAAATCATTGCCGGTATGACGACTTTTGTTGCGATGGCTTATATTATCTTTTTAAATCCGTCAGTCCTTGCATTGACGGGAATGCCTAGTCAAGGCGTGTTTTTAGCAACTATTTTAACAGCTGTAACGGGGACTTTAATTACCGGGTTATTTGCCAATTTACCTTACGCACTAGCACCTTCAATTGGTATGCAAGCTATGTTTACCTATACAATTGTGTTTGGGTTAGGGTACACTTGGCAACAGGCATTGGGAATGGTATTTTTAGTTGGTTTAGTTGATGTGATTATTACGTTAACCAAAGTACGTTCTTTGATTGTTAAATCAATTCCAGTGCAGTTAAAGCATGCCATCGCAGCTGGAATTGGCCTTTATATTGCATATATTGGATTAAAAAATGCTGGCTTTATTAACTTTTTAGTTGATGGCCAAAATATCATTTCTTTAAATAACAAACCGTTTGACGGTGGCGGTGCTAAAGTAGTTGAGACCTTAACAGCTAATGGGGGAACTACACCGCAATTAACTTCTTTTACTGATCCATCTGTGTTACTAGCATTAATTGGTTTGATATTACTAGTTTTGTTAGTAATTGCAAATGCGCCAGGTGCCTTTTTGATTTCAGTATTTGTAACAACTTTAATCGGTATACCAATGGGTGTTACGAATACACACATCAGTGGTCTATCAGCATTTTCAACAACTTTCCATGACTTTGGATCTATTTTTGGGCAAGCGTTAGGCTCACATGGATTATGGTCAATGTTTACGTCACCAAAAGATATTTTAATCGTCATTTTAACAGTCTTTTCAATGGGCCTTTCTGGTTTGTTTGATGCAATCGGTACGTTTATTGGTACGGGTATTTCAACTGGTATTTTTTCACCAGCAGATCAAAAAGAATTCTATGAAAATAAAGGGTTTAAATCAAAAATGGATCGTGGACTAGTTGCAGATACATTTGCAACAATGTTTGCAGGTATTTTTGGAACGTCAAATACGACAACCTTTATTGAAGCATCAATTGGTATTAAAGCTGGTGGACGTACGGGTCTAACGGCAGTTGTCGTTGCGATTGGATTCTTATTTTCAATTATTGCTGCCCCATTAGTTAACGTTATTCCTAGTGCTGCAACCGCGCCTATCCTAGTTGTTGTGGGGATTATGATGATGAATGAATTTAAGCTGATTGATTGGGATGACATTGAAATTGCGATTCCTGCATTCTTTACAGCAGCGTTTATGGCATTTTCATATTCAATTTCGTATGGTATTGCTGCTGGATTCATCTTCTTTGTTTTGATTAAGAGTGTTAGACGTAAGTTCAATGAAATTAGCATTATCTTATGGTTCGTTTCAATATTGTTTATTTTGAATTTCGTTGTAATGGCGCTAAATTAAATATTATTTGAATTTCTCAAAGGTGTACAAGCACTTTTGAGAAATTTTTTTTGGACATTTTTATCAGACTAACGTCATTGTATATGTTAGGAGGTTAAAAAATTGTGCAAATAAAAAAAACGTTTTACGACATATTGAAGCAAGCGGCAAGTGACCATGTTAGTGACATTTATATTTTGCCAAATCAAGAAGGATTTCAGGTATTAACTTATGCAATAAATGGTTTAAAAAATATTGGTCAGTTAAATACTGATTGTGGTGAAGCTATCATTCGGCATATTAAATTTTCGGCTTGTATGGATATTAGCGAAATTCGTCGACCGCAATTAGGACGTTGGCAGTATTTATTAAATGAACAGTCCTTGTATTTACGAATTTCTAGTGTTGCGGATTTTTTAAATCGTGAATCTGTTGTCATTCGCTTAATTTACGATATGCAAGATGCTGTTTTACAATGGCTGCCTGCCGATCAGATGACTGAATTAGGTCATTTATTAAGACGACAGCAAGGTTTGATTTTGTTAGCAGGGCAAATGGGCTCTGGTAAAACCACAACGATGTATCATGCTGCTTCAAAGTATTTAAAAAATAAAATGGTCTTAACTATTGAAGATCCAGTCGAATTGGTTGCACCAGATTTTTTACAACTTCAGGTCAATAATGCGGCAAATATGAGTTACGAACAATTACTAAAACTAGCGCTACGTCATCATCCAGATGTCATGATTATTGGTGAAATTCGAGATGCTAGTACGGCGCAAATTGTTGCGCAAGCAGCTTTAAGTGGTCACCTTATTTTAAGTACAGTACATGCTATGTCAATTACGGGTATTTGGTATCGATTGCGATCATTTGGTATTTCAGCAGATATTTTACAACAAATTTTAGTTGGTTTGGGTTATCAAAAAATGATTTATCAATCGACATCGTCTTATGTACAATTGGAAATTACCAGTGGTGATAAAATTGATAACTTATTGGTGGAGTTAAAAAATGAAGAAAAAAATCATGTGGCAGCGCAAAAGGCAAGCGGAATTTTTTGAGAATTTAAGTTATTTATTATCAGTGGGTTATGATTTAGAAAATGCGTTAAAAATGGTACAAGTATTGTTAAAAATACCAAAGCAACAAATACATTTAATTTTAGTGGAATTGCGAGCAGGGGCAACGTTTTCACAAGTAATGACCCCATATGTCAGGCAAGAATTAATTCAGCAATTAGACTTTGCAGCTGTCCATGGGCGCTTAGTAGAATTATTACAAGCATTGGGGCACCGTGAACGTGATCGCTTATTGCAATATCGTAAATTACGACAAGTACTTTTGTATCCAGCTGTGTTATTAATTTTATTAGGATTTATGTTAGCGGCATTCGTGATATTTTTATTACCAGAATTGCAACAATTGGGTGTTAATTTACAATTATTAGATATAAAAAAGCCTTATTATTGGGTGATAGGTTGGACTGTAAGTATTGTAAGTGGCATTTTTTATTATAAAAAACAATCATGGTATAAACGTTTAAAACTATTAATGAAAGTACCATTGGTTGGTAAAGTGATTAAACTTAGTGTTGAGTATTATATTTGCTTGCAGCTTGGATTATTGTTAACTAGTGGCGTGGAACTATCGACAATTGTTAAACGAGCGCAACAAGCACGACAGTATCAATTAACAGCTTATATCGGTGATAAGGCATGGCGAGCATTAAGTGATGGGCGCACCATTGACCAATTTATTTTGGAATTAGAATTATTACCCAAAGAATGTTCGTTACTGTTTACACGTGGGCAACCACAATATCAAGTTGGTGAAGAATTCCAAATATTAGCACAACGTAAGTTTCGATTACTTGATGAACTTATTCAAAAATATATGACATTCATTCAACCGATTTGTTTTGCAATAATTGGTGTGGTTGTGATTGGCATGTATTATTTAACGCTTGTACCAATGTATCAAAGTATGGGAGGTATTATCCAATGATTAAAATGCAACGTCGTGTCCGTACACGGAAAGGATTTACATTAATTGAAGTTGTAACAACTTTATTTATTGTTGGATTATTAGTAGTGCTGATCTACCTAAACGTATTTAATATTCGAAAAATGGCTGAAGAAAAGCAACAAACAGTATTATTTAATACTTTGCAAAATCAGGTAAATATGTATCGAATTGCCCATAATGATACAGAACGACAGGATATAACGTTATCAACATTAATGAATTCTGGTTATTTAACGTCTGCACAAGTACAGCAAATGGGACGAGCACATTTTGAAATTAAGGGAGATCGCGTTGTTGTTCAAGGCAAGTAGGATGATTCGCAAAGGGGTTACGTTGGTTGAAACCATTGTTGTCCTAATGATCGGCCTGTTAATTTCAATCCCTATTATAATAGTGACCGATAAGCAAGATCGTGACTGGCAGTGTGTAAAAACTGAATTTCAGGAAAAGTATCTGTTAATGCAACAACAAGCGAATCTTGGGTACTTTTCTGAATTTGATATATTAAGTCGACAACAAACCATTTTTATTGGGGATGAAGAAATTACGTTACCCACTAATTGGCGAGCAGATAACTATACTAAAATTCGTTGGAAAAAAACATATGTGACAGCTGGTACGATTAGATTTTTTAATGTAAAAACGAAAAAATATGTTAGTTTAATTTTTCAATTAGGAGGTGGTACGTATCGTTTTACAACGTAAAGGATTTTTATTAGTAGAAGCAATGGTTGGCATGACGATTATTGTGGGGGTAGTTACAATTTTGTTAACGGTTGTTGAAATGGTTCAACAACAAGATCGTCAAAATGAAGTAAGGATTGCTAAAATTAAACAAAAATATTATCAGGAACAACAAGCATGGTTAAAAGGCGAGGTTTTACCTTAGTTGAGTGTATGATTTCATTGCTTATTTTCAGCAGTATTTTACTTGTCTTGGTTATTTCATCGCAAGGATTGCAACAAGTAAAACAGCATCAAAAGACTGATATACAAAAGGTATTAGTGAATCAATTTGTAAAACGATTAGAAATTGATGCAATGCATTACCGTGTCATAGAGATTAGCGATTATGACTTAACGATATTCAATACCAAGACTAATACTCATTATCAATTAGGCGTCAGAGGGTATTGTCTATGCTTATATCGTTATAATGGTAAATTTATGTCGTATTTAAGACATGTTAAACATGTTGGTTTTAAAAAAATTGCGCCACATTTATACCAAATAACCTTAATATTTACTAACGATGCAGTTTTTAAGGAAGAAGTTTATATTAATGAATACACGACGTAAGGGATTCATGCTCAGTCAAATCGTTATATTGAGTTTTAGTTTGCTTGGAGCAGCAATGCTCTGGATGGGAAGCCAAATGCATTATCAAATGATGCAAGATCGAGAATATCTTTATTGGTCACATAAATATGAGGCAGTTAATTATGTACGGCGGACAAAAAAATTGCAGGTTGAGTCGCAAAGTAATAAATTGCCACGAGTCGTTATGATAGACGATAAAATTTATTATGTAAGGGTTAGTAAATATCTAATTGTAAAGGTTCCCAAAATAAGTAACTAATGCACCTTGTCAGTCCGTTAGAAACTAGCTAAACTAGTCTCTGTATGAAAGATGAGGTAATTAACATGTATGAAGCGATTGAAAAAAGCGTAAAGAGCTTACAAGCTGCGCAAAAAAAAATAACAGAGTTCATTGATGGTGCATCAATTGAAGCTTTAATTATCTTGTTTGAAATGATGCTTGGTCAAACTGATGAAGAATTTGAAGGCTTGACTAATGAGCAAAAGCAAAGTGTTATAGCTGATGTTACGGCAGCTGATTTTGGAGCATTAAGTAAAACTGACAAACGTCAAGTTTTACAATTTTTATTAGTGGGGACCATTCATCAAGATGGCTTACAGGCTAATTATCAAGTAACACCAGATGCTATTGGTATGTGGGTGACTTTAATTGCAAGTGCTTTTATTGGTCAAAAAACAGACGTAACACTTAAGGATTTAGCATTGGGAACCGGTAATTTAATGGCCACAGTCAGTCAATCATTACAAGCCAAGGGTACTAGTGTTGAGGCTATTGGTATCGAAAATGATGACACGATGTTAACGGTTGCGAGTGGCGTTGCTGCCTTACTAGAAGAAAAGTGGGATATTACACTAGCTGATAGTGTCACAATGTCTATGCAAAATGATGCTGATATCGTGGTTGGTGATTTGCCTGTTGGTTATTATCCAAAAACAGCACCAGAGAAATATGAAACACGGGTTGAAAAAGGATTAACTTTTGTTCACCATTTGTTAATTGAACAAAGCGTGGCTGCTGTAAAACCGGGTGGGTTAGTTATTTTGACGGTACCTACAAACTTATTTGAAAGTGATCAAAGTAAATCTTTGTTACGTTATATACAAACAGATGATGTCTATTTCCAAGCTTTACTTCAACTACCAAATAATCTATTCAAAGACCCTAAAATGGGTAAAGTAATCTTGATATTGCAACGTTCAGGGGGGGATTCCCGTCAAGCAAAACCAGTCATGTTGGCTAAAGCACCGACATTATCTGACAAAGCTGAAAATAAAAACTTTGTGACAGAATTGACAGATTGGATGAAAGCAAATCACGTGTACATGCACTAGTATCAAGGGTTTATGTTAATCTTAGGCTTAACGAATTGGCCTATTTTATGATATACTCATTATAAGATAATTATGAATTCCGTCAGGAAAGAGGAGATAAGTGTACATGGCTAAAACAATGGCGATTAACGCTGGATCATCATCACTAAAATTTCAATTATTTGAAATGCCAGCAGAAACGGTGATTGCAAAGGGACAAGTAGAACGTATTGGAATGAACGATTCAATCTTTACTTTGAAGTATAATGGAGAAAAATTTGAAGTTGTACAAGATATTGCGGATCACGAAGCTGCAATTAATCTTTTGCTTGCACAATTGAAAGAACACGAAGTTATTGCAGACTTTTCAGAAATTACTGGTGTGGGTCACCGTATCGTTGCAGGTGGGGAGTGGTTTAACAAGTCGGTTGTTGTTGACGACGAAGTACTAAACAAAATTGAGCGTTTGGCTGATTATGCACCTTTGCACAACGCTTCAGAGGCTTTGGGAATTCGTGTATTCCAAAAGTTGTTGCCTAACGCATTGTCAGTTGCTGTTTTTGATACGGCGTTCCACCAATCAATGCCAAAGAAGAACTACCTTTACGCTTTGCCATATGAGTATTACACAAAGTATGGTGCACGTAAGTATGGTGCTCACGGAACGTCACACAAGTACGTTGCACAACGTACGGCTGACATCCTTGGTAAGAAATTAGAAGATCTAAAAATTATTACTTTGCACCTAGGTGCTGGGGCATCAATTACAGCAATTAAAGATGGTAAGTCTTTCGACACATCAATGGGCTTCACCCCATTAGCTGGTGTTGCGATGGCAACTCGTACAGGGGATGTTGATCCTTCTCTTGTTTATTACATTCAAAATCGTGAAGGTTTATCTAATGATGAAATGCTTAATATTTTGAATAAAAAGTCAGGATTGTTAGGTGTGTCATCACTTTCTTCAGATATGCGTGATTTGGAAGAAGTTGAAGACACAAATGACCATGCAGCGTTAGCAATTGAAATGTTTATCGACCGTGTTGTTCGTTATGTTGGTCAATACTATGTTGAATTGGGTGGTGTTGATGCATTGACGTTTACTGCAGGTATTGGTGAAAATGCTGCTAATGTACGTGAAGCAATCATTGATCGGTTGGCATTTATGGGTATTAAACTAGATGCTGAGAAAAATGAATTGCGTGATGATGAGGTGATCATTTCATCTGAAGATTCAACAGCCAAGGTTTTGAAGGTTGCTACGAATGAAGAGTTAATGATTGCTCGCGATGTGCAAACATTACAAGCAAACTAAACAAACAATTAAAGCTAGAACTGAAAAGTTCTGGCTTTTTCTTTGGAGTATTTAAAAGCCACGATAGGTTTAATTCTGGTAGAATGGGGTATGTGATTATTCTTTTGAATAAACTTTTTTAAAAAAGGGGGAACTATTTATGTATGCGCAAGTAATTGTTGATGTGCCAACGATGCAAACTAATCGACCATATACTTATCGTATACCAGCACCCATGTTAGAAATTTTAAGGCGTGGTATGCGTGTTGTTGTTCCCTTTGGAAAAGGAAATCGTTTAGTACAAGGATTTGTTGTTGGTATTAAAGAAGACGCCCAACAAACAGAACAATTAAAAGAGATTATGCAAGTAGTTGAAATGACCCCCGTATTAAACGATGAGTTATTGCAATTAGCATCATGGTTAGCAGAATATAACTTTGCTTTTCAAATTAGTGTTTTACAAACGATGTTGCCAAATGTTATGCGGGCCAAGTACGGTAAAGTACTAAGATTATTGGCGCCTGATCAATTAAGCGACTGGCCACAGATTGCGTTATTATTTGCAGATCGAGGTGAAATACCATTTGATAGCGACAATGTTGATAGCGAACTACTACCGCAATTACTAAAACTACAAAAAAAGCATATCATTGAAATTGGTTATTTGGTTAAGAATCGCGCTAAAGTTAAGATGGTAAATGTTTTAAAACCAACTAAAGATGCCGATTTTTATAAAAATCAATTAGAACGGTTAAGGCCGTCAGCAGTAAAACAATCACGGATGTTAACCTTTTTACTACAGGCTCCTAAAAAATTTGTTCCAGTAAAAGATGTTATTAACCGTCACCATTTAGATTATGCTGTTATTAAACAAGCAGAAAATAAAGGATGGTTGGTACAGCGTCAAATGGAATCATATCGAATTCCAAAATTGCAGACACCGGTGCAACCTAGTCAGCCACTACCATTAAATGATGAACAAAAGCAGGCGTATACAGCAATAATAGCGAATATAGTACAACCAAAAACACAAACGTTTTTGTTGGAGGGTGTTACTGGTTCTGGTAAAACGGAAGTTTATTTACAATCTATTGCGAAAGCACTAGCTGCGGGTAAGACAGCGTTAATGTTAGTACCAGAGATTACATTGACCCCTCAGATGGTGCGTCGTGTGAAAAGTCGGTTTGGTGACGATGTGGCAGTGATGCATTCTGGGCTATCAGATGGGGAACGTTATGATGAATGGCGACGAGTCCAACGTGGTGAAGTGCATGTGGTTGTTGGTGCACGATCAGCAATTTTTGCACCGTTGATCAATATTGGATTAATCATCATTGATGAGGAGCACGAAGCTTCATATAAGCAAGATGATAATCCACGGTATCATGCGCGTGACGTTGCACAGTGGCGTGTCGAATATTATGGTGCAACCCTGTTATTAGGATCTGCAACGCCATCACTGGAAAGTCGTGCACGAGCACAAAAAGGGGTGTATCAGCTTTTATCATTAACCAAGAGAGCGACACAGAGTGTATTACCAACTACTGAGATTGTTGATATGCGAGAGTCTATAAAATATAATAACGACGATGTTTTTTCGCCACAATTATTAGATAGTATGCAGGAAAAATTAGATCAACAAGAACAAATTGTATTAATGTTAAATCGACGTGGTTATGCTAATTTTATTATTTGTCGTGATTGTGGGTACACACCCAGATGTGTCAATTGTGATGTTGCTTTAACGGTTCATAAAGATGTTGGTCGCTTGATTTGCCATTATTGTGGTTATAATGAATTAATACCACATCAATGTAAAATTTGTGGTTCTAAACGAATTCGACAATTTGGAACAGGTACACAAAAAGTTGTTGAACATTTAAAAGAAGTATTACCGCAAGCTCGTGTATTAAGAATGGATGTTGATACCACTCGTAAAAAAGGGGCCGTTGATAAAATGTTGACAGCATTTGGTAATCAGGAAGCTGATATTCTTTTGGGAACACAAATGATTGCAAAGGGATTGGATTTTCCAAACGTCACGTTAGTAGGAATTTTAAATGCCGATACCACTTTGACTTTACCAGATTTTAGAGCTTCTGAACGAACCTTTCAGTTATTAACACAAGTTTCAGGTCGTGCAGGTCGTGCACAAAAACCGGGTAATGTCATTTTGCAGACCTTTAATCCAGAGCATTATGCTATTCAGTTAGCCAAAAATCAAGATTATGAGGGCTTTTATCATCAAGAAATGGCACTCCGGCATGCTTGGCACTACACGCCATACTATTTTACGGTCCAAATTAAATTTGCGCATGAACAAGTTGATCAAGCAGCTAAGTTTGCATTTGAAACAACTAACTGGTTAAAAAATATTGTAGAAAAAGACACGATTATGTTAGGCCCTGCACCTAGTACGATTTCACGTATAAAAAACAAATACTATTATCGTGTGGTTATCAAATATCGGTTTGATCAACATTTAATGCAAGCATTAACAGAATTAATGCATAAAGGACAACAATTGCAACGACAAGGTGTCACAATTATGATTGATCGTGAACCAACTAATTTTATTTAAAGGCATTTAGATAATAACCATTAATTAAATGGTATTATCATACATATAAATAGAGGAGTTAAAAAATGACAAGTATCGTTTTCATGGGGACCCCTAATTTTTCAGTCCCAATTTTAAAAAGCCTAGTCGACAATCCAGATTATGATGTACAGGCAGTTTTAACGCAACCAGATCGTCCAGTTGGACGTAAGCATATTTTAACACCTACACCTGTTAAAGAAGTTGCTGTTAAAGCAGGTATTCCTGTTTTGCAACCTAATAAATTATCTGGTTCAAATGAAATGCAGCAAATTATTGATTTAGCCCCAGACTTAATTATTACAGCAGCATATGGACAATTTTTGCCAACAAAACTATTAGATGCGGCTCAGATTGCAGCAATTAACGTACATGCATCGCTGTTGCCAAAGTATCGTGGGGGTGCACCAATCCATTATGCTGTTTTAAATGGTGACGATAAAACAGGTGTCACAATTATGTATATGGTTAAAGCCATGGATGCTGGTGACATTATTGCACAAAAAGAGTTACCAATTTTATCAACTGATAATACAGGTATTTTATTTGATAAATTAAGTGATTTGGGTCGTGACTTACTATTAGAGACTTTGCCTGATTTGATTGCTGGTAGAATTAAACCAGTTGCACAAGATCCAGATGAAGTCACATTTTCACCAAATATTAAGCCGGAAGAAGAAATATTAGATTTTACAAAATCAGCCCAAATGATTCACAATCATGTTCGAGGATTAAACCCGTTCCCAATTGCACATACGACGATTAATGGCGTGCGGACAAAAATTCATCAAACACATTTGGTTGATGAAACGACAACTGCTTTACCAGGAACGGTGGTAAAAAAAGGTAAGCATGATTTATGGTTAGCTACAGGAGATGGTAAGGTAATTGCTATTGATGAGCTGCAACCAGCTGGAAAACCTAAAATGGCAATTACAGCCTATTTAAATGGTCATGCTAAATTTGCACAAGGAGATCAAGTAATTACACATGAGTAATAAAACGAATCAAAAAATTGCGAATTGGGAGCAAACTAATTCGCGTGCATTAGCTGTGCGTGTACTAGAAAAAGTTAACAATGGTGCATATTCTAATTTGCAATTAAATAGTGTTATTAAACAAGCTAATTTATCAGAAAAAAATGTTCATTTAATGACAACAATGGTTTACGGTGTGATTCAACACCGGCTAACACTCGAATATTGGTTGACACCTTTTGTTAAACGACCACAGAAGTTGAACCCATGGGTACGTGAATTATTGTTTATTTCTTTATACCAAATGCAATATTTAGATAAAATTCCAGACCATGCTATTTTTGATGAGGCTATTAACATCGCAAAGCGGCGAGGACATGATGGTATTCGTAAGTTTGTTACGGGTGTTTTACATGCTGTTCAACGGCAAGGCCTACCAGACATTAAAAGCATTGATGATCCGGTTGAACAATTATCTATACAAGCATCATTGCCATTGTGGCTGATTCAAACATTACAAGATCAATTGGGATGGGAAAAAACAGTCGCCATTGCCAGTGCAATTAACGAATCACCGGCACAATCAGTTCGGGTTAACCATGCCGTTACCACAATTTCTGAGGTTACCGATCTGTTGGAAGCAGCAGGTTTTAATGTTGAACCATCGCAGGTAACGCCTGATGCATTATTGGTTTCAGGTGGACACGTTGCAAGTTCACAATTGTTTAAAGATGGATTATTAACATTGCAAGATGAATCGGCCATGCTGATGGTGCCAAGTTTGGCAGTGACACCAACTGATTATGTATTAGATGCAGCAGCTGCACCGGGTGGTAAAACAACGCAAATAGCAACATATTTAGATGCAACCCAAGGTGGTAAGGTAACAGCTTTAGATATTCATGAGCATAAAGCTAAATTAATTAAAGAAAATGCTTTGCGACTACATGTTGCTGATCGTATTGAAACACAAGTTTTAGATGCACGAAAAGTAGATGAAAAATTTGCGGATGAAACCTTTGATCGTATTTTAGTGGACGCACCATGTTCAGGTTTTGGATTATTGAGACGCAAGCCTGAAATTCGTTACGAAAAGTCACTTGATGATAGTTATCAATTACAAAAAATTCAAAAAGCTATTTTGGATGCCGTGGCAAGTAAACTAAAAAAAGGTGGTCGACTAGTTTATGGTACATGTACCATATTAAAGCCTGAAAATGAAGATGTTATCGACGCATTTTTGGCGGATCATAATGATTTTAAGTTAGTGCCGACACAGACATCATTAGACTTAGATGTGTTAGATGAACGTGGTATGTTACACATCTATCCAGATGATTTTGGCTCTGATGGTTTTTTCGTCGCAACATTAGTTAAGCAATAAAAGGTAACTAGTGTATTTATGAAGGGATGATAAAATATGAAAATTGCCTATGCATCTGATACTGGGCGCATGCGCACCGACAACCAAGATTATGTTAGTGTTTTTATTAATCAATCGGGAATCCAACTTGCCATTGTTGCTGATGGTGTTGGTGGTCAAAACGGTGGTGATGTCGCAGCTACGATGGCAGTATCACATATTGGTAATCAGTGGGAACAGGCTCGTATTACCACAGTAGATGATGCCAAACAGTGGTTGGTTAATCATATTAATAGTGAAAATGACACAATTGTTCAAACGGCACAGCGTTATCATACTTTAAATGGGATGGCGACAACTTTGGTTGTTGCGGTCATTTTTGCTAATGAGATGGTTGTTGCCAATATTGGTGATTCCAGAGCTTATGTGATTCGTCAAAAACAAATGCGCCAATTAACAACAGATCATAATTTAGCGAACGAATTACTACAAGAGGGTGCTATCACACAAGATGAAGCAGTTACACATCCAGGACGTCATTTAATTACAAGACAGTTAGGTGTAACAGAAGATTCAAAAGCTGATTTGTTTGCAATTAGTATTCAGCCGGATGATTATATTTTAATGACTACGGATGGTATGCCCAAACATATTAGTGATGAAGAAATACTACAAATAATTTTGGCTGCACCTGAAATTTCGCAGGCAGTAACACAATTAATTACCCTAACCAATGAGACAGGTGGATCAGACAATGTTACTGTGCTGATTGGTCATCAAGAAAGTGAGGTTAACTAATGCGAAAAAATCAATTAATTGGTGAACGTTATCGCATTATCAAATCACTTGGTGAGGGTGGCATGGCCAATGTCTATCAAGCACATGATATTATTTTAGATCGGGATGTCTCGTTAAAATTAATGCGCTTTGATATGCAAGATGATGAAAAAACACGGCGTCGTTTTAGTAATGAAATTGAAGCTACGTCATCAATATTACATCCAAATATTATTGAAGTGTATGACTATGGTGAAGAGGGTGGTTCCCAATATTTGGTAACTGAGTTTGTTGCGGGGATGGATTTAAAACGTTATATTGCACAGAACTGGCCCATTCCGGTTAGTCGCATAATTGATATTATGCGTGAAATTTTAGCTGGAATAGCTGTAGCGCATCAAGCAGGTATTATCCATCGGGATTTAAAGCCCCAAAATATTTTAATTAGTAATGATGGTGAAGCAAAAATTTCTGATTTCGGCATCGCTAGAGCGCAAAGTTCATTTGGGATGACGCAGACTAATACGGCTATTGGATCCGTCCATTATATGTCTCCTGAACAAGTACGTGGAGATGTTGCATCAAATCGTAGTGACATTTATTCACTAGGCATTATGCTTTTTGAAATGATTACAGGTCATGTTCCCTTTGACGGTGAGACTGCTGTTGCCATTGCAGTGAAACATACGCAAAGTCCAATGCCATCGGTCCGTGATGTTGATCCACGTGTACCCCAAGCTTTGGAAAATGTTATTTTTAAAGCAACAGCTAAAAATCCAATGAGTCGCTATGCTTCTGCACAAGCTATGTCAGAAGATCTTGCAACAGCCTTATCAGCCAATCGCATTAACGAGCCTAGGTGGCATGATTCGGATATAACGTCAGAAGATAATACAGTGACTAAAATTATTCCACTCGCAGATATTCAATCTAAGGCTAATCAACAACCAATCCAGACAAGTACAAATGAGGTAAAAGCAACAGCTGAGCAAACACCGTTAAAATCACAAACAACGTCTGCTAAAGTAACACCTAAGCCCAAACCCAACAGGAAAAAGCGTCGCTATTTCTTAGGTGTAATCATTTTGATTGTAGCGTTATTAGTTGGCTTTTTTATCTACGGTGCCATGCAACCAGACAAGGTACATGTGTCTGATGTAAAAGGAATGACACAAGCAAATGCTATAAAGACCATTAAAGAAGATGGCTTAAAGGTTGGCGACATTACTGAAACACGTTCTGATACAATTGAGCAAGGGAAGGTTGTTAAAACCGATCCTACACGTAATAAGGCTGTGCCAGTTAATACAGTGATTAACTTAGTTGTATCAAAGGGGTCAGCAAAAGTAAGATTTGGCGATTATGTGAATGAAAAATATAGTTCCGTCCGTGAACAATTAGAAGATAAGGGGTATAAAGTATCCCAAAAGAAAATTGCAGATGATACCGTGCCTAAGGGCTATATTGTTGAACAAAATATTAATGCTGAAGATCGGGTTTTACCTAATAAAACAAAGGTGAAATTTAGTGTTTCAAAGGGGCCAAAGAAACATACGGTTCCTGACTTTACAGGTAAATCACAAAATGCAGTTTTAGTATGGGCACAAAATAATGGTGTAATGATTAATTTTGATAGTGTTAATTCTAATAGCATTACAAGAGGAAAAGTTGTGTCACAATCAATTGCGCCTGGAATTAAAGTTTCAAAGAATGAGACAATGTTAGTGACTTTGTCAAAAGGTCCAGCTGTTACGTCAAGTTCTGTTGAAGAAAGACCTTCAGAATCTAGACAGGATTCGTCAAACTCGGCATCGACTTCATCGAGTGTATCGGATGATGACGACGATGAGAAGCCAGCGCAATCCAGTGAATCTTCACAAAGCAGTGGGTCAAGTGAGACAACCAGTGCGAACGAAGAGCACAGTACATCAACACCACCAGTGTCACAATCATCAAGTTCTGTAGATTCAGATGATGATTAACCATATTTAGATAGGAGAATTGATGGCAGAATACCATGGACAAATTCAGTTGGCATTAGCTGGCTTTTATGATGTTTTAACGGCTGAAGGTACTTTGTTTCGTACACGAGCACGTGGCAATTTCCGTAAAAAAGATTTAAAACCATTAGTTGGTGATTGGGTAACGTTTAGTGCCCAGACATCTAAAGAAGGTTATATCTTAGCAATTGATCAACGTCGAAATAGTATTGTGAGACCACCGGTCGCAAATGTTGATCAAGTTATTGTTGTGACAGCGGTTAAAATGCCAGATTGGTCAAGCAATTTGTTAGATCGTCAATTAGTTGCTTTAGAAGAAAAAAATATTGAACCAGTTATTTATTTCACAAAAACAGATCTATTAACTAAAGCAGAGATGGCTTCATTTGCAGATATTGTTGCTGGTTATCGAGAAATTGGCTACCAAGTTGTTTGGCCTGATGAGGCTTTTGATCAGACAAGTTTAAAAACTGTTAAAAAACTCTTAGCAGATAAACTAACGGTTTTAATGGGACAAACTGGGGCCGGAAAAAGTACTTTGTTAAATCATCTTTCACCAGAACTTAACTTGGCAACGGGAGAAGTATCGCAAGCATTAAGTCGTGGAAAACATACGACACGTCAGGTTTCTTTAATTGAATTATATGGCGGTTTAGTTGCTGATACACCTGGCTTTTCAGCATTTGAAGTTTTCGATATGCCTGCTCGTGAATTGGGGCAATATTTCCGTGAACTAAACGATTATGCTCGTAATTGTCGGTTTAGAGGTTGTGTTCATCTAAATGAACCCAATTGTGCTGTTAAAGAAGCAGTTTCTCAGGGAAAAATTATGGCATCACGTTATGATAATTATAAATTGTTCTATGATTTGATTGCAGGTCGTCGCCCGGTTTATAATAAACATGATAAAAAACATTAAATAATACATTAAAGAGGGAAATAGTTATGACAATTAAGGTAGCACCATCAATTTTAGCTGCAGATTATTTGAACTTGGAACGTGATGTCCATACAGTTGAAGAAGCTGGGGCAGAATTGTTACACATTGATGTGATGGATGGGTTGTTTGTGCCATCAATTGCATATGGTCCTAATTGGGTAAAAGCATTGCGCCCAAAAACTAAGATGATTTTAGATGTACATTTAATGGCCGTTGATCCTGAACGTTATATTGATGAATTTGCCCAGGCAGGTGCTGATATTATTGGTGTGCATTATGAAGCTACAAATCATATCCATCGTGCTTTGCAACAAATTAAAGGGCATGGTATTAAAGCAGAAGTTGTTATTAATCCGGGTACAGCAGTCTCTTTGATTGAGCCTGTGCTACACATGGTTGATCAAGTATTAATTATGACTGTTAATCCAGGTTTTGGTGGTCAAAAGTTTTTGCCTGAAACAATTGATAAAATTGCAACATTGGCAAAAATTAAAGCAGAAAAGGGCTACGATTTTGATATTGAAATCGATGGTGGTGCTAATGATGAAACGACTAAGTTAGCATACGAAGCTGGCGCAACAGTTGCAGTAGCCGGTTCATATGTTTATGATAAAGTAGATCCAGCCGCTAAAATCGCCCGCTTGAAGGCGGTTACCACGGATTGATGGAACGCATACGTTTGTTAGTTGGTGGTCCAATTTCTGAATGGCCTGATAGCTTAAAAGCTGGCCGATTATCAGGCCCTTGGGCTGCTGCAGATCGAGGGTCGTTACGCTTGTTGGCGTTGGGACAAACACCAATTTTGACAGTTGGTGATTTTGACTCTGTTACATTAAAAGAACGGCGAGATGTTATTGAAAAATTGCCTAATATTGTTAGTGTAAAGCCTGAAAAAGATGATACAGATACTGAATTATTATTAACTTTAATTCAAGAACAATATAATCCTGATAAAATTGAAATTTATGGTGCGACAGGTGGCCGGATTGATCAATTACTATCTAATATTTGGATTTTTACACAAACTAGGTTTGAAAATATTGTTCAAAAAGTCACGATTATTGATCGGATTAATCGAATTGATTTTTATTTACCTGGAGAGCATAAAATTATGAAAGATCCAGATATGAAATATCTTGGCTTTATGCCATTAACACCTGTTACTGGTTTGACATTAGTTGATGAAAAGTACCAGCTAATAGATTGGTCAGGTAATCCATTTTCCTTCTCATCTAATGAATTTGTGGGGAATGAAAATCATTTCTCGTTCGAAAGTGGTATTGTCGCAGTGATACAAAGTCGAGACTTAATTGGTCAAACTGCGGAGCAATAAAAGTGTAAAGTAAAAATACTTTACACAAAACCCTTGCTTATTGTGCAAGGGTTTGGTATTATTATTCAAGTAAATAAAAGCACTGAATTAAAAGAGCTTAAGATTGGAGGGTAAACATATGGCAGTTGATGCAGTCAATGGAAAGCGTACTCGTTTCGGTAACCAACGTTCACACGCCCTTAACTCAAGTCGTCGTAGCTGGAAGCCAAACTTGCAAAAAGTGACGGTTAAGATTAACGGTTCAGCACCTAAGAAGGTGTACCTATCAGCTCGTACTTTGAAGGCTGGTTTGAAGAACGGTTCAATTGAGCGTGTATAAGAATTTAAAGCTACCGTTTGGTAGCTTTTTTCTTTACCTAGCATTTGTATATTAATAAACATGATTGTGATGGTTCATAGATAAATTAAATGATCAGCACATGTGGTAAAATAATATATAGCTTAATATGGAGGTCATTCTAATGGCAGTGAAGATCCAAACAGCACAAGGTGCAATTGAAATTGAAAATGATGTCATCGCAACAATTGTTGGTGGTGCTGTAACTGATAATTATGGTGTTGTTGGTATGGCAAGCCAAAATCCATTGCGTGATGGTGTAAATCAAATATTAAATGGTGATAGCTTCTCAAAGGGCGTGGTTGTTCGTCAACAAGATGGTGGCGTCACAGTAGATGTTCATATTATTGTTGGGTATGGCTTGAAGATTTCCGAAATTTCAAAAAGTGTACAAGCACGTGTGAAAAATGATTTGAATGTGATGTTAGGCATTGTTGCTAGCAGTGTTAATGTAACGGTTCAAGGTGTGCGTATACTAGGAGATTAGCCTGGTTATAAGGAGTTGAATACGGTGGAAGTTGTAACGACAATTACTAATGTTGAATTTGGTAAAATGGTTAACGCAGCAGCTGATGCGTTAAAAAATAATGCGGAAAAAATTAATAAATTAAATGTTTTCCCGGTTCCCGATGGTGATACCGGTACAAACATGACGTTGTCAATGGCAAGTGGTGCTGAATACGAGCGAAACGAAGCGAATACGCACCTTGGTCAGTTAGCTAAAGCAACTGCTAAGGGTCTATTGATGGGAGCCCGTGGCAATTCTGGGGTTATCTTGTCACAAATATTTCGTGGTTTTGCTGCTAAAATTGCAGATAAAGAAACCTTATCAGCACGTGATTTAGCAGATGCACTAATGGGTGGGGCTGAGACGGCTTATAAGGCGGTTATGAAGCCTACTGAAGGAACTATTCTAACAGTTATTCGTGAGGCAGCCGCAGCGGCAAATCGTACCGCTAAAAGCTCTGATGATGCAACCCAAGTTATGGCAGATGCTTTGGCAGCAGCTGAAAAGGCTTTGGCCTCAACGCCTGATTTATTACCAGTATTAAAAGAAGTTGGCGTTGTTGACTCAGGTGGTCAAGGGTTAGTGATTGTTTTGAGTGCATTTTATGCTGTTTTATCAGGGCAAGAAGTTAAGACTGAGCTAGATAATGCCAATTTAGATGCAATGGTTCTATCATTACATAATGCAGGTGTACAAGGTGAATTAAATCCTGATGACATTACTTATGGTTACTGTACTGAAATTATGGTAGACATTGCCAAAGGGACAACATACAATCAAAAATTTGATTATGATACTTTTTATGACCATTTAGCTAAGTTAGGTGATTCATTATTGGTTATCAATGATGATGATGTTGTTAAAGTGCATGTGCACACTGAGGATCCAGGTAATGTGATTAACTGGGGAACGCAATTTGGTTCACTTCGTAAGGCGAAAGTTGATAATATGCGTGATCAACAAGTAGAAGCAGCAACTGTTGCCGCTGAGCAAAAATCTCAAAATCATACAGCACAAACAGAAACACAGGCACCTGAAATTGCAGTGATTACAACAGCTGCTGGTGAAGGAATTAAAGAAATTTTTGCTTCGACTGGTGCTACTGTGATTATTGATAGTCAACAAGCGCCTTCAACTCAAGATTTGTTGAAAGCCATTACTGATAGTCGTGCAACCTCAGCTATTATTTTGCCAAACGATGGTAACATCGTGATGGCTGCTGAACAAGCAGTTGAGTTAGCAGATATACCAGTTAAGGTGGTTAAAACAAAGACGATACAACAAGGTCTAACAGCGCTAGTCTTGGGTTACGATCAGATGAAATCACTTGAAGAAAATGTGGTATCGATGCAGAATGCGTTGGCTGATGTAAAGTCTGGTTCTGTTACGACATCAGTTCGTAGCACAACTATTAACGGCTTGGCTATTCAAACTGGTGATGCTATTGGGTTATTAGATGGTGAGATTGTTGTTGCAGTACCAGATGCTAACATTAATCAAGCAGCTGCAGAGTTACTTGAAAAAATGACTGATGAAGAATCAGAGCTGGTGACGATTTATTATGGTCAGGATGCAACGATTGCTGACGCGCAAGCATTACAACAAGTTGGTGAATCATTGGATGACGAATTAGAATTTGAAATCCATGATGGTGGTCAACCACTATATCCAATTTTGATTTCAGTTGAATAAAGTTCTAACGTGGGTTAGCACATTGACATGAATGAGCTACAAAAGCATGTCAGAATTAAGAAAAGGTCTTTAGTGCTTAGCTACTAAGGATCTTTTATTCGTTTTAATAGATGATCGGAGAAAAGTATGCCTAGTTTACTTGATAGTATTGCAGAATTATCAGGTGTCGGTCCAAAACGAGAAAAAGCTTTAAATAAATTAGGTGTCTTTACTGTTAGTGATTTACTGACTTACTATCCACGTCGTTATAATGACTTAGCGCAAAAATTGCCATCACAAACATTAGATGGTGAGAAAGTGACATTTAAGGGCGTTGTAACATCGCCACCCGTGATTAGTCGAATGGGTTTAAAAAAAACACGCTTAAATTTTAGGATGACAATTGAACATGATACGATTCAAATTTCTTTTTTTAATCAGCCCTGGATTGGTAAAAATATTGATGTTGGTGATGAAGTTGCGATTTATGGTACATACAGTAGAACACGTCAAAGTTTAGCTGCAATTAAGATGATGCCTAAAAATAGTGAAGATGAATTAGAAGCCATTTATCCGTCATCTAAAGAAATTAAAGCAGGGACTATTAAGGATTTAATTTTACAAGCCTTAGGAAAGTATAAAGAGCAATTGTCACAAGAAATTGTGCCAGATGATTTAAGAAAACGCTATCGCTTAATGAACTACCATGATACTGTATTTGGGATGCATGTCCCAACCGATGAACAAGTCGCTGCAGCTGCTCGCAGAACAGCTTCATTTATGGAATTTTTTATTTTTCAAATGCGGTTACAAGTGATTAAACAGATGGACCGTCATAATCAAGGACGCTCAGTTAATTATGGCAATGATAAATTAAAGGCTTTTATCAAAAAATTACCGTTTGAATTGACAGCTGCACAGAAGAAAGTTGTTAATGAAATTGTTCGTGACATGCGTCGACCAGTACATATGAATAGGTTATTACAAGGTGATGTGGGGTCTGGTAAAACTGTTGTCGCAGTTTTAGCGATGTACGCAGCTATTACTGCAGGCATGCAAGCAACTTTGATGGCACCAACAGAAATATTGGCACAACAACATGCCCAAACAATTGGCAATTTTTTTGATCCAAACGAAGTGCGTGTAGAATTATTAACAGGTTCCACAAAAGCAGCAGCCCGTCGCCAAATATTAGATGATTTGGTAGCTGGTGATATTGATATTATTATTGGAACACATGCACTAATTCAACCAGATATTGCGTTTCATAATTTAGGGCTAGCAGTCATTGATGAACAGCATCGTTTTGGTGTCCAACAAAGAGCGGCATTACGGAATGTTGGAATCAATCCGGATATTTTAGCTATGACAGCAACGCCTATCCCAAGAACGTTGGCAATTACAGCGTATGGCGAGATGGATGTTTCAATCATTGATCAATTACCAGCCGGTCGTAAACAAACAAAGACTTATTGGTTACGCCATAATCAATTTGACAAAGCAATTAGTTTTATCAAAGAGCAACTTACTAGTGGTGTGCAAGCTTATGTGGTAACACCGCTAATTGAAGAATCAGAAACGTTGGATGTGCAAAATGCGCAAGCTGTTTATGAAGAGTTATCCGCATATTTTGCCCCTGATTTTAGAGTTGGTCTTTTACACGGTCGTCTTTCAAATGATGAAAAAGAAACAATTATGAGTGCATTTAAGGCCAATGAATTTCAAGTATTGGTTGCTACCACGGTGATTGAAGTTGGCGTGGATGTACCCAATGCAACGGTCATGATGATTTTAGATGCCGATCGTTTTGGATTGTCACAACTGCATCAGTTGCGTGGCCGTGTTGGCCGTGGTTCTCGCCAAGCCTATACGTTTTTAGTAAGTGATCCTAAGACGCAATATGGTATTGATCGCATGGAAGCAATGGTTGCTACCACGGATGGATTTGTGTTAGCGCAAAAAGATTTAGAATTACGCGGTGCAGGTGATGTTTTAGGAAATCGACAATCAGGTGTGCCAGAATTTAGAGTTGGCGATCCAATTGCTGATTTAACAATGATGAATATTGCACAAGAAGAAGCGATTGAAATTGTTGCTAATCCCGATTGGGATAAGTCACCGGATATGACAGCCTTAGCAGAAATGTTGTCAGAAACGATGGATCGTTATCGTAATTTTGATTAAAATAGTATTTAAGTTTTTACCAAATTACTAAAATGTGGTACATTTTATAGTATTGCAATTATAAAAAAAGTCTATGTAAATCCGTGAGGGAGTTAATTATGTATAAGATTGCTGTTGATGCAATGGGCGGTGATAATGCCCCAGAAGCGATTGTAGCAGGTATTGAACAGGCACGTGATAATATGCCGGATACTGAATTCTTGCTATTTGGTCAACTTGATAAAGTTAAGCCATTGGTGAAAGATGCAACACGCTTAACTTTAGTCCAATCAGATGAAATAATTGAAATGGGTGAAGAACCAGTCAAAGCTATTCGCCGTAAAAAGCAAAGTTCATTAGTTATGGCAGCACAAGCTGTAAAAGATGGTATTGCTGATGCGATTTTCTCCGCTGGAAATACAGGTGCGTTATTAGCAGTGGGTATTTTTACTGTAGGACGTATTCGCGGTATTGATCGTCCAGCTTTATTGACTGTCTTACCAGCTTTAGATGGTCCAAATGATGCTTTCGCCATGATGGATGTTGGTGCTAATGCTGAAAATAGACCAACTCATCTATATCAATATGGTATTTTAGGATCGTTTTATGCGCAAGAAGTCCTTGGCTTAACAAATCCACGGGTTGGTTTGTTAAATAATGGTACTGAAGAGGACAAAGGAGACGCAGTTCATAAAGAAGCGCATCAATTACTTAAGCATGGTGGTGAAAAGCAATATATTAATTTTGTTGGCAATGTAGAATCACGTGACATTTTACAAGGACCAGCAGATGTCGTTGTTGCAGATGGCTTTTCAGGTAATGCTGCATTAAAAGCTACAGAAGGAACTGCGCTATCAATGCTACGCTTGATTAAGCATGCTATTTTAGAAGGTAATGTGAAAACAAAAGTCGCCGGTTTAATGTTGAAGCCTGCAATGAAAGAAATTCAATCACAACTTGACTACTCACAACATGGTGGTGCAGTTGTGATTGGTGTTAAGGCGCCAGTTGTTAAGACACATGGTTCAGCGGGGCCTAGTGCAGTAGCTAATACAATGAAACAAATACACACGATGTTAGAAACAGATTTAGTAACGAAGACCCAAAAGTTTGTTGCTGAACATAAGGCTGATTTGTCAAAATCAACTGATTAAGAATAACTTGATTATTAAATATAAAAATATCATTTTTAGAAGAGGAAGTAATATAATAATGGAACGACAAGAAATTTTGGATAAAGTAATCACATTAGTTGCTGATCATTTTGAATTGGATCCAGCTAAAGTAACAGGTGAAACTAACTTTACAAAGGACATTGATGCTGATTCAATTGATTTTGTTGAACTAGTACTTGAAATGGAAGACGAATTTGGTGCTGAAATTTCAGATGAAGACGCTGAACAATTAATTACAGTTAATAATACTGTTGATTATATTGCTTCACATACTAAGTAAATAAAAAGAATGAGGGTTGTGGCCAAGCAACCCTCATTTTTTGTTAATTTCTACCTAAAAACCAATATAGAAATATAATGGTCTGGTATAATAGAGTAGTGTATATAAAAAAGAAGGTAGGACTATGTTTAAACAACTACAACAAGATTTAGAAGCGGATCATCATATTCATTTTAATAATATTAAACTATTAGAAGAAGCATTGACGCAAGCTAATTATATTAATGAACATCCTGATTATACGGGTAGTGACTACCAACGACTTGAATTTTTAGGAGACGCGGTCATGCAACAATCAACCGCAGTTTACTTATTCAAACGTTTTCCAAATTGGGATGAAGGTCGATTGACAGAGTTGAGAATTTCAATGGTCCAGACAAGAGCATTCGCAGCTTTGTCACGTGAGTTGCATCTAGATCGTTATGTGCAATTAGGACGTGGAGAAGAGTTATCAGGGGCACGTAATCGTGATTCTCTATTAGAAGATTTATGGGAAGCCTTTATTGGTGCTTTATTCTTAGACCAAGGACAAGAAACGGTCATGCAGTTCTTAGAAGACATTATGTTTGTAAAGATTGATGAAGGTTTCTATGATCAATTTATTGATTATAAATCAAAGTTACAAGAATATTTACAACGAGATGGTTCTGTAAAAATTACTTATACTAAGTTAGATGAACAAGCTGTTTCAAATAATGAACAAATTTTTACCGTGCAAGTGGCTGTTGATAATGAGCCATTAGCGACTGGTACTGGTAAGTCTACCAAAGATGCAGAAAAAATGGCTGCACGAAAAGCTTACCAAGCTTTAATGAACGATTAGGAAGATAAAATGAAATTAAAAACTTTGGAAATAACTGGCTTTAAGTCGTTTGCCGAACGAACCAAAATTGAATTTATGCCAGGAATTACCGGGGTTATTGGTCCCAATGGATCAGGAAAGTCAAACATTATTGAGGCGATTCGTTGGGTCATGGGAGAACAGTCTGCTAAAGGGCTACGTGGTGATAAAATGGCGGATGTCATTTTTGGTGGTACGACACAACGTGCCCCATTAAATCGGGCTGAAGTCGCAATAACATTTGATAATACTGATCATTACTTGCATTCAGAATATTCAGAAATTACAATTACGAGGCGCCTTTATCGTAATGGAGATTCAAACTATCAAATTAATGGTGTTAATGTCAGACTAAAAGATGTTCATGAATTATTTATGGACTCTGGTTTAGGACGTGAAAGTTTTTCAATTATCTCGCAAGGACGTGTAGAAAGCATTTTTAGTGAAAAGCCGATTGAACGTCGAAGTATTATCGAAGATGTTGCGGGTGTCTATAAGTATAAGCAAAATAAAGACAAAGCCAAAAAAGAGCTAGTTGATGTTCATGATAATTTAACACGTGTTGCTGATATTTTAAATGAGTTACAAGATCGTGTAGAGCCATTAGCCCAAGAATCCGCTAAAGCACAGGATTATATTGCAACAAAAGCATCTTATGATAAATTGGATCAATCACGAATTGTTTTAGAATTATTGGATTGGTATCAAGAAAAAGATCAATTAGCGACCAGTATAACGACAAATCAAGCCGCTTATGAACGACAAAAAGCGCTTGTTCAGGATAAAAAGAAAGCAATTGAAAAGCTTAGGGAACAACGCATTGCACTAAATCAAGAACAACAAGCGTATCAGGCAGACTTACTATCGCATATTCAGCAAATTGAAAAATTAACCGGTAAACAAAATCTGTTAGCTGAACAGCATAAAAATCGTGCTGAAACCACAAGAACATTACAAGAACGATTAACGTTAGCAACGGAAAGATTGGCCGTTATCGATCAATCTTACGAGCAGTGTGTACATGAATTAACTGTTCAAACGGAAAAGTATGAACATTATCAAAAGTTAATACAACAAGCGAGAACAACACATCCGCGTACAAAATTAAGTAAACTTAACCAAGATATTGAACAAGTACGACAAGCGTTAATTACAACGATGCAAGAATTAACGAGTGCTAAAAATGAACAAAATTATTTAGCACAAGAAAATGAACGTAGTGATGCAGAATCATTACGTTTAAAAAATCGTGCTGCCCAACTTAAGCAAAAACTTACAGATATGGCAACGCAGGTTGATAAGGAAAAGGTGGCAACTAAAGAAGCTGAAAAAGCTTTACAAGAGGCAAAACAAGCCTTTGAAACCGCTAAAACAGAAGGTCAACGTTTAGAGCAACAACGGCATGATGTTAGAGAAAATTGGTTTACTAAAATGGCCCAAGAACAGCGCTTGAGTACACGCTTGCAGTCATTACAACACGTTGCTGAAAATTATGATGGTTATTATCAAGGTGTTAAAAACTTAATGAAGGCACAAAGTGATTTTACTGGCATTCAAGGCGTTGTTGCTAACTTAATTACAGTGCAAGAAGAACACAAAATTGCAATTGAAACAGCTTTAGGTGCGGCACTACAGTATGTCATTGTTACAAATGAGCAGGTTGCTAAACAAGCAATTAATTATTTAGCAAAACACCGGCTAGGTAGAGTTACTTTCTTACCACAATCAACCATTAAGGGTCGGCATTTGTCCGATTATCAGTTGGCTGCTTTAAATCAGGTAGAAGGTGTAGTTGGCATCGCAGCCGACTTAGTAACAACGAAAACAGATTATCAGAATATTGTTGCCAACCTATTAGGTACAACTTTAATCGTGACTGATATGGATGCAGCCATTATTATGGCAAAAAAACTACAGCATCGTGTTCGTTTGGTAACTTTAGATGGTCAAATAATGAACGCAGGTGGTTCAATGACAGGTGGCGCGAACCGTCAACATGGTAATGGCTTACTATCGCAAAAAACGGAAATTGATCAGTTAATTAATCAAGAAAAAAAGTTGCATGCAGAAGTTCTTACGCTAGAAAAACAGGTTAAGCAAATTGATCATGATTTGGTGGTTACGACAACGACCTTTAACAATCAACAACAACGAGTGCTTACACTTAATGAACAAGTACAAATACAAAAAGCTAACTTACAATTAGCGCAATCAAATCTTGAACAGTTAAATAAAGAACAAACTGCGCTACAATATGATTATCATCTGATTGCTGGGCAACAAAGTAAACAAACAACGGTTGCTGAAAACAAACAGGTAGTTCTTGAATTGTCTAATAAACAGCAACGCCTCCAACAACAACTTGATGAAGGACTAGTAGCGCAGACACAATTGGAATCAGAAATTAATCAAGCTGATCAACAACTGAGTGATGATAAGTCAGCATTATCGAAGTCAGAGGCGCTAGTATCATCCTTACAGGTACGTCAGTCAGATTTGTTGGCGCAAAAAGAAGCTGAACAACAACAAATTACAGAAATTACGCAACAACTTGATGACTTCATGAAAGATGGAGATGATGTTAAACAACGATTAAGTACACAAATTAAATCGAGCCAGGAAAAAAAGCAAACAGTGCAACAATCTTTGGTAAATGCACAAACAGCATTACAGAATGTTGAACAAAAGTATGTTGATTTAAATGAAGATTTAAATATAATTCAAGATACTCTAAACGATGCAATGACAACTGTTTCACGACTTAATGGTCGTCTAGGTGAATTAAAGTCGTTAATAAATAATAATGAAAAATTATTAGAAACAACCTATGATACATCATTTGAATTTGCTAAATCAGAGTTACTTAATTTAGACATCACAACTATTCGTACCAAGTTAAAGTTATTGAAAAAAGGGTTAGTTGAAATTGGCCATGTTAATCTACATGCTGTTGAAGAGTATCGAGATGTTAAAGAACGGTATGACTTTTTAACACAGCAACAAGATGATTTGATTGCAGCTAAGGATAATTTGCAAGAAACAATGTCTGAGATGGATACAGAAGTTGCAACACGATTTAAGACAACTTTTGATGAGATTGCAAAACAATTTTCGAAGATATTTGTCAAGATGTTTGGTGGTGGTCAAGCATCCTTAGTATTAACAGATCCAAATAGTTTATTAACTAGTGGCATAGATATTCAAGCACAACCACCTGGCAAAAAATTTCAGCAGATGAGTTTGCTTTCAGGTGGTGAAAAAGCACTAACGGCAATTAGTCTATTATTTGCAATTTTAGCTGTTCGTCCAGTACCATTTGCAATTTTAGATGAAACTGAAGCTGCATTAGATGAAGCCAATGTCGATCGCTTTGCCAATTACTTACATGAAGTTAATCAACGGACACAATTTATTGTCATTACACATCGTAAGGGCACAATGACGCAAGCTGACGTGCTCTATGGTGTGACAATGCAAGAGCCAGGAGTTTCGACAATGGTATCAGTTAGTTTAACGAACTTGGACGAAACGCTCGTAGAAGATTAAGGGGAAATAAGTATGGGTTTATTTGATTTTTTTAAGAAAAAGCCGGTTGAAGATATTGTTG
Source organism: Weissella sagaensis (assembly GCF_010306265.1). Taxonomy (NCBI): domain Bacteria; kingdom Bacillati; phylum Bacillota; class Bacilli; order Lactobacillales; family Lactobacillaceae; genus Weissella; species Weissella sagaensis. The sequence goes on along the minus strand of NZ_BLKA01000004.1, from coordinate 39,986 downwards.
AAGTCGAAATACTGTACCCAACTAGTTGGGAAAATGGTCTGCCACCAGTTAAAGTGGTAGCTGTAGAAGTATTACAACCAACGCCAGGTAAAGCAGTTGACATTATTTTGCCAATCCGCAATACTACAGAAACAGAAACAGAAACAGAAACAGAAACAGAAACAGAAACAGAAACAGAAACAGAAACAGAAACAGAAACAGAAACAGAAACAGAAACAGAAAGTGCTAGCCAAAAATTAGATTCTGGACTAAGTAAAACCAAAAAAACATGGTCAGATCGTTGGAACGCCTTCATGGCAAATTTCCGTTCGGTTGATGAAGATTTTTTTGACGATTTAGAAGAAACTTTAATTGGTGCAGATGTTGGTGCACAAACGGCAATTCAGATAACTGAAGAACTACGTGATGAAGTTAAACTACAAAATGCTAAGAGTAAGCAAGAAGTATCAGCAGTCATTGTTGATAAGCTAGTTGCGCTATATCGTAGTCAAGGAATTGATGAAGATGCATCAATGCACTTTGCAGCACAAGGTCCTACAGTTGTTTTGCTTGTGGGTGTTAACGGTGTTGGTAAAACAACAACGATTGGTAAATTATCAGCTTATTATAAAAATGCTGGTAAAAAAGTGGTCCTAGCTGCTGCAGATACGTTTAGAGCTGGTGCGACTGAGCAATTAGTTGCTTGGGGTGAGCGTAATGATGTGCCAGTTGTAACAGGTACTGCTAAGGCAGATCCGGCCTCAGTGGTGTTTGATGGTGTTAAAACAGCAATCGATACGCAGGCGGATATTTTATTTGTTGATACTGCTGGTCGTTTACAAAATAACGTTAATTTGATGCAGGAATTAGCTAAAATGAAGCGCATCATTACGCGCGAATTACCAAATGAACCGCAAGAAGTTTTGTTAGCACTTGATGCAACTACTGGTCAAAATGCTGTTCAGCAAGCAAAATTGTTTAAAGATTCAACTGATGTAACAGGTATTATTTTGACCAAATTAGACGGTACGGCTAAAGGTGGTATTATTTTGCCAATTCGTAACGAACTTCACTTACCAGTTAAATGGGTTGGATTAGGGGAGAAGGTAACTGATATCCAACCATTTGAGGCAAATGACTTTGCTAAAAGTTTGTTTGGTAGCTTATTAACGGAGTAAATGTCATGGAATTAGCAAAAAGCATGCGCTTGAATATGTTATGTGATTTTTACGAACCACTATTAACCGCAAAACAAAATGATTATTTGCAACTGTATTATGCTGATGACTATTCTTTGGGTGAAATTGCTGAAGAATATCAAGTTTCACGTCAAGCTGTTTATGATAATATTAAAAGAAGTACCCAGTTGCTTGAAAACTATGAAGTGAAGTTACATCTGTATGATGACTATCAACATAGACAGCAAGCAGCTGAACATTTAAATACGTATATTCAAAAAAAATATCCTAATGACGAGAACTTAATTCGTTTAGCAACGCAATTAGTGACATTAGAAGAGGAGTAATGCAATGGCCTTTGAAGGTTTAACAGATCGACTACAGCAAGCTTTAAGTGGCTTACGACGTAAAGGAAAAGTTACAGATGCCGACTTACGTGAAACAATGCGTGAGATTCGTTTGGCATTGTTAGAAGCCGACGTTAATTTTAAAGTTGTAAAAGACTTTGTGCGCAATGTTCGTGAAAAAGCGACGGGCGCAAAGGTATTGGATGGTTTGAATCCAGCTCAACAAATTGTGTCAATTGTTAATGATGAATTGACAACAATGATGGGTGAGTCTGATGTGCCATTAAACAAATCACCTAAGATTCCAACGGTTATTATGATGGTTGGTCTTCAAGGTGCTGGTAAAACGACGACTGCTGGTAAATTAGCACTTAAGTTAAAGAATGAACAAAACGCCCGGCCAATGATGATTGCAGCCGACGTTTATCGTCCAGCAGCTATTGAACAATTGAAAACACTGGGTGAACAAATTGATGTTCCTGTGTTTGAAATGGGAACAGATGTTAACCCACGTGAAATTGTTAAAGCTGGAATGGCAAGAGCAGCTGAATTAAAGGCAGATTATGTATTTATTGATGCGGCTGGTCGTTTACAAATTGACGAAGAGCTGATGCAAGAATTAGCTGACGTCAAAGAAATCGCACATCCTGATGAAATTATGTTGGTTGTCGATGCTATGACCGGTCAAAATGCGGTTGAAACGGCAGAAGGATTTAATAACCGTCTTGATATTACCGGAATTGTTTTGACTAAATTAGATGGTGATACACGTGGTGGAGCAGCTTTATCAATACGTGCAGTGACTGGCAAGCCAATTAAGTTTGTTGGTCAAGGTGAAAAAATGACCGATTTGGATATTTTCTATCCAGATCGAATGGCTAGTCGTATTCTTGGTATGGGCGATTTGTTGACTTTGATTGAAAAAGCCCAAAAAGATTATGATGAAAAGCAAGCTGCGGAAACCATGGAAAAGATGAAATCAAATACGTTTGATTTCAATGATTTTATTGATCAAATGGATCAATTACAAAACATGGGACCAATGGAAGACATTATGAAGATGATTCCAGGAATGGCTAATAATCCAGCTTTGAAGAATGCTAAAATTGATCCCAAGGATATGGCACATATTAAAGCGATTGTTATGTCAATGACACCAGCTGAACGTGAAAATCCAGATATTTTGAATCCGTCTCGTAAGCGACGACTAGCAGCAGGATCTGGACGCCCAATTGTTGAAGTTAATCGGATGGTTAAGCAATTTAATCAAATGAAAAAGATGATGAGCGGTGTCATGAACGGTAACATGGCCGGAATGGAACAAATGATGAATGCCATGGGCGGTGGTAATGGTGCTGGATTCCCAGGTGGTGGCATGAAGGGAAAGATGGCAAATGTTGCGATGAAACAAATGGCCCGTAAAATGCGGAAAAATAAAAAGAAAAGACGTTAATTGTAAAGTGTAAAGGAAAAACACTTTACAGCAGTTAAACAGTCTGGTATAGTTATACATGTAGAAATCGACTGGAGGAATTATAAAAATATGGCAGTTAAAATTCGCTTGAAGCGCATGGGTTCAAAGAAGCACCCTGTATATCGTATCGTTGTTGCAGATTCACGTTCACCACGTGATGGTCGTTTTATTGAAACAGTGGGAACTTACAACCCATTAGTACAACCATCAGAAGTAAAGCTAGATGAAGAATTGGTTTTGTCATGGTTGAACAATGGTGCACAACCATCAGATACTGTTAAAAACTTATTGTCAAATGCTGGCATTATGGAAAAGTATCATACTGCGAAATATTCAAAGTAATTTGATAATAAAAAAGGAATCCAATAAATGGATTCCTTTTTTATTACCAGAAAGTTGTTAAATCATTAAACGATTTTAACGCCAATTGGTTATCGGTTAGTTCCCAAAGATTTACGGAACCATTTTTAGGCTCTGATTGGGAAGCTGTTAGTTGGGCAAAATGTTGCCCTAAAATACTAAGTAGTTGGCCATGAGCAATCAATAAAACATTGTCGCCGTCATTATTTTCTTGTGCAATAGTAGCAAAACCGTGCATTAGACGTTGCCAAAAAATGTCTGCTGATTCAGCGTCCCCAGTAGGATCAACATCATGAATGGCATCCATTAAAGCGAATGGTGACATCGTGTCGGAAATTTCGTTAAATGTCATGTCGGCTGGTAGCTGGCGATCCTTAGCGATGGCGCTAGCAGCAACACTATTTGATATACCGTCAAAGTATCCAAAGAAAAATTCACGAAAATCGGTTAGAGTCTGTAGTTGGGCAGTGCTATCATTATGAGTTAGTATGATATTAGCGGTTTCAACAGCACGTGCTAAATCGGAACTGTAGACGTTATTGAAGGTAAGATTAGCTAAGCGCTCACCAGCCTGTTCGCCATCGTTAATTCCCTTAGGCGTTAATGGTGCGTTTGTCCAGCCCTGAACACGATCATACTTATTGATGTAAGTTTGACCATGTCGCACAATGTATAAATTAATGCTCATAAAGTTTTCTCCTATATGCGAATTGTTATACGTTAAATTTTATCAGATAACAATATGAAAACCTATTTAGTTGCCTTTATTTTACTGGTATACTTACAATTAATATAATAAATGAAAAGGAAGAAAATATGTCCCTTTATAAAGTTGGTAAAATTGTGAATACTCATGGTATTCGAGGTGAAGTACGGGTTGTACCAACAACCGATTTCCCGATGGAACGTTTTAAAAAGAATAATAAACTTGTTATTGTTACTAAGCCAAATAATATTGAAGTTCAAATCGCAACGGTACGTGAACATAAGCAATTCATTTTAGTTAGTTTTGTTAATATGCAAAATATTAACGATGTTGAGCAATATAAGGGTTGTGAATTAATGGTTACTGAAGATTTACAACAAGATTTGTCTAGTGATGAATTTTATTATCATGATATTATTGGGTTAAAAATAATTGATAACGCCTCACAAGAGGTTATTGGTACAGTTAGTGAAATATTACCAATGCCAGCAAATGACGTTTGGGTTGTAACGGCTAAAGGTAGTGACGATATTTTGTTGCCGTTCATTGAAGATGTTGTCACAATGATTGACTTGGAACAAGGAATTGCTAAAGTTAATTTGTTAGAGGAAATTTAAATATGCGAATTGATGTATTGAGCCTTTTTCCTAATATGTTTGCACCAATGCGTGAATCAATTATTGGAAAAACAGTTGAACGTGGTTTAGTTGATTTTAATGTCACTGATTTTAGAGATTATACAGAAAATAAGCATCACAAAGTAGATGATGAAATATACGGTGGTGGTCAAGGGATGCTTTTGATGCCACAACCATTATTTGATGCAATGGACGCTGTAGAAAAAGCAGCAGGTAATCGGGGCCGAGTTATTTTGATGGACCCAGCTGGTAAAACTTTTAACCAGCCAATGGCCGAAGAGTTGGCCAAAGAAGAACATTTAACAATTATTGCAGGTCATTATGAAGGCTATGATGAACGAATACGTTCATTAGTGGATGATGAAATTTCACTGGGAGATTTTGTTTTAACAGGTGGTGAATTAGGGGCAATGGTTGTTGTTGACGCAACGGTGCGGCTATTGGATGAAGCATTAGGGGATGATCGATCAGCAGTTGATGAATCATTTTCAACAGGATTGTTGGAATACCCACAGTATACGCGTCCTGCTGATTTTAGAGGATTGAAAGTACCGGACGTCTTGTTGTCAGGTCATCATGCTAATATTGCTACTTGGAAACAAAAAGAGGCTTTACGCCGTACCTATCAACGGCGACCTGATTTGTTAGAAAATTATGAATTCACTGCGGATGAGCGGAAATTGTTAAAAGAAGTTGAGCAAGAAGAAAGAGAAAATAACTTGTGATACGCGTGATATTGTGTTAACATACTGTTTAGTGCCTAAGGGTACTAAATAAAATCCGATAATCCGCTGGCCGAGTGGTGAATTGATTGTCGACGAGGAGAATTAATTATGCGTCAAAACGCTTTGCTAGAAAAATTGGTTGCTGACCAATTACGTACAGATATTCCAGAATTCCGTGCCGGAGATTCAGTTCGTGTTCACGCACGTATCGTCGAAGGTTCACGCGAACGTGTCCAAATCTTCGAAGGTGTTGTCATTAAGCGCAAGGGTACTGGTATCCAAGCTACTTACACTGTTCGTAAGATGTCAAGTGGTGTTGGTGTGGAACGTACATTCCCATTGCACTCACCACGTGTTGATAAAATTGAAGTAATCCGTCATGGTCGTGTACGTCGCGCTAAGTTGTACTACTTGCGTGCATTGCACGGTAAGGCTGCTCGTATCCAAGAAGCACGCCGCTAACAAGGGTAAACTGTTAGTAAAAAGCCAACCGCTCATAGGAGCGGTTGGCTTTTTTATTGTATATAAATAATTTTAGGGGGCATTTTAAAAATGAGTTCGGTTAGTCAGACCAGTAAGCAAAAGCGTAGACTTAGTTTAGGTTGGCAAATTATTATTGGATTAATTGTGGGTATTATCCTTGGGGTTGTTTTTTATAAAAACAAAATGGCCATTACGGCAATGCAAAATATCGGAACCATGTTTATTGGTTTAATCCAAATGATTGTGTTACCAATTGTAATTTCTAGTTTGACGGTTGGTATTGCTAAGATGGGTGATATGCGTAAACTAGGTCGAGTTGGATTAAAAACACTAGTTTATTTTGAAATTTTATCAACTATTGCGATTGTTTTAGGTATGATTGCAGGTAATGTTTTTGAACCAGGAGCGCATGTTAACATTCATAATTTGCAGGCCACTAATATTAGTAGTTATCTTTCAACTGCTAAGTCTGCTGGTACAGGTAGTCTTTGGGAAACGGTTATGGACATTGTACCAACAAATGTATTTTCTTCATTGTCTGAGAATAAAATGTTGCAAGTTATTTTGTTTTCAGTGTTCTTTGGTTTAGGAACAGCTGCCATTGGACCTAAAGGACAGGTCATTATTGATTTGCTAGATGCTATTGCAGAAGTGATGTTTAAAGTAACTAATTGGGTTATGCGTCTAGCACCAATTGGTGTTGGTGCCTTAATTGGTGCCACTGTTGCTCAAATGGGATTAGGGTCATTAAAGTCATTAGGCTATTTTATTTTTGTGGCATATTTGACAATGATTATTTTTATCGTGGTTATTTTGGGCATTGTGTTAAAAATTTATCACACTAATATTTTTGATCTATTTAGAGTTTTACGTGAAGAAATTATCTTGGCGTTTACAACAGCTTCTTCTGAAGCAACGTTGCCTCGAATTGTTAGCAAAATGGAAAAATTTGGTGTAAGCCAAGGTGTTGTATCCTTTGTTGTGCCAACAGGGTATACATTTAATTTAGATGGATCGGCAATCTACCAAGCGATTGGGGCTTTATTTATGGCACAAGCTTATGGAATTCATTTGTCATTGGCACAACAATTGACCCTTTTGGTAGTACTCATGATTACTTCTAAAGGAATGGCTGGTGTGCCAGGAGCTTCATTTGTTGTCTTACTGGCAACAGTGTCAACTATTGGGGTACCGGCACAAGGATTAGCTTTCATTGCTGGTGTTGACCGTTTAGTAGATATGGGACGAACAGTTGTTAATGTTGTGGGAAATTCAACGGCAGCAATCGTCATTGCTAAATCAGAGAAGGACTTTGATGATACTAAAAATATCGCATATTTAAAAAGTATTAAATAATAATTTTAGAATATCAGTCATGTACGACAATAGTTATTGTTTGTATGTGACTTTTCTTATCTTATAAATTTAAGAATTCAATTGAAATTGTCAATTTATATAGAATAATACTGTCGTTTGTGTAATAATAGTAAAATAATTTTGGTTTAAGATTGGAGGCATAAATTGTGGGATTAGCACGAGTAAAGGAATACGGTATTAAAACAGTTGTGTTTATTATTGCAGCTGTTTTAGTAGCTATTTCAATGAATAATTTTTTTATTCCGAATAATATTTTTTCGGGTGGATTTAATGGTGTGGCCCAACTGATTAGTTTATTTTTTGATTCCGTATTTGGCTTACATGTTGAAGTTGGTGCTATTATTATGGCAACCAATATTCCGCTAGCAATTGCTGGTTGGATATATGCTGGGCGAGAGTTTACGATTTTGTCTTTTTTAAACAATTTTGCTGCTTCATTTATGCAAATCATTTTACCTAAAACAACTTTAGTAACGCATGAACCCATTTTAGCAGGATTATTCGGGGGACTGTTGCTAGGAATATCAATAGGGTTAACCTTTAAAGTTGGTTTTTCAACTGGTGGTATGGATATTGTCGCCATGATTGTTCAAAAAACCACAGGTAAATCGATTGGTTCAATTAACATGTTTATTAACGTCTTTATTGTGGTGGTCGCAGGTGCCTTTATTGGTTGGCAAAATGCAATGTACACAATCATTGGTATTTACGCAACGTCAGCTGCAGTGGATGCTATCCACACACGTCATCAAAAATTAACAGCTTTTATTGTTACAACACATCCAGATGAAGTGATTCAAGGGTTACAAGCAGCTTTAGTTCGTGGTATCACGGTGATGCCATCGCGAGGTGCTTTTACGCAAGAACCGAATACGACGTTAATGATGGTATTATCACGTTATGAATTAACTGAAATGCAAAATTTGGTTAAATCAATAGATCGTGATTCATTTATCAACATTGTTAGTACGGTTGAAGTATCTAATAACTTTTGGAATGAAGATTTACAATCTCAAATTAAACGTGAACGTGTGGCAGCAAAAGCCCAAATTACTGATGCGTTGAATATCAGTGAAGAAGCTGATAAAATTGGGGTAGATAATCAAGAAAAAAAGTGAGGAAACAGTGATGCCATTGGTTCATATTGATTTAGTAGCTGGACGTAGTGATGAGCAATTAAAGGCCATGATGACAGATGTTACAACTGCCATTGAAAAACACGTTGGGGTACCACGAGAAAACATTAAGGTTGTAGTTAATGAAATGCAACCTAATCGTTTTATGGATGGCGGAGTTTTACGTTCTGAAAAATAGTTTCGTACTATCAAGATGGAACAGATAACGTTCCATCTTTTTTTGTATCGAATCTAATTGGATACCAATTAAAAATTGGTAATTGTAAAATATAAAAGTGGGAGTTAGGGAAAAATGACTGATCAATATGTAATGGCACTTGATCAAGGAACAACAAGTACGCGTGCCATGTTGTTTGATGAACAAGGGCAAGTAGTCGCAACTGCACAAAAGGAATTACCACAGATTTTTAATCATCCTGGTTGGGTAGAGCATGATGCAATGACTATTTGGAATGATGCACGGCAACTTATTGCACAAGTTGTGCTACAGGCTAATATACCACCATATAAAGTTGCCAGTATTGGATTAACTAACCAACGTGAAACGACTATTATCTGGGATCGACAAACAGGTGAACCGATTGCACCAGCGGTTGTGTGGCAGTCTAAACAAAGTGATAAAATTGCTGAACATTTGCAAGAAAAAGGCCTAACTAGTTATATTTATGAAAGAACTGGTTTGTGGATTGATGCTTATTTTTCAGCAACTAAAATTATGTGGTTGCTAGATAATGTGCCTGGTGCTCGTGAGCGCGCAGAAAACGGTGAACTATTATTTGGTACAGTTGATACTTGGTTATTATATAAATTAACTAATGGACAAGTTCATGCAACTGATTATTCAAATGCGTCACGAACGATGTTATTTAATATTCACACAAAAGAATGGGATAAGGATTTACTAGCTGAATTCAATATTCCAGCATCTTTGTTGCCAGAAGTACGAGATTCTGCAGGTATATTTGGCTATACTGCTGAGTATGCTTTTTTTGGATTGCAAGTACCGATAGCAGGTATTGCCGGTGATCAACAAGCAGCATTAATTGGTCATCAGGCGTTTAATAAAGGTGATGTTAAAAATACGTATGGTACTGGTTCATTTATTGTGATGAATACAGGACAAGATATTGCCCGTTCAACAAATGGTCTTTTAACAACAATTGCTTATAGTATTGACGGTCAAGTGACATATGCTCTAGAAGGGTCAGTCTTTATAGCTGGTGCTGCAATTCAATGGCTTAAAGATGGTTTACAATTAATTAAAAGTGCTAAAGAAACTGCACAAATTGCGACCATTGCGCGTGAGCAACATATTGATCCAGTTTATTTGGTACCGGCATTTACTGGGTTAGGTGCACCTTATTGGGATCAAAACGCTAGAGGTGCAATGTTTGGGTTAACGCGTTCAACCACCAAAGGCGATTTGGTACGTGCTACGCTGGAATCAATTGCTTATCAAACACGTGATGTCTTAGAAGCCATGCAAGATGATACAGGCATTGAAGTCACGAATCTCGTTATTGATGGAGGTGCCGCAGCAAATAATTATATTCATCAATTTCAAGCAGATTTAATTAATCAGCCGGTAAAACGACCACAGCAATTAGAGACAACGGCATTAGGGGCTGCTTATTTGGCAGGTTTGGGTGTTGGCTTTTGGTCAGATTTGACTAAATTACCAGCATCAAATAATTTAGAAGTTAAACAGCCAATTACTGAACATCGTAACCAGGTGCAAAAAGCATATAGAGGTTGGCAGCGTGCCGTGAAAGCTACGCGCCTTTTTCCGTTAAATGAAGAGTGATAACATTATTTTTAATAAAAAATAACCTTAATGAGTTGGTGAATGAGTAAATTTTGTTAACTTACTGAGGCTTTTTTGTTTATTTAAGTAAAAAGAACATACGTTCCCCTAAAAATTTAGATAGATATAAGGTATGATATAAATGTTAAGTTCACTTTAAATATAAATTGGGGAATGTGTATTTAGGTTAACTTTTAACAAGTATAATTTGAGAGGAGTTGGACCTATGGTAAAGGCTTCAACTAAGTTGTTTTTCACTGGTATTGCTGGTGCAGCAGGAGTTGTGGCAACAACACAAATCCCTGATGTAAAAGCGGCTGTTAATACAGCAATTAATGTAACATCCAACGAAAAACAAGTTGGGAGATTTTCTAATGTCGCAACATTTATTCATGAGAAATCTAGTCAAGTAACGATGAAATCTGATGTTCTTCGTGAAAAGCACACAAAAGATGCGAAATTAGCAACGTTTAAAGATGGAACAAAGAAGGTGAAATCACCGAAAAGTAACCTTAATACAGTTGCATCTAAAGCAATGACAGATGCGATTAGCGCATCAAGTGCACAATCTGATGTTACGGCAGATTCAGCATCATATTATGATGATTCAACTACTGCAGAAACAGATACGCAACAACCAGCGACGCCTGCAGAAGATGCGGTTGTTTCAGAATCAGATGCTGCGGAATCTACTGCAATGTCATCTTACACGATTCAAGATGGTGATACATTAGCAACTGTTGCTGCCAATAATGGTGTTTCAATTGATGCTTTACAAGCTGCTAATCCGAATGCGGATACAACCATGTTAAGTATTGGACAATCACTGTCAATACCCAATGGTGGCTATGTTGATACAACAGTTGTTGAACCATCTTCTGAAGTTTCGGACCAAGGATACACGGATCAAGCTGTACAAGGGACGGATGATGCAACAGCATACTCTAGCAATAGTGTTACTGATCCATCAGTTGCAAGTGAACCTGTACAACAGGCATATCATGATACAACAGTGACGATGCAATCAGCTGCTACTGTTGATGATAATCCAGATAACAAGGTAGCTGTTCAGTCATTAGGGGTTGCTGCACCAAAACAGGCTCCTGCAGCAACAACTATGTCTAATGGGGATGTTGTGTTAAATTCATTAGATGCAACTAGCACGCAAGATAATAGTGGTGTTGCTAATCAAAGTGATAATGAGACACAAACTATCAGTCAAACTAAAACGGTTACTGCGTTGACAGCTGATCAGCGAGCAAATATTGTTACTAGTGCTAAAAATTTTGCCGAACAACAAATTCCGTATGTATGGGGTGGTAAAACCACATCTGGCTTAGATTCTTCTGGTTTAACTGCGAGAGCATATCATGAAGCAGGTGTTAATATTCCAAGATATACGGTTTCCCAAGAAGCACATGTCACAACAACCGATGTGCAATCTAGTGTCGACATTATGCAAACGGCACAACCAGGGGATCTACTCTTCTGGGGTGGTCATGGCGCATCTTGGCAAGTGGCTATTTATATTGGTGATGGTCAATATGTAATTGCTTCACAACCAGGTCAAAAGGCACAGATCGTGTCACTAGCCGACGCTGAGATTTTGCCTGACTTTGTTGGTGTATATAATTTTAAATAATTAAGTGGTATTAAAAAGGCGAGGAACAGATAAATTTGTTCCTCGCCTTTTTGTGTAATAATGCACACGTTATTCAGATAAAGCTGCTAGACGATCGTCGATTTGTTGTAATACGATTTTACGACTAGCCTCATCCTCCAAATCATATTTTTGTAGATCAATGGTCATTTTTGGTGATGCATCGTAATCTTTATACCATTTTTGATAAGCTGACCACATTTTAAAGTAATATTGACGTAGTTCATCATTATCTTCAAATTGCTCATAGTCACGACCACGTTTTTTAATACGATATAGGATTGTATCAAAGTCTGCATTAGCAAAGACCATTAAATCAGGTCGGCCTTTTTGCATTGTTTGAATTTCAGACATCATATTGTCTAACAAAGTCATGTAAACTTTTAACTCGGCATCAGAAATGTTTCCTTCACGATGATTTTCTTGTGTGAACAAAGCATCTTCATAGATTGATCGATCCAATACGTTATTGTCGTCAGATAAAGCCTTTTTTATCATGGCAAAACGCTTGTTTAAAAAGTAAATTTGTAACAGAAATCCATATTGCTTGGGATCTGCATAATAAAGGGGTAACACGGGATTTTCACCAACAGGTTCAAAAAAAGCCTGCGTGTTAAGATGTTTTGCAATCAAATCAGTTAGTGTTGTTTTTCCAACACCGATCATACCAGCTGTGATAATCACCATGGTAGTCCTTCTTCCTTCAGGATTATATTTTCTCTAAATACTCATCTAATAAAAAGTACATGAGTGAGCTTATCAGCTGTTAACTATATTAGCCAATATTAGAAATAAATTCAACGGCTTGACAAAATAAAAAGAACGTACTTATCTGCATAAATGCTGATATAAGGGCGTTCTTTTTTAATAATATAGTGAAAATAAATATTAATCTTTCTTTTCTGCTAGTGCATCGCGAATTTCTTGTAACACGACTAATTCGGTTTCAGGAACAGCTTCTTCTTCGGCATTTTTGTTTGCAATTGCTTGTGCTTTGCGAATTGCTTTTAGAATTAGGAAGACGGCAAAACTAGTCAACAAAAAGGTGATTAGTGTTCCAATGAATGAACCGACTTTAATATCAGCTGATCCGACATGCCAAACAATATTTGAAAATGAAATTGATCCTGTAATAATACCAATTAATGGCATGATTAAGTCATCAACAACGGATTTAACAACAGTTTGAAAAGCAGCTCCCATAATGAAAGCAACAGCAAGATCCATTACATTACCACGCATGATAAAGTCACGGAATTCGCTTATAAAATTACGCATAAAAGTATCTCCTTATATTAAACTTGTCTTATATATTGCCATAGCAAGCGCGCGAAGTCAAAAAAACATTAACAGATAATAAAGAATTAATCGAATATGATGATAAGTAAATCAAAATTTTCTGTTAGAATAAAGACAAGCATGCATACTTAAAGGGGAAAACCAATGACTTATAAAATGTTAGTGTCGGATTTAGATGAAACATTTCTAAATGACGATGGCACAATTCATGAAGAAAATGTACAAACAGTAAAAAAAGCAGCGGCGCAAGGCTTTAAATTCGTTCCTAATACAGGTCGCTCATTTGAATCCGTGCAAAAAATGCTCAAACAACTTGATTTATATGATCAAGTTGGTCAATTTGTCATTTCATTTAATGGTTCAGCAATTGTGGAAAATAAAGATAATCAGATTATTGCGACCCAAGATATGCCGTTGACGATGGCCAAACAAATTTTTAAAGCAGGTTTGATTAATGAAGCAGTTGATGTTCATATTTATACCATCGATAAGTTATTTATTTATAATGTAAGTGATTCAGACAGACAATATTTAGCGACACGTGGTGTGGCATATGTAGAATTAAAAACGCCCGATTTATCATTTTTAAACAGGCAACAGCCAATTATGAAAGTTATTTTTGAACATTCAGATATGCAAGTTCGTCACCAAATTTACGATGCTGTGATTGATAGTGTTGGTATTGATCAAGTTGAAGCAACATATTCTTCTGATCGTTATGTTGAATTTAATCTTAAAGGCGTGGATAAGGGTACAGCCTCATTATTATTAGGTGAAAAGCTTGGCATCAAAAGGGACGAAATCATGGCTATTGGTGACAATAATAATGATTTGAAAATGATTAAGGCTGCCGGACTTGGTATTAGCGTTGCAAATGGTATTACTGCAGTAAAAGAAATGGCTGATATTGTCACAACACGCACAAATAATGAAGGGGCGATTGCAGAAGTATTAAATCAATTTGTATTGATAGGTGAATAATAAAATGCGAGTTGTAATTCAAATTGGCGCAAGTGTCATTGTCATGGCCGTTTTTGTAGGATTTACCTGGATTGCTAATTTTTTTGATTGGCCAACATGGTTGATTTTCAGTGTGCTTTTGATATTATTTATTTTGGCAACTGGCTTGATGACACGTTTATCCTTAGCCTTACAAAAGAAAAAGCAGGAGGATAAAAATGAAAAAAATTGAAGGATTAAATACACTGATAATGGGTGTTATTTGGTTAGTTATTGGTATAATTTTAGACTTTATTATCCAAATAGGCAGTACTTATAGTAAACTAGGAGTTGTAAGTTGGTTACGTGTTGATCGCAATAATCCAATTGCAATTATCACAATGGTTGTTGTTGCAGCAATCTTAACGTTTATAACGGTGAAAATTTTGGCTTATGCTGTTAGAAAAAAAGCACCAAAAACAGGGTTACATCCATTTCGCGCTGATAAGTTAATGTGGGTGGTATATGGTTATATTATGATTTTAGGTGCAGGGATGGTTACCTTGCTCTTACAGACATTAATATCACATAAACCAATTACTGCTAGTAATCAAGCGGCGCTGGAAAGTATGGCTGGAAAAGGTGGCGCAGCATTAATTTTTGTTGTGGTATTAGCGGTATTTGTTGCACCATTAGTTGAAGAATTAATTTTTAGAGGAATTGTTCTTAATTATTTTTTTAAGTCAGGTCCTTGGTGGCTAAATGTCATTTTGTCAGGTATTTTATTTGGTTACTTTCATGTATTCCAAGATTTTCAATGGTTTGCGTTATTACAGTATTCATTGATGGGAATTGCTTTGGCAGTTGTTTATAAAAAGACTAAGCAAATTCAATATTCAATGGCTGTGCATATGTTAAATAATGGTATTGCAGCAATTAGTTTGGTTAACATTGCCTTAAACGCCTAATCAATTAACTTTTTGATGCTCATTTTATAAATGTATTATCACAAAGGATAACGGGGGATTTATTATGACTGAGTACATACATGAAACATTCGGATCACGTGCAGTGTTACAAAATATTAGGAATCAAAATTCGCAGCGAGAGCTATTGTTAATGCGTGATGATGCCGATTCGCAACGTTACGAACTTTTAGAAAAAACGGAAAACGAACAATCAAGTTTTGCAGTGCCAACGACTTATAAAGTGCTTTCAAGTCATGGTCAAACAGATGAGCTACGTGGTTGGATGAGCTTTATTTCTATTACTTTAAACGATTTGGAACGAGATAACTTCCTACGTCGTTTTAATAATGAGACTTTTGCGATTAGTACGCCAGGTTTTATTAGCTCATATGTATTACAGCGTATCGATAATAATCATGAGATTGTGATTTTATCAACATGGCAACTAAAAAAGAACTTTACTGAATGGCGTTTAACGTCGAATTTCCCACTTGATCGTTATAAACATAGTCAATATAATTTACGATCAAAGCAATTAAGTTTTGCGGCTTTCTCAAAACAAAAGATTTAATGCAATTATTCACAACTGTTTTCTGTTATAATGAAAGCAGTTAGCAGTTGATATTTGATTAATATCAGCCGAGTTTGATTGTTGTAAATAACTGCTTGATAACTCTAGTACCCTAATTAAAAGGACACTAGAGTTTTTATTTGGGCAAATTGTGATAACTTATTACACGTATTTGATAAAATAATAAATAATGGAGGCGTTAGAATGAATAATAAACATCTTGAAAAAAGCTACAATGTCGTATTAGGTATTGGTATGTTAGTACTTGGAATTATTATGTTTGGTTTCTTTTTGAAGGACGTCTGGCAATTAGCACAGCTACTTTGGCAGGTTGATCTAACGGAGAATTTTTATAATATTACACGCTTAATTTTAGAAACTTTTTTGTTCTTTGAATTTGTTGTTTTGACACAAGAATATTTTTTGAAAAATCATATTTCATTAGAAAATTTTATGTATATTGGTATTACAGCTATGTTACGTAATTTATTAGTTTATCATGATGATACACTTGGTATTCTTATTCAATCAGTTGCAATCGGTTTGATGATTATAGTCTTAATTGTTTATCGTTGGTCACGTCGTCATCTGGCTGACTTGGAACATCAAGAAGAGCGTACTGAGTTTATTTTTGCTGAAGAACATCCTAATACAGAAATGACAAAAAATAATCATTCAGTAATGGATACAGCAAAAAATAGGAAATAGTAATTAAATAAATCGGGTATGGGGGCAAAAAATGTTGGAAGAACATACCTTACCAACTAGTGATGAGGCTACTAATTATAAAAAATTAACCCCAAAGGAACGAGTTAAAGCATTACAATTAGCGCAGAGCTTAGATGCAAATAATGACAAATCAATCTTGGAATATGGGTTAGCAACCCAAAAAAATTTGTTAGAGTTCTATCAAAAAATTACGATGACTAGTCATGTAAAGGATATTCACTCTGGAATTAATGATGCGCTAAATATGCTTAAACCAGTGATAGACCAAATTGATGCCAACCAATTAATGCCAATTCAACAAGGCTTTTTGGCTCATGTTTTTAATAATATGCAAGCGACGGTAGATGCATTAATAGAGCAGTATCGACAGATAAGCGCTGATGTTGCGGAAATATCTAATCAGTTACATGTGTTTCAACAGGAAATGATTAATGAAAATGAGTGGTTAACCAGTGTATATCAAGAAAATGAATTGTATGCTAAAAAAATAAGCATCTCTCAGGCTGGTGCGGCCATGAAATTGACGGATATTGAAAAAAGGGAATTACCAAGTGCGATTAAGATAACAGAAATTACACAAATTCAACAGTTAGATCAATTTAAGAAGTTATTGCTAGCACGAATTAAAAATTTGGATTTAACTAGTCGTCTTATTGCCAACCAATCGGTTCAAATACAAGCATTAAAAGCTAATAATCAAAGCTTAATTGATGAAATTAGTATTAATTTTAATACTGTATTGGCTGCGTGGCAGAATCAATTTATTTTGACATTAACGTTATTTAGCCAAAAACAAATAGGCTATAGACATAAAAAGAA
The DNA here is from genome assembly GCF_010306265.1 of Weissella sagaensis. Lineage (NCBI taxonomy): Bacteria > Bacillati > Bacillota > Bacilli > Lactobacillales > Lactobacillaceae > Weissella > Weissella sagaensis. The sequence goes on along the minus strand of NZ_BLKA01000004.1, from coordinate 22,794 downwards.
TACGTCTCTGCAAGTATCTGAAAGTACAGAAAATATTCAGCAGTTACAACAAGTCCAGCAGCATTTAATTGCCATTACTACTGCCGTTAAAATTGATCAAAGAAGTAGTTATAAAAAAATAAAAGTACTTGAACAAAAGATGCAAACTTTAATTGGACGGCTAAATCAGTTGATAGATAATGCTATGAGTTATGATTAGTTTCGGCTTTTTAATGAGATTTTTTTAATTTATTACAGATATTTAACAAAAAAGGGTTACATGTTTGACACAATACCGTTATAATGGAGTCTATAAGGAATAGTCGAATCATTGTAGTGCCGAGAGGAGGCCATTATGGTAACGTTATATACATCACCTAGTTGTACCTCATGCCGAAAGGCCCGTGCCTGGCTAAAAGAAAATGGAATTTCTTATCAAGAACGAAACATCTTCAAAGAGCCATTAACACGAGATGAGATTAAAAATATTTTACGAATGACAGAAGACGGAACGGAAGAAATTATTTCAACACGCTCAAAGTTGTTTACTAAGTTAGACGTTAAATTGGATGATATGTCGCTAAGTGTGCTAATCGATCTATTACATGAAGAACCCGCATTATTAAAACGACCATTGATTATGGACGAAAAAAGAATGCAAGTTGGTTATAATGAAGACGAAATTCGCCGTTTCTTACCGCATGAAATGCGTCAAGAAGAATTGGCACGCGTTACTGCTTTAGTTGATTTGTAGGCGTAACGTTTAATAATATACAAAAATAATTTAGAAAAAAGTTGATGTCATGAAACACATCAACTTTTTTCTAATGTATGCAACTAAAAGATAGATAATTTGGTATAATGTCTTATTGAAGAGTGTTCTCATCGTAATTGAGAAGAAAGGGGTGCCCATTATGGAAATGGAACGAATAAATGATGATACAATCCGGGTCGTAGTCACAAATGATGATTTAGCCGAACGGAATATTTCAGTTATTGATTTGTTGGGCAACCAAGATAAAATTGAAGAGTTCTTTTATAGTATTTTAGAAGAAATTGATATTGAAGGTGACTTTGAAAATAATGAAGCAGTAACTTTCCAAGTTTTGCCTAATAAAAATGGATTAGAATTATTCATTTCTAAAAATATTGATGATAAGTCTGTCATGGAAGGTATGCTTAATTCAGTGCTAGGGAAACGCGATATAAGTGATGCTGAAGATGATGTCTCAGATGAGGTATTAGATGCATTGCTGGATAATGATGATTCTAAACCACGTAGTACGCAAAAACTAACAAAGGAAGAAGCACAAAAAATTAAAGCAACACAAAGACAGAATCTTGTTGATTCAGTAGGTTTTTCTGATATAGCACGAGAGCAAAATTTAGTTTTGCAATTTGATAATTTTGAGAATGTTATTCAATTTTCATTAAATATGGCAAAACAACAATTTGCATTTGGTAGTCAGTTAGTTAAGTATCAAGAAAAGTTCTTCTATGTTATCAAGATTGATCATGAATCTTTAGAATATAATTATACAATGGCAGATTTAAAGGCAATGGCTTATGAATTTGCACAAATACCTGATATTTCACCTGATGTTTTAATTGAGCACGGGCAAATAATTTTTAAAAATGATGCAATGACGAATGTTGCAACTTATTTTGGCTAGTAATATTTATGAAAAATCTCGTAACGTTGACATGATATTGACGTTGCGAGATTTTTTATCTTATCTGTATTAAATAAAATTTACAAAAGACTTTTGGACATAATACCGTCATAGATGCTCCTTATTGTTTGGAGGCATGTAAGATGTTAATTGCTAAAATAATAGAGAATGATCAGTTGATTCAAGCAACGCAAGCTAGTAATAGTGAAATATATTATTGTCCAGGTTGTAAAGCACGTGTACAGTTAAAAAAAGGCAACATTAATATACCGCATTTTGCCCATATCAATGGAAGTAATTGTGATGTTAGTGCAGAAGGAGAAACGGTTAATCATTTACAAGGTAAACTGGCATTGTTTACACTGTTAAAACAAAAATATGATGAAGTTAGATTAGAACCATGGCTTAGTCAAATTAAGCAACGCCCTGATTTAATGGTTAGAAAAGGTAAAGATTGGTTTGTTATTGAATTTCAGTGTGCAACAATTTCTCTAGAAAAGGTGCGAGCACGAACAAAAGGTTATCGTCAATTAAATTATAAAGTTATTTGGATTTTAGGTGAAAATTATCAAAATAAGCGACTACAAGCTAGAACGATTGCTAAGTTTGCTATAATCTATCAGCAACAATTACAAGTTGCTTTTTGGCAGCCAACGAAGGGAATTGTTTGGCAAGCTTGGTGGCAGATAGATGGTAAATCAAGGGTGTTAAAACGGCAAATGATGGCTAATCAACCACAGCAATTGCTGAAACTACAACAAGCAGTTATGCAATCAAAGCCTGAAATTTGGCCTATTCAAAATGAACTATATAAAATAAAACGGTTAGTGATTGGCATACCATGGGAATGTCATCCCCAATACTCACTGCCAGGTGGACTGAAAGTTGCACAGTGGCAGGTTATTATACGCGTACTACTTACTTTAGAAAAACAACCAAGAACATCGTTTCAGTTAATGAAGCTGCTGACGGAGTTTCCATGGCAACGATTTGGTTGTTTATCAGTTAAAAAAGTTCAAAAAATATGGCTTAATTATTTATTAGATGACTTGATATCAGGAGGGATAATCAAAAGGACAGGTGATAGAATTGTGTTAGTTAGAACATTAAAATGGTTTAATACGTATCAAGAAAAACTACAAGCAAAATTAAAAATAGATACGACCAATTTTCTCTCATGATATACTAGAAATATGGTAAAATGAACAATATATTAGACTGAAATGAGGGAAAATGATGGCAAAAGAATTACCTTTACGTAATGAGTTACCAGAATCAGCTACTTGGGATTTAACAAAGATTTTTGCAAGTGATACTGATTGGCAAACTGCGTACGATGAATTAAATGAACGACTAGTAAATGCTGATTTTTTTGCCCAAACGGCAATCAATTCAGGTAAAGACCTTTATAACGCATTACAATATGGCCTAGGCCTAATGCGTGATTTGGAAACGTTGTATGTCTATGCATCTATGAAATCAGATCAAGATACAGCAAATGGATTTTACCAAGGATTAATTAATAAAGCAGAGTCATTAGCAGCTAAGGTATCAGCTGCAATTTCTTTTTTTGATCCAGCTGTATTATCACTTTCAACAGATCAGTTAGCTGATTATTTTTCACAAGAACCTCGTTTGCAAGAATATACGCATTATTTTGATGATATTCTAACGCAAAAGGGTCATGTCTTATCAGAGAATCAAGAAAAACTTTTGGCAGCAGCTGGTGATATCTTTGGTGCATCTGAGCGAACGTTTGGTATGTTAGATAATGCTGATATTACTTTTGATGCTGTAGAAAATGATGAAGGTGAATTAGAAACTTTGTCAGATGGTGTATATTCACGCTTACTAGAATCTGTTAAACCTGAAGTTAGAAAAAATGCTTTCAAGACCTTTTATGCCTCATATATGGCTTTGGATAATACTTTTGCTTCTTTAATTGGGAACCATGTTAAAGGACACAATTATTTAGCAGATGTTCATAATTACGATTCAGCTAGACAAGCGGCTTTAGCAGCTAATAATGTGCCAGAAGTTGTGTATGATACACTGGTTGAAGAAGTAAATAAGGCTTTACCATTGTTGCACCGTTATATGGCTTTGCGCAAACGTTTATTAGGTCTCTCAGAACTACATTCATATGACTTATATACACCAATTCTTGGCGAACCAGATTATGATATTGATTATCCTAGTGCACAAGCAGAAGCATTAAAGGCTCTGGCTCCCTTAGGTCAAGATTACCTTGATATTGTGCAAAAAGCATTTGATAATCGCTGGATTGATGTCATTGAAAATAAAGGAAAGCGCTCTGGTGCCTATTCAGGGGGCGCTTATGATACAAACCCCTATATTTTGTTAAACTGGGTTGATAATCTTAATAACTTGAGTACATTGGTGCATGAAATGGGTCATTCCGTCCATTCATACCTAACACGAGAAAATCAACCTTATCAATATGGTGATTATCCAATTTTCCTAGCTGAAATTGCGTCAACAACCAATGAAAACTTATTAACTGATTATTTATTACGCACAGTAGAAGATAAAAAATTAAAGGCTTATATCTTAAATCAATACCTAGATGGTGTTAAAGGGACGTTGTTCCGCCAGACACAATTTGCTGAATTTGAGCAATGGATGCACGAAACTGATGCGCAAGGCACACCATTAACAGCAGACATTTTGAATGAAGCCTATGGTGAATTGAATAAGCATTATTATGGTTCAACATTAACGGTTGATGAAGAAATTGCACATGAATGGGAACGTATTCCACACTTCTATTATAATTATTATGTTTTCCAGTATAGTACAGGGTTTGCAACTGCTACTGCATTAGCAGATAAAATTTTACATGAAGGTGATCAGGCTGTTAATGACTACAAAGATTATCTAAAAACAGGGTCATCAGCTTTTCCAATTGATGTGATGAAAAAAGCAGGTGTTGATATGACGAAACCAGATTACTTGCGAGAAAATTTTGCCGTGTTTGAGGAACGCCTAAATGAATTCGAAGCACTAGTTGATGAATTATCATTAGATAAATAAATATTTTAAAGACGGTTATCTATCAATCAGCGTAACTAATTAAAATATGATAATTGCCAGTTATGATGTAACACGGTAAAATGAAAATTATATGGAGAACTAGGAGGGAATGAATACATGTCAGGTGGACAAATCGCACTAATAATTATAGCCGTTGCGGTATTATTGTTGGTTCTATTTATTGGATTGTTTTTGGTTAAATTAACACAAACTTTGGGTGTGCTAACAAAGGATGTTGATGTAATTGCTCGAGGTGCTAATGATATATTGGCAAATGTTGATACATTACTAAGCGACGTTAATGGTAAAGTTGCAACGATTGATCCAGCATTCCAAGCGATTGCTGATTTGGGTACTTCAGTATCAGATTTAAATGCAGCAACATCTAATTTAACCAGTAAGGTGAAGGGTTCAGCAAGTTCTAATACGACAAAAGTAGCGTCAGCTGTATTTGCGGCTAACACCGCACGTAAGAACCATAAGAAAAATAGAAAAGCAAATAAAACAGCAGAATAGTTGATAAATTAGGAGGATCATATTATGTCAAAAACAAAAGGATTTTTAGCAGGAACGATCTTTGGTGGTTTGGTAGCAGCAGCCGGATACGGTTATTACAAGATGTTGACAGTTGAACAACAAGCTGATTTAAAAGCAAAGTTTGATGATACTGTTGCAGACGTACGTGATAAGGTTGTTGATTATAGCTATGCAGCGACTGATGCTGTTGCTTCTGTTCGTGAGAAAGCTGATGACTTTGTATCAGATAAAAGCTATGCATTTGACACAAAGGTAGCAGATTTAAAAGCCTCGGCTGAGGATAAGTCAGCTGAATTACGTGAAAAGGCTGATGATTTAATTGCTTCAGCACAAGAAAAAGCAGCAGACTTACGGAGTCAAGCTAATGATTTAAAGAATCAAGTTAAATCAGATGAAACAGATGATTCTGAAGAGGATATTGTTTTGTCACCAACTGATGATGCGCTAGATTCAGAGACTTTTGAAGAATTGACAGAAGCATCTGCAGAACCTGAAATTTTAAACCCTAATGTTGGTTTATCACAAACAGAAGTCAAGGGATTATCTGATCTTTCCGAAAAGTAAGTCGTTTTTTACACAATTTAAAAGCGCTAGCCTCATATTGAGACTAGCGCTTTTATTATTAAATAATCTTAATCGATAATACGTAATTCTTTTGATGAGTGGGTGTATGAATCGACACCAGTTTCAGTCATAATAACAGAGTCTTCTATCCGGATTCCTAAATCACCAGGGATGTAAATACCAGGTTCAATTGAGAAAGACATACCTGGTTGCAAAATAAGATCGTTACCTTGTGCAATCTGAATTGACTCGTGAACAGATGACCCAATTCCGTGACCTAAACGATGGACAAAGTAGTCGCCATAACCAGCTTTTGTGATCACATTACGTGCAATACCATCTAATTCGCTAGCAGTCATACCAGGCTTAGCAGCATTTTGGGCAGTTAATTGGGCTTCTAAGACAACATTGTAAACATCACGTTGGTGATCAGATACTGATTGGAATGCGACTGTACGAGTGGCATCAGAAACATAACCATCGTAAATTGTTCCCAAGTCAAATAGGGCTAAATCACCAGATTTTAGTGTATTATTGCTAGTATCACCATGTGGTTCAGCAGCATGGGCACCAAATTGTACAAGTGTTTCAAAGGACATACCAACGACACCAGAAGCTTTTAAATCATATTCTAATTTTGCCATAACTTGTAGTTCAGAAACACCTGCTTTTAGCGCTGCGAAAGCAAATTCAAAAGCACGATCGGCATCAGCACCTGCTTTGTGCAACTTAACAATTTCATCAGGTGTCTTAATTAAGTGCATATCTGTCATCAATGGTGATAGGTTACCAATGAATTTAACTTCAGGTACAGCTGTTTGAATAAATGCAGCACGATTTAAGGTCAATTGGTCTTTTTCAACAGCCCATTTTTCAGTATGTTTTGTATGGTCATGAAGATGCTCACTAATTAAAGTCCAAGGATTCTCCTGGTCTTGGTAACCATATACGGGATGTTGCCAGCCAGAATTCTTGACTGCTTCGACTTCTAATGCCGGTGCAAAAATAAAAGGTTCGTCTTCTGGGAAGACAAATAATGCCAAGACACGTTCAATTGGATCGGAATTAAAACCAGTTAGGTAGTCAATTGAATGGAAATCTGAAAAGTAGGCAACATCGAGTTGTTGTTCGTTAAGCCAATTTTGAATTGACATGAGTTTATCAGTCATTAAAAAATTCTCCTTTAATAATTATATGATTAATTGTACGCTCATTTTTAAAAATTGCCTATCCATGCAGAAAAGTTATGGTACAATTAACCATTGTGTGAAATTATTATTAAATGATGAAAAAAACAGTGAAAACATGTTACAATCACTTTGAGAGCGGTTTCATAATGCACGTAAGTTCTTACTATATACTAGAGTAACTTGATTTAGTAACGAGACTTGAATACATATTTGTATTGATAAGATAAGGAGAATAGTAATGGATAAACAAACAGTTACAATTTATGATGTTGCACGTGAAGCAAGGGTATCAATGGCTACCGTTTCACGAGTAGTTAATGGTAATGCTAATGTTAAGTCAGAAACTAAAGATAAAGTTAAAGCTGTTATTGATCGGTTAGGATACCGTCCAAATGCAGTTGCTCGTGGTCTAGCATCACGTCGTACAACGACTATTGGCGTTGTTATTCCAGATGTTACAAACCATTATTTCGCTGAATTAGCCCGTGGTATTGATGATGTTGCAGCAATGTACCATTATCAAATTATTTTGGCAAATTCAGATGAATCAAATACCAAAGAAGTTCAGGTGATGGAAAATCTTTTGGGCAAGCAAGTTGATGGTATTATTTTTATGGGGAATCTTGTTAATGATGCCATTCGTGATGAATTTAAAAAGGCCGATGTGCCAGTTGTTTTGGCAGGTTTACTTGATGATCAAGACGCGCAACCATCAGTCAATATTGCTTACCGGTCAGCAATGAATGATATAACAACGCGTTTATTAAAAGCTGGTCACAAAGACATTGCATTTATCACTGGTGATTTAAATCACTATATGAATAAAGAACATCGTTTATTAGGGTATCAAGATGCGCTAGCAACGTATGATATACCATATGATGAGCAATTAGTATTTCAAGGTAACTATGACTATCAATCAGGTTATGAGTTGGCTCAGTCAGTTAAGTCATCAAAGGTAACCGCTGCAGTGGTGGCTAATGATGAAATGGCTGCTGGCTTGGTTAATGGTTTGACGGACGCTAATGTAAAAGTACCTGAAGAATTTGAAATTATTACGAGCAATGATTCAAAAGTAACAGTTATAACACGACCACAATTATCATCGGTGACACAACCGATATATGATATTGGTGCGGTTGCGATGCGTATGTTAACAAAATTAATGAACCATGAAGAACCAGCGATTAATAATATTGTTTTGCCACATGGTTATATTGCACGTGACTCAACAAAAAAGTAAGTATAAAAGAATATAAACGATAAAAAGTACATAATTTTTATGTACTTTTTTCATGTAGTTTACTTTAAACATGATACGGTAAGGCTTTTAGAAGTTAAATGATAAAAAGATTAGAAAAATGTTGACTTTTATAACCAACAGGGTATTATTGATAATAATTGGTTTTGGAGATAATTATTTGTTTTGTTATATAACTGGCTATGATAACAATTGTCATAGCTAAAATAATTACTACTGGCCGATTTTTATTTTATTTTGTTGGTATTATTGTAAATAATAATTGTCCAATTAAGGCAATTAATAAATTAGTCAATCATGATTAATACGGTCACCTTAGATAGGAGTAGAGTATATGGGGCTATTGTCAAAATTTATGGAGCGCGAGGACGCTTCTACATATATTAGTAAAGATTCAGAAATGCCACGTGTTTTGCACACTAAGGATTTCTTAGCATTAGGTGTGGGGACAATTGTTTCGACGGCTATCTTCACTTTGCCTGGGGTTGTAGCGGCAAAGTATGCCGGCCCTGGTGTGGTCTTTTCATTTTTACTGGCAGCAGTTGTGGCTGGGTTTGTGGCATTAGCATATGCTGAGATGGCTTCAACATTACCAGTTGCTGGATCAGCCTATTCATGGATTAATGTACTATTTGGTGAAGGGTTTGGTTGGATTGCTGGTTGGGCATTGTTAGCTGAGTATATTATTGCTGTTGCGTTTGTCGGATCTGGGTTATCCGCGAATTTTAGAGGGTTATTAACACAAGTTAATGTTGAATTGCCCGCTTCATTGTCAGGGGCACTAGACACACATACTTTGTTTGGTTGGTCTCAAGCAGTTAGTGGTCCTAAAGGTGGTGTCATTGATATTGTTGCCTTTATCGCCATTGGTTTGGTCGCTTTGCTACTTTCACGTGGCGTGCATGAAGCATCACGTATTGAAGTTATTTTAGTTGTTGTTAAAGTTTTTGCAATTTTACTATTTATTTTTGTTGGATTAACAGCTATTCATCCTGAAAATTATTCACCATTTGTACCAGCATATAATCCAAATGGCGCAACTATGGGAGGCTTCCAAGGAATTTGGGCAGGTGTTTCAGGTATTTTCTTAGCATATATTGGTTTTGATTCAATTGCTTCTAATTCTGCTGAAGCCGTTAACCCACAAAAGACAATGCCTCGTGGAATTTTGGGATCATTATTGATTGCAGTTACTTTATTTATTGGTGTTTCAATTGTTTTGGTTGGTATGTTTAAATATACACAATATGTTGATAACGCTGAGCCAGTTGGTTGGGCATTGCGACAATCCGGTCATCCAATTGTTGCCGCTGTTACATCAATTATTGCTGTTGTTGGAATGGTTACGGCTTTGATTGGGATGATGATGGCTGGTTCGCGTTTGCTTTACTCATTTGGGCGTGATGGTATGCTTCCTAAATGGTTGGGTAAAGTAACGTCAGACAAAGGATTACCAAATCGTGGCCTATTGGTTTTGACAATAATTGCAATTATTGTTGGTTCATTCTTCCCATTCTCATTCTTGTCAGAATTAATTTCGGCAGGAACATTGATTGCCTTTATTTTTGTGTCATTGGCAATGTATGCGTTGCATAAACGTGAAGGTAAGGATTTGCCAGAAGCTGGCTTTAAAATGCCTGGTTATCCGGTAACACCAGCTATTGGAGCACTTTTGTCTGGTTGGGTATTCTGGGGACTAAGCTCAGAAGCTAAAATTTACGCATTAGTATGGTTCATTGTTGGTATTATTGTCTACTTTGTATACGGTGCAAAGCATTCAGTATTAAGAAATAAAACAAGCGATTAATCGTTATTTTTTTGAAGGGGGAACAAAAAATAACTATGGTCAAAAATGATGAAATTTTAAATCAAGAAGAACAACATTTTGCGGGAGCAGGCCGTGTCTACTATTTTGATGTGGTCATTGATTCTGGGAAAGGTGCAATTTTAACTGATGTAGATGGTAATGAATATATTGATTTGTTAGCGAGTGCGAGTGCGACTAACACGGGACATGCTCATCCTAAAATTGTTAAGGCAATTCAAAAGCAGGCTGAAAATTTAGTTCATTACACTGCAGCTTATTTTGCTACGTCAACGGAAGCAAAACTAGCAAGTGAATTAGTTAAATTAGCACCGGGTAATCCAGATGATTGGATGGTAGTCTATGGTAATTCAGGTTCAGATGCCAATGATGCTATTATCAAGTTTGCTCGGGGTTACACAGGTCGTCCAAATGTTGTGTCTTTTGTTGGTGCCTATCATGGCTCAACATATGGATCTATTTCTGCCTCAGCAGTTAGTTTAAACATGAGTCGCAAGATTGGACCATTGTTACCAGGTTTTTATAAGGTGCCTTTTCCGTCACCAGATAAACGTTTAGTAAATGAAAGTGATGCAGATTTTGTTGAGCGAATGTTTGCAGCGTTTAAAGAACCATTCGAAAATTATTTACCAGCTGAAGAAACAGCAGTTATTATGATTGAGCCAATTCAAGGCGATGGTGGTATTATTGCACCACCGGCTGGATATTGGGACAAGGTGGCTTCTTTTGCACATGAACATGGTATTTTATTGGCTGTTGATGAGGTAAATCAAGGCTATGGCCGTACTGGAACGTTTTGGTCATTTGAGCACTTTGGCTTAAAACCAGATTTGATTGCGATGGGCAAGTCAATGGCGTCTGGAATACCATTGAGTGCTGTATTAGGACGACGTGAAATTATGCAGAGTCTGCAAGCGCCAGCTAATGTTTATACAACAGCTGGAAATGTGGTCAGTGCAGCAGCAGCTTTAGCAACATTAGATGTTATTAAGTCAGAAGATTTAGTTGCACAGTCAGCCAAACTGGGGCAAGTGGCGCAAGATTTCTTTGCTCATGAAAAGACACAGTTTAATTTTATTGGGGATGTGCGTTTATATGGTTTAAACGGTGGAATTGATATTATTAATCCCAAAACAGGTTTGGGTGATGAACAAGCAACAAATACAATCATCTATAATTTATTTAAAAATGGGGTGTTAATGATTTCGCTACGGGGTAGTACCCTACGTTTTCAGCCACCATTGGTGATTAAAGAAGCTGATTTACAACGTGCATTTACAATAATACATCAAGTATTTGAGGATTTTGTAAATGGTAAATTAAAAGAGCCAAATGGTCGTCATCATATTGGTTGGTAATGATAATAATATAAATAGCCGCTTACCGAAAGATGGTAAGCGGCTATTTTTTATTAAAGTGTTGAATGTTTATTCAATATATTATTTTAAGTGTTGAGCAAATGTACGGATATTCTTCTCTGAAAATTGTTCAGCTTTAATAAATAAAGCTGAATTGGGATAAACAAATGAAGCAACAGCATTACCGAAACATAGGGTGACGAAACTGTCTACTTCAGTAGCAATATCAGTTTGAGAATCAATTTCACCAGCTTGCACCATTTCACGAAATTTGACCATTAATAAATCATGGAAATATTGTGGTAATTGGTTAACAACTGACTCGATTTCTGGAAATTCTGTTGATTCATGCAGTGATAGTAAAAAAATTGACTGGTGTCGTTTAATAAATTGTTGATAAATATTAGCAACTTGCACTAAATCTGTTTCAATATCATTATGGAACTCAAAATCATTAGCTGCTTCTTTGACATCAATTAGATAGTTTTGAACTAGTGCTTTTAGAATACCAGCTTTATTTTTAAAATGTCTAAAAATCGTGCTTTCGTTGACATCAGCCATCGTGGCAATTTTTTTAGTCGTTGTGCCACGATATCCATACTGGCGAATTAAATCTGAAAATGCACTTAAAATTGTTTCTTGAATTTGATTATCTTTTGACACGAGTATAAACCTCCATTAACCCAATTTATCAAATCTTAACATTGTTTGTTGTTTCTTGAAAGCAACGATGATTAGGTTAATGATGATGATTCCAATTATCAAAGATATAAAGCCATACCATACTGCCGTTGGTGTGGTGCCACCGTACATGGCATTAAAATCATTCGTAATCCCATAATACATGGGTGCAAAGCTGTGAATGGCTTTAAAGAAGGTATTCATTGTTACAACGGGAATCATACCAGCACCAGCAACAACTTGTAGCATGGTTAGGAAAATATTTAGTGCAGTTCCAACTTGACCAAGTAGTAGTAGCATTATTGAATTGAAATTATAAGCAGCAAAAATAGTTAATAAATGTGATAACCAAAGTTCACCAAAGTTACCAGTGCCGACCATTGCTGAAATGGCCCATGTAACGATACCAGCAATAATAATTGCTTCAAGAGCCATCGTGATTTCAAGATTGGCAAAAGCTTTAAAGCGACCAATTTGAGGAGCAAATTTAGCATATGTGTTGTAGAGAAGTAATGCGCCTATTAGGGAACCAAGATAAATTGATAGACTAGCAAAAAATGGGGCTAGCGAGTTGTTTAGACCAGTATCAACTTTATTTTGTCGTTCAATATTAATTTTAATGTTATTGATTAGTGGTTGTGCTTGTGACTGTGCATCACTAATAATTTTATCTTTTTTCTTGGCGGCAGTTTGCTGTGCTTTAACTTGGGCTTGATTAGTTTGCTCTTCAAGTTTTTGTATTAACGCCGCTTGTTGTGTAGCTGGAGCAGTACTAATTGCTTGTTTTTGTTGACTGATTGTTTCTTTGGCCTTAACTTGCTCCTGCTGAAGTTGCTGTTGTAGGGATGCTAATTGTGGCTTAGCGATTAATAGAGTTCCTTTTTGCATACTAATTTGTTGTTGGACAGTATTACCAATAGTTGTAGCTGTTGATTTCATGGCACTGACAATTGAAGTTTGATTTGACTCATTAATGTAAAAATTCAAATTTGGTTGCTTATTTGCAGCAATATCGGTAGTAAAATTTTTCGGAATATTAATAATTAAGTAAGTATCACGATCGTCTAATTCTTTTTTGGCATTTATTAGATTGGGTGTTGATTTGACATGTTTATAAGGTAAAGCCTTTTTAATTTGTTTAGCGAGTTTGTTACTTTTTTGATCCTGATTAACCAGTGTAATTGGTAATTTATCGACATTATTAGGGACGGCACTATAGCCTGAATAATAGATGAAGAAAACAATAACCCCATAGAGTAGACCGACTAGTAGGGCTAGAATAGGTCCTTTACTTAAAATAAATTGTTTAAATTTCATTACCGAAACCTCCGTATATTTTTGATTACGCCGTTATTATACGATTGATTTTTAATGCATGCAAGTACTTGCTTTTATTGAAATGAAAATTTTATCATTATCATAAATTTTTTGTGGTTAATAATTTTCATGCCCTAAGTGTTCTAGATAAGTTTTAAATTTTTCGCTATCAGAAATAATCCCAGTAACTTTGGCTTCATACCAGTTGATTTTATCGTTTAAAATTTGTAAGTGTTGTTGGATTTCTGATAATTCTTTCAAAAAGTTATTTTTAGTTGTTTTCAGGAGTGCTAAACGTTGCGGAATCGTTTTATCACCTTGTTCGCGTAGCATAATATATTGTTTTAAGTCGGCAATGCTCATACCAGCGCCTTTTAAATGGTTTAAAAAACGTAACCAATCAAAATCATCACGAGTATAGTAGCGATGACCATTAGCTGAGCGTTGGGGTTTTATTAAATTTTCAGTTTCATAATAACGTAAAGTTGATGTTGGAATACCGGTTAATTGACTAAATTCACCAATATTATACGTGTTTTTGGTAAGTGACATGGTTAAAATCTCCTTTTAGTTAACTTTAAGTATATATTATACAACAAAACAAATTTAATAATATCTAGTAAAATATTTGACTTAAAGTGTACTTTAAGTCTTAAAATGAGTTTGTTGGATAGCTATTAATTAGGGAGGTGCCATTATGGCTAAGAAACAAACAGCAGGACAAGAACAGTTGGGTGAATTTGCACCACAGTTTGCTCATTTAAATGATGATGTTTTATTTGGTGAAGTTTGGGATAAAGAGGATGAATTAAGTGCGCATGATCGCTCATTGATAACAATTGCGGCACTAATTGCAATGGGGAATACTGAGCAATTGGCAACACACTTACAAATTGGTAAAGCTAATGGCATTACGCAAAAAGAAATTGTTGCTGAAATTACACATTTGGCATTTTATGTTGGTTGGCCAAAAGCATGGTCAGCTTTTAATCGTGCAAAAGAAATTTGGCAATAAATAACATTATTTTAATCTAAGGAGAAGTTAATATGACAAATCAAAAAGTTGAACAACCAGGCGTTTTTCCAACCGGACCAACTAATGATGCCTTTGCACAATATTTTATTGGTCAAAGTTATAACAACACATTAGTGACACCTGGTGATGATGTGAGTGTACCTGTGGGCAATGTGACTTTTGAGCCAGGTTGTCGTAATAATTGGCATATTCATCATAATGGTAGCCAGATCCTGTTAGTTACCGGTGGACAAGGCTGGTATCAAGAGGCAGGTAAGTCAGCGCAACTATTAAATCCAGGTGATGTTGTGATTGCCCATGATGGTGTTAAGCATTGGCATGGTGCAACGAAAGATAGTTGGTTTAGTCATTTAGCGATAACGACTGGTGAGTCAGAATGGTTAGAACCAGTTGAAGATGATGCCTATAATCAATTAACTTAAGTATAAAGAGGGAGTCGTTATGACGCGTAGTAAAGTCGTTATCCATATGTATGTTTCAATTGATGGTAAAATTGATGGACCACATAGTAGCAGTGCTTCAAGTGCTTATTATTCAGATGAATTATTTAAAATGAGCAATGCTGATGCCAATGGTCGTGAAACGATTCAAATGTATGCAGCACCAGCAACGCTTGATTTGAGTGATTTTGAAGATGCACAAATTCCATATGAGGATTGGTTACCAGAAATAGAATCTGATACATGGTCTGTATCGTTTGATCGTCAGGGAAAGTGTGGTTGGACGCAAAACTTTTTTGACTATAATGGTCATCAAATGCATGCTATTGAAGTTGTTACAAAACAAGCGAGTCAAGCCTATCTAGCCTTTTTACAATCAATGAATATTCCATATATTATTGGTGGTGAAACAGAGTTTGATTTTGAAACAGTGTTGGAAAAATTATATGCCCATTTCAATATTGAAACTTTGGCTGTTTGTGGTGGTGCCATGATTAATGGTGCGTTTTTGAAAGCGCATGTTGTGGATCAAATTTCATTAGTAATCGCGCCTCATGTTAATGGTGACGAAAATAAAAAAGCTAGTTTTGAAGCAGTAGGTCAATATGTTGATGATACGTTTGCTTTTGATCAAGCTAAGAAGTTGTCAGATGGCGGTGTACATTTGATTTTTAAAAAATAAAATAAAAGTTAAAAAAGGGGTATTATATGACAGTTTTAAATGAGACATTTACATTATCAAATGGTGTTAAACTTCCTAAGTTAGGCTTTGGAACGTGGTTAATTGAAAATGATAACGTCATTAATCCTGTAAAAGTGGCATTGGATGCCGGTTATCGCCATATTGATACAGCACAAGCCTATGGTAATGAAAAAGGGGTTGGACAGGCACTACGAGAATCTTCAGTATCACGCGCAGATGTCTTTGTAACAACGAAATTAGCAGCTGAAATTAAGTCATATGATGAAGCTGTTTCGGCAATTGATCAGTCATTAAAAGACATGGGATTAGATTACGTGGATATGATGATTATTCATGCACCACAACCATGGGCTGATTTTAGAAATGGTGAACATTATTTTAAGGGAAACTTAGCAGCATGGCGTGCTTTGGAAGAGGCATATGATGCTGGTAAAATTAAAGCTATTGGTGTGTCAAATTTTCAACAAATTGATTTAGACAATATTTTGCAAAATGGTCGCATTAAACCAGCTGTTAATCAGATTTTAGCGCATGTCTCAAATACACCGTTTGATTTAATCAAATATTGTCAAGATAACGACGTGTTAGTTGAAGCCTATTCACCAGTGGCTCATGGTGAAATTTTGACTAATGAATCATTGCAAAATATGGCGGATAGGTATGGTGTTAATGTTGCGCAATTGTGCTTACGATATTGTCTGCAATTGGGGATGTTACCTTTACCAAAGTCAGAAACGCCAAGTCATATTATTGGTAATACTGAATTATCATTTACGATTAGTGATGAGGATATGGTGACATTAAAGCAATTTAAACACATTGAAAATTATGGGGCATCGGATTCGTTCCCAGTTTATGAAAAAACTGATAAATAATATTGTATGATCTGTAGTGAAAGATGGTTCTAAAAACGTTTAAAGTTTTTAGAACCATCTTTTTGATTATTGTTATTTTGCGTAATAAAACTAGTAATCTATTGAAAGGTTTTATTATTAAAAGGGCGCAAATTTTTTTCTGTTTGTATCATATGAGTTTGGTAGTTATCTATTTTATAAGCCAAACGATCTGTTGCGTTAACTAATGATTTAATTTTTTCGTCTAACTGCATTTTTTGTTCATTCAATAAATGGACACGTGCATCAATTGTTTGGTCACCCATTTGAAATAATTGAATATATTCAATTAATGCTTCAATTGAGACCCCAGCAGTCCGCATTTGGCGACTGAATTGTAACCATTTTAAATCTTCGTCATCGAAGTTACGAATACCACTTGTGCTGCGCTTAATAGCTGGGATAATACCAATTCGTTCATAGTATCGAATTGTATCTGCAGAAATACCACTGATTTCACTCGCTTGTTTAATGTTCAATTTAATAGCCTCCTAGACCTGGTAACTTTTTATTTATTTTATACCTTAGAGTGTGCTCCAAGGCAAATCGCTATTGCAATTATTTTTGTTTGACTTTGAGTATACTTCAAGTTTTATACTAAAGACTGATAAAAATTAATTATTAAAAATATATTTAAGTAGAGGGGATTAAAATGAAAGCAGCATATTTTATTGCGCCAGGGAAAATAATATTAAAAGAGGTCGCTAAACCAGAAATAAAGCAAGCAACAGATGCTGTCATTAAGATTGTACGTGCTTGTGTTTGTGGTTCTGATATGTGGTGGTATCGTGGCATAAACCAGCGTGACTCAAATACGCGAGTTGGTCATGAGGCGATTGGTGTGGTTGAGACCGTTGGCTCACAAGTGACCAAGGTTAAAACTGGTGATTTTGTTGTCGTGCCATTTACGCATGGATGTGGTAAATGTGCAGCATGTTTAGCTGGATTTGATGGTAATTGTGAAAATAATCATGCTAGTGAAGATTCAGAAAATGGTTATCAAGCAGAATATTTGCGTTATAGTAATGCAAATTGGGGATTGGTAAAAATTCCCGGAAAACCACAAGATTATTCAGAATCACAGTTGAATGATTTATTAACGTTATCTGATGTGATGGCAACAGGGTATCATGCTGCATATACGGCCGAGGTTAAACCCGGGGATGCTGTTGCTATTATTGGTGATGGTGCTGTGGGATTGTGTGCAGTGATTGCCGCAAAGTTAATGGGAGCAAAGCAAATTATTATTTTAAGTCACCACCAAGAACGTGCTGAGTTGGCAGTAGCATTTGGTGCAACTGATATTGTGTCAACACGAGATAAGCAAGCTGTGTTAGATATGTTAACTATAACGAATCAGGCAGGCGTTGATGCAGTTCTTGAATGTGTTGGTAACGAGAGCTCTATACAAGAAGCTCAGCAAATTTCACGTGCTGGTGCTATTATCGGTCGTGTGGGTGTACCACAAAATGAGCCATCAGCTAATAAGCTTTTCTGGTCTAATATCGGTCTTCGTGGTGGTATTGCAGCAGTTACGACACATGATGAAAAGCATGGTTTGCTAACAGCTGTTTTAAACGGTGATATTCATCCAGGACAGGTGTTTACAGAAGCATTTCATCTTGATCAAATACAGGCAGCATACGAAGCGATGGATGAACGTCGGGCAATTAAATCGTTAATTAAAATAACAGCATAATAATAAACGGGATTTACTAAGTACCTACTTGGTAAATCCCGTTTATTATTGCTTAGAAATTAGGCCGATTAATGCCATAGTTTTGCTTGATACCAAATGCATCATGGATTATCAATTTTACGATAAAATCTGCAATACTATTAATAGCGATATCATGACCACCAAAAGCTTCACCCTTAGTTGTAATTTCATATGTTTCTGTACCTTGGTCAAACCAACCAGGCCGAATAATTGTATAGTCTAATGATGAGCTTTCAATTAAATCAGCAGCTTGACGATACTTTTTTAAATATGGATTTTGCTTAAGATTGCCACTGGCACCAATATTGTCAGGGATTTCATTATAAATTCCCATTGACGCAATGAAAATAATGCGTGAAACTTTCATTTCTTGCATAATATTTATGATATTTTGAACATATTTTGGTAAATCACCACTTAATGCAACTAAAACGATATCTTGTTTTTGCATCGCCTTCAGTAATTCTTTTTTATGATTGAGGTCACCACTAATACTAGTTTCTCTGTCATGATTAATTATTAGTTGATGTGCAGTTCTGGCAAACAAAGTGAGATGATAATTTGTTTTTGTTAACAGTAGATGACGTGTAGCCTGACCAATTGTTCCGGTAGCACCGATAATCAAAATATTTTTCATAAAATTAGCCCTTTCTTTTTAATGATGCCGTTATATAATAATGTGTTTTACTATACACCTTAGAGTAAACTTTAGTGCAAATTAATTTGACTTGAAGTTTACTTCAAGTAGCATAGTAATTTCATTACCAATGAGGTAAATAATAGTACAGCGAGGAAAAAATGATGCAGCAAAAAGATGTTATGTTGGTCGTTGGTGCTGGCCAATTATCATTAGCAATAACGCGTAGACTAGGTTATGGTCAAAAAATTATTTTAGGTGATTGTAGTACCGAAAACTTAGAATTGATTAGTGGCGTTCTTCAAGATGCTGGTTATGATGTGGCAACGTTTCAGATGGATTTATCATCTCGTCAGTCAATTAAAGCTATGATTGCATTTGCGCAAAAATTTGGGCAAATTAAAATGCTGGTTAATGGGGCAGGCGTTTCGCCGTCACAGGCATCAATTGAAAAAATTTTAGCAGTGGATTTGTATGGTACGGCCGTCTTATTAGAAGAAGTTCGTCAAGTTATTGCACCTGGTGGTGTTGGTGTTGTTATTTCAAGTCAATCTGGCTATAGGATGCCAGCATTAACGACACACCAGGACCGGCAATTAGCAATGGCGCCAACTGAGAAACTATTAGATTTAGACTTCTTGCAGGTTAATAATATTAAAGATTCGTTGCATGCTTATCAATTGGCCAAACGATGCAATGAAAAAAGAACAATGTATGAAGCTGTTAAATGGGGTGAACGTCAAGCCCGTGTAAATGCTATTGCGCCAGGTATTATTGTGACACCTTTAGCACGTGATGAATTTAATGGCAAACGAGGTGCGTTCTATAAAAATATGTTTGCGAAATCGCCAGCTGGACGTCCAGGAACCGCAGACGAGGTTGCTGACGTTGCCGAGTTGATTATGAGTCAACGAGCACACTATATTAGTGGTGCAACTTTTCTAATTGATGGTGGTGCGACAGCATCTTATTATTATGGGCCACTACAACCTAATGAGTAATAAAAAAACACCAATTTTTCATAATTGGTGTTTTTTTGTGTCATTGTTTATTACACATGTTATTATGTACATATGTAATAAACAACATGTGTTTTTTAGGAGGATGAAATGAATATAGGGATTATAGTTATGACGTTTTTAGGTATTAATATAGACTTTTTCTTCATGTTGTTATTTTTACTGAAAAAATATCATGTCTTGCAAGTTTTGCTGGGTTATCTAGCAGGTGTTATGCTGTTGTTAATTGGTAGCTATTTTATTGGTGCAACGCTAGGGCTATTTTTACCTGAATGGATTTTAGGCTTGCTTGGAATATTGCCAATTTATATGGCTTTGCATGATGATGATGGCAATGGTGCTCCTAAATGGCATAAACAACCCATTATAACAGTTTTATTGACTTATTTATCTGTGTGTTCAGGATGTGTTTTAGCGATTTTTCTGCCAATTATGATTGGTAAAAGTATCCATGATTTAGTGATAACAATCTTGATAATTGCCATTTTAGTCACTATGATTGTTTTTATAATTAAATTAGTCGTAACAACTAATTTGGTTATGAAAATAATGAACCAATATGGTGAAATCATGATGAAAATCTGTTATATCTTAATTGGTTTATATGTATTTTGGGATAGTGGCTTAATTCATCATGTTTTATCATATTTTTGAAAGGGGGACATTGTGTAATGGATGATCAACATTTGCTTGAGATGACTAGTATTATGAAATTATTAAGTAATCGTATCAGAATTGAAATGTTGTACAATTTAGAGAATAAAAGGCTAAGTGTAAAAGAATTAAGTGAGTTATTGGGCATTGAACAATCCGTTGTATCACACAATCTAGCTTTATTGCGTGATCATCAGTTAGTGACGAGTGAAAGAAATGGTAAATATAATTATTATCAGTTAAATGATCCACATATTTTAGATGTAATCAATGAAACCTTTGAACACGCAGATCATGTGTTACGCGGTAAATCTCACGGTGAGTGATGTTGAATGGCCGCTACAAAATAAAAAGGTGCTAGTATTATGTTGCTATATACATAAATAAATTTGTAACTAATATTTTTAAATTTTATTTGAATTATAAATTTCAAGAAGGAAGTATTTTAGATATGTGGCTTAATCTATCTATAATCTTTATTATTATAGTAATAGTTTTAGCATTGTTATCAATTTCATATAGGGATGGGTACCGAAGAGCTTATAGTGAATTAACTAACACAGGTATGAGTAGTAGAAAAGCTAGAATAATGTCATCAATTCTGGCCTTTTTTATATTTTTTAATGATTCAGAAATAATGTGATTTGTAGCCATTCGGGGATGAAATGTGGAAATCATGTCATGGAAGTTAATGGTTGAAACGATATTAGTATAATGCGCAGGGATTGTTAAAATAATAAAAAATCGTACTCAAATAACTTAAGTGAAATTTCACGAAAAAGTTAGGTATCTAAATAATTTTTAATTAACTAAAAACTGTTTCCGATATGTAAACGGAAACAGTTTTTTTGACGTTAAATATCGTAGTTTGCTGAGGATGTACCAATAATTTATGAAGTGAAAATGCTTTGTATTTTAGATAAAAAACGATTAAAGTATTTATTTTAATAGTTAGGATACTTTTTTGATGTAAATCGAACTATTTTATAATGTTGTGAATATTCTAAATAAGATACAATACTCTCACAATATTAGAATTGGAGTAAATATGATGAAAAAAAGTTTAGAGATAAGTTTATTGACAGCTGCGTCAATATTAATAGGATCTGGTTTGTTGGTTACTGATAATGTTTTTGCAGATGATGCGCAACTGAGTAGTAAATTAAATACTACAGCCGATAGTACGGCCATTCAAACAGGAACTTGGGGAACTTGTGATTGGAATTTTAATCCAGTAACAGGGACCATTAATCTTGAAGGTGGCACACTAAGTAATAATGACGCACCTTGGAGTCAAGATGGTATTTTAGGTGATTCTGTAAAATATATTGTTATTGATGGTAAAGTGATTTTGCCATCTGATAGCGCGAATTTATTTTCTAATCGTTCATTAATTAGTATTAAGGGTGAAAATAATTTAGATACATCTAATGTAGTAAATATGAGTAATATGTTTCTAAATGATGATAAGTTAGAAACTTTAGATTTAAGTAGATGGGATACGAGTAAAGTGACAAATATGAGCGGTATGTTTGCTTATACTCGTTCATTAGACACTGTTAAAATGGGTGGGTTTGATACTGGTAATGTGACTTCTATGCGTGACTTATTTAGTAATTCAGGTTTAAATCATATAGATTTAAGTTCATTTAACACGGGTAAAGTTTCTGATATGGGAAATATGTTTTTAGAAACATCTAATTTAACAAAACTTGATTTACAAAGTTTTAATACTGAAAATGTTATCAATTTTGGTGGCATGTTATATCACACCGGTATTGCTTACTTAAAACTAGGACCAAATACATATTTGGTAGATCCATGGCTTAAAAATCCTACCAGTGGAAAAATTAACCCATTAACTGGTACCAAGAGTAATGGAAATTGGCAAGAAGAGGAAACAAAAAACGTTTTGCTTGATTTAAAGAATCCTAAAGCAAATACAGTATATGTTTGGGGAGTTAGTAAGCCTGTAAATTCAAGTAGCAGCAGCTCAGAATCAGAAAGTACGAGTACATTAGAAAAGCCAAATGGCGGTGATGGGTCATCTAGTGAAACTAGTACGTCAGGAAATGACACGTCAACAAGTGAAGTAGAAAAACCAAATGGTGATGGGTCGTCATCCAGTGAAACCAGTACGTCGGGGAGTGATACGTCAACAAGTGGCGAAGAAAAGCCAGATGGTGATGGCTCATCCAGTGAGACCAGCACGTCAGGAAATGACACGTCAACAAGTGAAGTAGAAAAACCAAA
>NZ_BLKA01000003.1:0-280643 GCF_010306265.1 Weissella sagaensis | reverse complement strand
GAGGGAACTACGTTCACTCAATCATAAACGTGTCGTGATGATGACACTGAGGTCACACCTGTTCCCATACCGAACACAGAAGTTAAGCTCAGTAGTGCCAAAAGTAGTTGGAGGATCGCCTCCTGCGAGGATAGGACGTCGCGATGCATATCATTCCGAATTAGCTCAGTTGGTAGAGCACACGACTGTTAATCGTGCTGTCGTCGGTTCGAGCCCGACATTCGGAGTAATTGCCGACTTAGCTCAGTTGGTAGAGCAACGGTATCGTAAACCGTAGGTCGAGGGTTCGAATCCCCCAGTCGGCATGCGATGACTCTTACAACCCTTGATATCAAGGGATTTGTAAGAGTATTTTTTTGTTTTGTAGCACTTTTGTAGCACTAAAGATTATTTAGTAGTGCCATTGACTTGTTTGTTTGGTCATTTCTTTGAGTTTGTAGCAAATGAGTGTAAACTGAAAGTGTAATATCTATGCTCGAATGACCAAGTCTTTCAGAAACATATTTTACATCAACACCTTGAGATAATAACCAACTAGCGTGTGTGTGACGAAGTCCATGAAATGTAATCATTTTATCAGAGTTAATTTCTTTTAGATTACGTGTCAGCTGTTTATTAGCTGCTTCATTTGTAGGAGGATAATTGTTAGATCCAGTAAATACGAATGTAGTATTTTGATGTAAGTTATACCATTCAGTTAAATCTTTAATTAACACGTCAGGAACATCAACTTTTCTAGTTGATGTTTTAGTTTTAGTTGGCTTAAATAATTTACGTGGACTATCCCATGTCTTATTAATTGAAATAATACTGTTATTAAAGTTAATATCGGACCATTCTAGCGCCGCAATTTCAGAGTAACGACATCCTGTGTGAAGGCCTGTTAAAATCATCATATCCGTAACTGGACGTTCTCCGACGGGACGAGAGACTATATTAGTAACCAATGACTTCATTGTATCTGCTTCTAGAAATTTTAAATTTCTGTCTTTTCCATCAAGCCCGGTTGTATTAGTACCTTTAGTACAATCTTTTATAATAACATCCTCTGCAATAGCTGAATTAACCATCTGATGAACATGCATTTTTATTTTTTTAGTTGTCTCTATTGCATATTTTTCTCCCATTTCATTTAAAAATTTTTGAAAACGAGCTCTAGTCATATTTTCAATTGTGACATTTTCAAATGCATTGTGTAGATGTTTGCTAGTTAATTTATACCACTTGACTGTAGAATATGTTACGAATGGTTTTTTATATATTTCAAACCATTTATCAAAATAAACGGGAAATGGTGTTTTTGTATTAAATGTAAGTGCATGTTTTTGTTTTGCTACCTCCATTTCGTTGGCCCATCCCTGTGCTGCTGATTTTGTTTTGAAACCGGATTTTGTTTTTCTACGGCGCTCACCATCTTTCAATACGAAAACGTTGGCAGTCCAACTTTTACCACGCTTATAAATACTTGCCATTAGTTTAAACCTAACCTTTCTTGTTTAAAATTAGACAGTTTATTGACTTGTCTGGGTCACAACACAATATTAATAGACTTTTTTATAAGAAATTTTCATTCGTTTATATGCTGCTCTAATTGAATTTTCAGAACCGTTATTGATGATAGCCACAATTTCTTTCATTGTATGATTTTCCCCTAAATTAACTAATTCATCATAAGTTTTTCCAAAATAAGAATGTGACTTGGCATGAATTTGTCCTTTTCTAACTCCTGTCGCTTTTTTTTGCGGGAATATGTAATTTTCCTAAAATAGCACGTATTGAGGTTATTTTGAGACCAGTAATATCAGACAATTCATAAACAGTATGTTGTGCAGCCATCTCTTGCCACCATTTAGAAGTCCGATTTGTTTTTGCACCAGTTCCTCGAGAAATAGGTATATTATTTTTTCCAATTAATTCAATCAAAAATGCTTTTGATACATGGTGTTTATCTGCAACTTTTTGTACTCCAAAGGAATTTATATCATCTATTAGTAATTCTTTTTTATCTAAAAGGGCTTGCTTTTTTCGATCAGAACTGTTTTTTATCAGAGCATGTTGATTTCTAATTTGTTGAACGCGTTGCCTACTAATATTTAATGTTTGTGAAATTTCTAAATCAGTAAATCCTAGAGAATATAGATATTTTGTCATATCAGTATTATTTTCAAAATTTTTTGAATTTATTTTAGTTAGTGATTTAAAAAACTTTTTGTTATTTTTTTTTGCAATTATATTGTTTTCTCGAAGAATAGCTTGAACTTGTTTTTGTGATACGTTAAACATTTTAGAAATTTCATATGTAGTGTGAGTAGGTGCTAATTTAATAGCTTCTTTATGCCAAGGGGTATCTCTTGTTTTCTTAGTAAGGCACTTGATATTATTTGTTTTGAAAAAATAACGTAAGTTAGCTATAGGAATATCTAGTATTTTTGCAATTTCTGTAGCAGTATGATCGGATGCTAGTGTTCGTGCCCTAGATTGCCACTTTAACTTCTCTGATTTATCAATAACAGGTTTTGGCTTTATATCATATCTAAAAAGATAAGATTGTATATTATTTTCTGACTGATCAACAATTTTTGATAATTCTGCTAATGTGTGTGTAGTAGCTAATTTCTTAACTGTTTCATGCCATTCTTTATGGACACCAGACTTAACATTTATGTTATTTTTTTTAACCCATTTAGCAACAGAACTATAAGTAATTCCTACTTCATTTGCAATTTCTGTCATGGTTAGTCCTTTATCGGCCAATAATTTGGCCTTATCTTTCCATGTATTAGTCATTTAAGTGTCTCCTTTCAAAATTTGAATTTTTTTGATTATTCTTATGTATGCCACCAGTAGGGTGGCTTTTTTATTAATCACTATTTTTTACGAACATATTATCTGTAAAATAAACATTTAAATATATACCAGATAACAGTATTATTTGTGGTAAGAATTGAATTAAATATCTACTTCTGCCACCTTCAAAGAGTAGAAGATACATTAATGAACCAATAATTGATAATTTTAATATCATTATGATAGATTCTAATTTTTGGGGTGATTTATATCCCAAGGTTAAAATTACGAGCAAGATGATCCATACAATCTGTGAAATAAAAAAATAATCAAGTAAATGTGAACCATTTGGGTAAACAAGCTGTTGTAACCTGTTAGTTGCAGGAGCAAGTATAAAATTACCTTCTTGTAACCAACCGAAAGCACCATTTGAAGTATTATTTGTATTTTTCTTAAGCAAAAATTGTAGGTAACCAAAAATACCATAACGGTGTAGGGTATCTTTGATTTGTTTTACTGCAAATGTCTTCTTCTCATGTTGTGTTTTCAATGAATTTACCGTGTTTGTTAGCATTGTGTTATAACCACCGTTACCAACCATACCCATAGCAAGAAATAATTCTGGTGGTTTTTTCATACTAGGATTGACTTTAATATATTGTTGGTCATGCAAGTAAGAATTATATATTTGTTTAACACCAAAAGCGGAACCAAAGCTAACTAACAAAATTGAAATAATATAGAACACTTTTACTTTTTTACTTTTGAATAATAAATAAAATATTTCAACCAAGATAATAGCGATAATGAAAATTACAGATGATGGCTTGAGTAAAAATGAAAGTGTTCCAAAAATTCCAATTAATAAGGAACCTAATGATTTTATATATAGATTATTGTTTTTCTTAGCAATTAAGTATCCTAAAAATGCCAGACTTACTAACGGCAAAACTAATACATCGGTATATGGGACGATTATGTAAGGAAAACAACCTAAAAGCAGTAAAGATAGTAACCAGGTTGTGTACATACTATTTTTGTTAATATATCTAGCTGTTAATATAGTGATTATAAATCCTAAATCAGTACTTAATAACGACATGATATTAAATGAAACCCAATTCGCCCCAAAGTGATTGCCCCAAAAATTTTCTAAGAATAAAAGTGGTAAATTGTTGGGATTATAACTAAAATAGTTAGGCATTGAAGTACCATAAATTACTTGACCAACTACACCACCAACGTCAAAGCCAATTGTAGTGGTTGTTTGGGCTATGAAAATTATTTGTCCAATTATTAATAAAAGTGACCAAATAGATAGCAAAGTTAACTTGTAACCCAACACTAGGGGTGTTACTTTATTTTTGATAAATGACTTAATGTTGTTTGATGCAAAATATATAACTATGCATATTGCAAATAGTGAAATAAGTGTAAACAGTTCTGGAGACACTTCGGCTATGTTTAAATGAGTGGATCTAATTGAACCGATAAAGATTAATATCATCCAAACTAGAAATACAATGTTAATTGCTTTTTTTAAAAAGTTGAATGTAGATACTTTTATTTTATTTTTTTCCATAATGATTATTCGATAATTCCTAATATTTATTTTTTATAAGCGCCCGTTTTTATTTCTTCTATAGTCTCATCAAATATTTTTTTCCACTGCTTCATCTTTTGATGTTCTTCATCAGTAAAATCACCATTATGAGGCTTTTCACTTAGTTCACGTAATATCTGCATGTTCGATTTACTATTGGACATTTTTAAATCCTCCGTAGCCATCTTCACGAGTGGTTTCTTTGTTTACTCATAAATCAAATCTTTAACCAGTGGCTCAAACCAACTAGGTAGGTTAAATTCGGTCATAAAATCTGACCAGTTGCGATATTCATTAGGTGTATCTATGTATACTAGCCTTGCAATTATGCGGATAGCTCGTTCATTAGTTTCTCGTTCCTCCTTATTCTTGATGTGAGGGGAGAACCTGTATAGGAATGACGGGTTAGAGAATTCAATGTGACTAATCTCATGAGCTAACCTAAATGCAACGCTAATACGTGAATTATAGTTACGATTTATGTTAATAATTCTATCGTTGCAAAAAGCAACGTCTGGGTCATTTGGCCCGCCTAAAATATCAGTTATTACAATGCCTGACTTTTCAGCCATAGCTAATAACTGCCTTAAAAGTTCTTCGTGCATAAGCTTACTTACCGTTATCTTTCATGGTATTAAGCATAGCAAGAAGGGCTCTTTTATATTCTTCTGATAATGGTTGGCCATCAAACATAGCCATGCCTTCTTCTGACAATGCTTTATCTAGATCTACTGGCTCATCGCTGGTAGATTTTTTATTTGTTTCTGTTTTATCTTCTACTAAGTCACTTTTAGTAATTCCGAAGTAGCCTGCTAGAAGTTCTATTTTGTCAATTCGGGGGAAAGTTTGTCCATTTAGCCAAGAATAGACAGTGGCTTTTTTAATATCTAAATCATCGATTAAATCCGTTGGAACTTTTCCATGAATATTCAATTGATTTTTTAAATTTAATGCAAAAATTTGTTTATTTTTTATATCAGCCATAGCATTCTCCTTTCTTATATATCAACTATTATACGTTCAAACATGAGTAAAATCTATTAAAAACAAACAAAAGTGTTGAAAGTCTATTAATAATAGACTATAATGAATATATCGAAACAAAGGAGGAGATATTCATGAGTGGTAAGTACACGCTGGCGCAACTAAGAGTAGGAATGCAATGGTCACAACAAGAAACTGCAAATGCGTTAAATGTTAGTACAAGCTCTTGGTATAAGTGGGAAAATGGTAAATCATTTCCGACCCAACCAAATGTTGATAAGATTTTGCAGGTATTCAACGTCAGATATGATGACGTTATTTTTTAACATTCAAGTCTATTTTTAATAGACTTGAAAATAGACAACAATTAACTGACGTAGGAAAGGAACATAAAAATGGGACAGGAATTAATTAAAGTTCATGAGAATGAACAAGGTGAGCAATTAGTTAGTGCTCGTGATTTGTATAAAGGTTTAGGGATTAAAGAAAGATTTAGTCTATGGTTTGCTCGATATAAAGATATGTATGTTGAAGACATTGATTTTACAAGTGTAGGTTTACCTACGGTTGTTAATAACGGAGCAGTAAGGACACTTCAAGACTATAAATTGATGGTCGACATGGCTAAACATATTGCAATGATGACTAAAACTGATAAAGGTAATCAAATTCGTGATTATTTCATTGCGGTTGAAAAAGAACATAAAGCGTTGATGGCTGACCCTAGAATGCAAATGGCAATGGGGTTGAAATCAGCTCAAATGATGTTGGACCACAAGGACAAGATTATTGAAGAGATGAAACCAAAAGCACTGTTTGCTGATGCAGTAAACACTAGCAAGCAATCAATTCTAGTTGGTGACTTAGCCAAGTTGATTTCACAAAACGGTGTGAAAGTCGGTCAGAACAGATTGTTCGCTTATCTACGTGAAAATGGTTATTTGCATAAGACAGGTAGTCAGTACAATCGGCCAACGCAACGATACATTGATCAAGGCTTGTTTGAAGTAAAAGAAAGCTCTCATACAAATCCTGATGGCTCAATTCGTTTGACGTTTACTACAAAGGTAACTGGTAAGGGACAACAATACTTTGTTAATAAGTTCCTCGGTGAATCACAAATAGCTTTGGGGGTATAGATAATGGCAGAAGGAGCAACAATACAATTGCCAATAGAAATGCTGACACATTTGAGTGAGTCAGTTATTGAACAAGCAGTGGCATTAGCTGAACAAAATATTCTACATCATGATGAATTTGTTCAATTAAATCGAACAAATAAAACACCAAAAGGCAAGCGAACTTTAGAAGATTACTTGGGTGGTATGAGTTTGAACGATTTCAATCTTTACTGGCGTAGGCGAGTTGAAGCAGAACCAGGATTAACTATCCCAAAAGGGGAGAGACAACTCTTATATCACGGTAGAAAGGTTCAACAATACATTGCAGAACATGCTGCGGAAGTTACTAATAAAAGAAGATAGGTAACTGGCAAGGTAATTTAGGAGGCAACAATAATATGTCAACAGGAACGAAAGATTTTTTATTAGCTTTACAAATCACATTTAATAATTTCATTGCTCCAATGATAGCAGTTCTTATGTTACTTGGATTGATTTACTTTTTCTGGGATGAATTGGCACTGGTTTTAAAAGTTATCAGTCGCATTATCAGCTTAGGATTTTTGATGGTAGCCTGGTTTATTTTTGTTTTAACTGATGGTAAAAAAGTTGCAAATAAGCGGATAAAAGGAATTATTGATGATGGAAATTCAAAATAAAATGATGTCTCGTATAGATTTTATAAGAGTCGTTGCAATAGCTGGAATTCTTGGCATGACTGATGAAGAGCTTGCATTAGAGTTTGGAACAGAAACGGATGCTATTCGAATGTTTCGGACATTGAGGACAGATATTTTGGTAGCTCCATGGCTGGCAAATAATATCGCACATTTTTTATACAAAAATAGCCATCTACTCATTGGAGTGAGTGATGGCTTGGGTAATTAGATTTCGACTTCAAATTACCCTTCAAGATTAACATAGGGAGGCACTGTATGCCAAATGACTGGATAGATCCACCAGATGATGAAGCACCTTGGGGCTATGACTTCGAGGGTGACGAAATCTATTTAGGGGACAGAATTGTGGAAATAGATGGTGAGTACATTCCACTAGAAAAGTCTGAAACATGGATAAAAAACAACGGTTACAAAGTTAATACGGAGGAAAGACAATGACAGAGACATTCAATATTTCAAAAACTGCATCACAACAATTAGTTGCCAACTCAGTAACTAAAGATTTTCAGGATCTAGTTGAAGCACAAGACTTTAAAGTACCTGACGGGTACCATGTCGCAAATGCACTACAAGAGGCGGTGGCAACATTGCCAACGGTAAAGGGTATTACCAGCGTATCGGCAGATTCAATCAAAAAGACATTGTTTGACATGGTTGTACAGGGGCTAAGCCCGGCAAAGACTCAAGTTTATTTCATTGCATACGGTAATCAACTACAAATGCAACGATCATATTTTGGAACACAACAAGTTCTAAAACGTTTGAAAGATATCAAGGATATTCAAGCATATGTTGTACGCAAAGATGAAGAATTTGATGTTGATTACGATGAGAATGGCGGCTTGATTGTCAAAGCACATCACACTGATTTCATGAAGCTAGACAACGAAATTGTCGGAGCCTATGCAGTAATTACTAAGGCTGATGGGGAAAAGCAATACGAGGTCATGACTAAGAAACAAATTGATACATCATGGGGACAAGCCCGTACTACAAACGTTCATAAAAAATTCCCTGAGGAAATGGCAAAGCGTACGGTTATTAATCGAGCAGCTAAGAATATTATCAACACATCCGGTGATGACGATAACTTGATTGCAGCGATTAATAGCACCACGGCCAATGAAAATAAGTATGACGACGAACCTAAAGATGTAACGCCAGCACCAAAGCAAAATGCCTTATCTCGAATGGCTAAGGTTGCTACAAAGGAACCAGAAAAGGTTGAACCAGAACCTACTGAGAAAGTTAGTGAACCTGAGCCAGAACCAGCACCAAAGCAAGACGTCATAAGCGACGCAGAATTGCCGTTTAACGACGAGACAGAATTACCCGAAGAACCAGTTAAAAGCGCACCTGACCAAGTAGATAGCGAAAATACGGTAGCAGAAATAAAATACTGGTTAGATCAACATCATATGTTGTATCAACAGAGCGCAACTAAAGCCCAATTGCTAGAACGAGTAGCAGATTACTTGAATGAGCAAGAGACGAACCCTGATGAAGAGATTGACATGGGTGACACGCCTTATCAACCAGATGAGTTTTGGGGATAAATCATGGCAGAAGAATTAGATTATTACGACCCAAGAGAAGCATATATTCACATGCACGCATCTACTTTCAAGAACTTCTTGTTCAACGGGGAAGTAGAAGCATTAGCAAATATGGCAGGCACTTATAACATCTTTGATGACGATAAAGCCTTGCTAGTAGGTAATTTCTTACATTCGTATTTTGAAAGCCCACAGGCTCATCAAGCGTTTATTTATGAACATCCTGAAATCATTTCACAACGTGGCAAAACAAAGGGTGATTTAAAAACTGAATTCAAGGTTGCACAGAAGATGATTAAGCGTATTGAAGCTGATCCAGTGATTATGGCATTAGTAAACGGTGCGCCTGATAAAGAGTATGTCATTGACGGTTCAATAAATGGTGTTGATTGGCGTGGCAAGTTAGATGCGGTGAACTTAGAAGAACAGTATTTTATCGATTTCAAAACAGTTAGATCACTGAAAGAATTTCACGGTTTGATTGGTGGTGAATGGTCTGACTACTACAACGAATACGAGAATTTTTTCATCAGTAGGGGCTACCACATTCAAATGGCAGCTTATCAAGAAATGTTACGCCAAATGACTGGCAAAGAATTTGAAGTCTACATTGTGGCAGTCAGTAAAGAAGATGAGCCATTAGCCGATATTTACAAGATTGAGCAGGAAACATTGGATCGTGGCATGCGTGAAATTTTAGCAAATCAAGACCATATTGTCAGGCTAATCAATGGCGAAGATAAACCGCTTCAAGCAAAAACATACAGTAGATTGTATCGGTCAACATATCGTGTTGATCCAGAAAATGTAGGAGTTTTGTAATGGATTTATGGGGGAAAATTACAGCGATAAAGGGTAATCAAGTAGTTATCACGCTTGAAAATCGTGAAGAGTTGGCTAATTTATCCCTATTCACAACTGCAGAGCAACCACAAGTAATTGTGGACGTACAAGATGAACGGCATTTAAGTAAACTGCAGCGCAAAAAAGCGTATGCAATCATTGCAGAAATTGCTAAATGGTCGGGAATGTTTCCCGAAGAGTGTAAAGAGTGGATGAAGTATTACTTCACTGCTGAAACAGGTAATCCATACTTTAGCTTTTCCGACACGGATATGACCACGGCTAGACGATTTATCACATTTCTATTGGACTTTGCGATTAGAAACAAAGTGCCGATGAAGCATAGCGGTATGACCTATCAAGACGATTTGGATATGTACATGTATATGTCACTGAAACATCGGTCATGCGTAATTTGTGGCAAAGATGCGCAGATACATCATATCGACACTGTTGGAATGGGTAATGACCGTAAATTGGTTGATCATCGATGCAGACATTTAATTGCTTTGTGTGAAGAACACCATGAAGAGACACATCGAATTGGCTGGCCAACGTTCAAATCTAAATATCATGTCAAAGGCATTTTATTAGATTCGCAAACGCTAAATCAGCTCGGAATTATGACCTATAAACGAATGAAGGAGATTGATGATGATAAGGCGCGAAAGATGGAAAAATAATTTTAGCCAGATTCCTAATGAAACATTACGAAATCACGAATTATCGAACAGTTCGTTCAGATTATTGATGTACATGCTGTCGATGTCAGATGGCTGGATATTTAGGAATAGCAAGATTGCAAAAGATTTAGGCAAGAGTGAACGGTGGGTTCGAGCTGGTCTTACAGAACTCGAAAAAGCCGGTTATATCAGGCGTAAAGCAATCAGAAACAAGCGGGGACAAATTACCGAATGGGAGCGTGTAATTTATGATTTACCAGTGGCAGAAAACACGTCAGTGGTAAATACCGATATATAGGCATTAGCCAGTGGCAGAAAAACCAGGGGGTGGTTTTTGTTCCCCCTAAGAATATCAATATTATAAGAATATCAATTATTAAGAATATCAAGGCGCTGGTGTTGGAGTAGCCGCTATCAAAGTATGAGAATAAAGTTAGCAATTAACACCAGCACCAACACACATAAAATGAGATATAAATTATGGATAAACAAGCAGATTCACAGGTAGAAAATGAGTGGAAGTTAGCAGACATTGAATACAATGGTTATTCAAACAATGACATTATTAAATTTTTATCTCAACTACAAAATCAAACTCATGACTATCTTGAAGCAAAAAAGATGTTAATTTCAGCTATTAGGCTAGTTAAGAAAAAAGGACTGACAACTAATAAAAAAATGACCGGTGGTTATGTTAAAGATTATGTTGATACATGGATTGCAAATGGATTAACTAGTGTTGATGAAATGGTCAAATTTGAAAATAACAGAAATGAAAGATCAACTGATAATCAACGAGAATCAAACGTTCTTATACCTACATCTGATCAAATTCAAAAGCAAAATGAGAAATTAGCTCAACAGCTAGGCTATAACACTGTTGAAGAAATGGGCAAGGCTTCATGGAACTTGTTAGTTGAGTTACGAAATACACGGCCTGAACGAATGGCTAATAAAGCTAAAACGGGATTAACAGCAACAGGCCACCAAGTTTTGAAGAGGTTTTAAATGGCAAAACTAGTAATACCACTGAATGTATTTATTTTGCCAATGAAAAAGCAAGGCAAGATGCGCTTAGTGAAGATGACATTGAATAATTGGATATTGATCCATGGTATGAAGGCTGGACGGATTGTTGCTAATAAACGCAAACATCAAATTCAAGCAAAAATCATGCCACTTGTTGACCAAGCTATGGTTGATGGCTTGCAACCGATTGAGAAGAACACTAAATTTAAATTTAGTTGGTATTTTCCTGACCACAGGACGGACTTAGATAACTGGACGTTCACACATAAGTTCATTTTTGATGCTTTTCAGGCCAGTTCAGTTCGTGGCCAAGTATTTATGCCAAACGACAATTTAAACTTCGTAGTGGCAACATATGACGATTTCAGGGGCATTGATAAAGACAACCCTCGAGTTGAAATAGATTGGAACGACTAAGAACAAACAGCCAAGGGTGAAACGACTGGAAGCCCGTCAAAAAATGTATGGCGTATATGACAAAGAAGGGTTGCCTTTCTTAGTTGATGACAAGCAAGAAGAAATGACATTTACAAATTTAACTGCTGGATCGTTTGCCAGTACGATTAGCCGTATGAAAAAAGGCAAGCGCAAACATACAAATAGTGGTTATTCAATTGTTGAATTAAAGGGTATGGGTTGATAAATGAGTGAAGGACTACTTGAAGCACAACTTGTGCTAGGCAAAGAAGCATTAGAAACAGCAATTGAGATGGATGGTGATAAGTGGTTACGCAAATGCACTATTCCATTCACATTACAAGATAACGGCACAAAATTCAAAATGACGATTGAAAAGGTTGACGATAATGAAAAATTTTAAATTTAGAGTTTGGAATGAAATGTATCACTGCTATTTCAGTAGTGACTATGGCGGTGAGTACGCCTTGGAAGAAGCAGGAACTTTGATTGAAAGTGATGATTACCATTACTTTGATGATGTTCCAGATAACCAGGGATGTGTTGTTGAACAGTGGACTGGCCTAAAGGATATGAACGACACTGCTATTTATGAGGGCGACATTGTCAAAATATTGCGTACAGGAACAAGGCGCAGCATTGGATTTGATGAAATTACATTCTTAGAAGCTCGCTTCTGTTTCAAGCATGAAAATGTACGAGATAATCTTCTGCCTTTCTTATCACATTCTGATATTTATAATTTAAAAGTCATAGGTAACAGACATGAAAATATGGAACTAGTCGAAGAAACAAGGGGAGCTGAGTTATGAAAAATATTAAGCCCGTCAAATTAGCAATGCTTCTAATAGCCTTAGTAACAATTGTTGGCGTGATATGCGAAACGGTGATTGAGGTGATGAATTAGAAAAATGGAAAAATTTATTACGTTTATATTCTTCTTAATGCTGTTGGCAATAGCTATATTAGGATATTTTGGAACACTGTAGCAGATGTAAAACCGTTTTATGCAAGAAATTGTGTAAGCCGGTTTTGTTTGGGTTAATGGATGCCAATAAATGAAATAAGATAAAAGTTTACGTGGAGGTTGTTCTAATGGGGTTGTTAGGATTATTAGGTGATTTTGAGTTAGATGAAAAAGCAACAATTGAGAATGTCCGTCGTTTCTTTGAACACGATTGGCCAATTATTCAGAATAGGGCGCATATCAGCTTTGTTGATGTAAAGTCCCCTGTTATTAGTGGCATGCCAAGTAGCGGGATGACAGGGAATGCAAATGATGATAAGTATTCTATCCATGCACAAGCATCAAAATGGGTAGATGATGTTATTCAAGCCTGTCAAGGGATGAAGCAGCCACATAGATCGTTCTTAGAATTACGTTATTTTAAAGGGTTAAAATGGCTAGAAGTTGAAGAACGTACAGGGTACTCATCAAAGCGTGGACAAGAAATTATTAATGAAGCATTCTTAGGATTTGCAGAAGCATTCGCAGATACATATGATTATCGAGGGTATAAATAATGAAAAAGTTCGCTATTAGTTCGCATAAAGCACGCATTTATCGCGCATTTGTCAGCCACATAGCGCGCACTAAACGTTGTATTATGATATTGTCGAATAATTGATAAAGCAGACAGCAATAGGCTGTGATTACCTGGAGGAATTGAATAGTGAAATTAATCAATGGTGAAACGTTGGCAGAAATGTCTAAGTTACCTGATGAATCAGTTGATATGATTTTGGCAGATTTGCCTTATGGCACAACAGCTAATGAATGGGATGTGTTAATTCCGTTTGATAAGTTGTGGGAACAATACAATCGGATCATCAAAGAACATGGTGCGATTGTGTTGTTTGGTCAAGGATTATTTGCTAATCATTTAATATCATCAAATGAAAAGATGTATCGCTACAAATGAATTTGGAAGAAAGCGCGAGCTGTTGGCTTTTTAAATGCCAAACGGATACCGTTACGAACTGTAGAAGAAATTCTTGTTTTCTATAAAAAGTTGCCTACCTACAACCCACAAATGCGACAAGGTAAACCGTATAAATCGGTTACTAAGCCACGTTTGGCTCGTAATTACCGGACAACTAAGAAAACTGTCGTAACGGAGAACAAAGGTGAGCGCTATCCAATCGATATATTGGAGTATGGTCAACCATCGGTGCATGGTAAAGGCGTACATCCAACCGAGAAGCCAGTTAATCTGTTGAGCTACTTGATTAAAACCTATACAAAACCAGGTGATTTGGTATTAGACAATACCATGGGTAGTGGTTCAACTGGTGTTGCTGCTAAGTTAACGGATCGTGACTTTATTGGTATTGAGCTGAACAAAGAATTCTATGATATTGCAGTTGAAAGAATTGAAACAATTAACGTCCTGTGATGAAACAACTGCGCACACGCCATCACGCAAACGACATGCATAAGCCTCTGATAGGGCGCATTTGTAAAGATGTTGAGTTAGGTTAGATACATCAAAAGTCGTACACGGGGCGCATTTTAGAATTGAAGCGAAGTTGGTTAGCAGACTGCTTTGAATACAGTTGCCGGTAAAACGGTTGCAGGTTCGAACCCTGTCAATTCTGTTATAATCTATCTAGGAATGAGGTGGGTTATGATTAATTTAAAAAAAAACATAAATATATAGTTTACATTATTATGATGATATTGGTTTTT
Organism: Weissella sagaensis; assembly: GCF_010306265.1. Lineage (NCBI taxonomy): Bacteria > Bacillati > Bacillota > Bacilli > Lactobacillales > Lactobacillaceae > Weissella > Weissella sagaensis. Next base: position 266,251 of record NZ_BLKA01000003.1, on the reverse strand, counting down.
ATTGGTATTCCAGTTTTGATTCAACTTCATGTAGAAATTGTATACGATTTAGCCAAGAAGATGACACCAGGTAATCACAGTGATTGGATTCAATTTTGGGGTAGCTATTTAGGAATTATTCCTTCTGGACTAGTTGCATGGTTCGTAGCTAATAAACAAATTGAAAGTTCTAAAGAAAACGATAAGAAGAACTATTTGGAAAACATGTATCTTGATGATTTGAAAAAACTTAAAGATATAATGTTATTACATAAATTTTCTGGTCAATGGAATTTCCCGTATAATAATGGATTAATAGGGTGTTTAACTAGCGATGAAATAGATATGTTTAGAAAATATTTTTTAAATATAGTTAGTAAAGATGGAAAAGAGGAGGTAAGGACTGACCAATTATTTGAAGCCAAGAAAATTGTTCATGGTCTACCCATTTCTAAAAGAGAGTGTATTCGAGAAGACATTGATAAGCTTTGCGACGAAATATTAGAGTTAGCTATATATAAGCCATCTGAATTTAAGGAAATGGAAGACAATTACTATATTACGGGGAAAAATAAAAATAAAAGTCCAGTAGATATGCAAAAATTCGAAGATGCTGAAAATAATTGGTACGATCAAAGCGCTTTGTTTTGGAAACATATAGAAATTATTACTAATGAATTTAATATATTTGAAGAATTTGTAAATCACGAATTAGGAATATATTACACGCTATAGAAATTAAATAAAATAAAAAGACGGCAATTACCAAATCGCTGTCTTTTTATTTTGCACAAATTTAAGAGGAAACATGAAATGGAACCATGGTATCGAAACGTAGAAGCCTCCATTATTGGCAAATTGGATGCACAAGAACGAAAAGAATTAAAAAAACAAGATCAAATTAAACAACGTAGGTCAGTTAATAAGGAACGAGGTGGTGATATGTAATGGATCTAAAAGAACAGGCTAAGCAAGATTACTTAGCTGGTATGAAGATTAAGGATATTGCACAAAATATTGGTAAATCTGCCTCAACGATTCGTTCGTGGAAATCACGTTATAAATGGGATGATGTTTCAGATAGAGTTGCTAAAGCTGCAACAAAAAGTGTTGCAACAAAACGCAACAAAAATGCAACGCAACACAAAAACGTTGCAACGTCTCAAAAGGCGGACCAAGTGATTGATGAGTTAGCTAATAGCGACTTAACTGATAAGCAAAAAGCCTTTGTTATCGAGTATGTAAGACTTTTCAACGCAACGCAGGCATATATAAATGTGTATGATGTGGATTACACAACGGCTAAAACCGCTGGCCCAAGGATGTTGGAAAATGTTGGAGTAAAATCTGCTGTTGAACAACTTAGAAAAGCACGTCTACATGACCTAGGCGCCAATAAAGAAGATGTGTTAGCTGACCTAATGAAGCAATCATTTTCAGACATTGGAAGTTACTTAGATTTTGGTGAACATGACGAATTTGCGCAAGATGCTATGGGTGAACCAATAATCGATACTGATGGTAATCGAGTGATTAAACATATGTCGTGGGTGCAACTCAAAGACAAGTCGAAAGTTGATACAAGTCTAATCAAAAAGGTATCAATTGGTCGTGATGGCGTTGTCCTTGATTTATACGATAAACAAGCTGCACAAGCACGATTGTTGGCTGAATTGAATAAGCAACAACCAAATGCATTAAGTGATGCCCAAGTTCGACGGGCTAAAGCTGAAGCAATATTGGCAGAAGCGAAGGCAGCTCGTGTTGATGATGATCAATCGAGTGAAGAAGTGATGTTGGCCAAGATTATGGATGCACTACAAGCAGGTGAACAAAATGATGAAGCAGAAACTAACACTTAAAAAGGCGTACACACGTAAGCAACGTCAGGTATTGAACATTGCCATGTCAGACGACTTCAGAACGTTAATATTAGACGGTGCTGTTCGTACTGGTAAGACGGTGGTTAATAATGATATATTTCTGCATGACGTGTTACGGGTCAGTCGTATTGCTAAAAGTAATGGCGATTACAGCCCACAATACATCTTGGCTGGTTACTCAAGTAAAACGTTAGATAACAACGTCATTAATGAGTTGACTAAGAAATATGGTTGGGAACCTAAATACGATAAGCACGGTAGCTTTAAGTTATTTGGAGTGAAAATTGTCGTTGCATTTACCAATTCTGAACGTGGTGTTGGTGCTGTTCGTGGTATGACTGCGTATGGTGCTTATATCAATGAGGCATCCCTTGCTAATCGTGCCGTTTTTGATGAAATACTATCTCGTGCATCAATGCCTCATTCACACATTTTGTTAGATACCAACCCTGATTCGCCAACACATTGGCTGAAAAAGGAGTATATCGACAACAAGAACCCTGAAGCAGGTATTAAGCGAGTGCATTTTGTCCTTGACGACAATACTTTCCTATCTCCTGATTACGTAAAGCATTTAAAGGCTGAAACACCAACGGGGATGTACTATGACCGTAAGATATTAGGTTTATGGGTAAATGGAGAAGGTGCCGTTTATCGAGACTTTGACGAGAAAAAGCATTTCATTACCAAAGATGAAGTGCCACCATTAACCAATTACTTCGCTGGTGTTGACTGGGGATATGAACATTCAGGCGTTATCCAAGTATGGGGTGAAACCGATGATCATAAATATTACTTAGTTGAAGAACATGCAGCACAACATGAAGAGATTGATTATTGGGTCGATATTGCCTTAGATGTTAAGAAACGCTACGGTGACATCCCCTTTTGGTGTGATTCAGCGAGACCCGAACATGTCGCTAGATTCATTAACGAGGACTTAGATGCACGCAATGCTGACAAAAAAATCATGAAGGGTGTGGAAGATGTCGCTAAGATGATTAAAGCCAATCGTTTATTCGTGGTTCGAACAGCAGCTAAAGAGTTTGAAAATGAAATCTTTGACTATGTTTGGGATGAGAAAAAGGGCGTGCCTGTTAAGGAAAATGACCACGCAATGGATACCACACGTTACGCAATACATAACCATATCAGCGAAGATAATGAAGTTGAAATTTTTGGAGGAATTTTCTAATGACGATAAATTTTAATAGTGATCGGTTGTCGTCTGACGAAAACCATGTCTTTTATTCTGAAAGCATTGGGGATGACTTGCCAGTTGAAACCGATGTGAATGAGCTGATTAGTATTCATACTAATCGACTGAACAACCGATACAACCGATTAATGAATTATTATTTAGGTAAGCACAGTATCATCCGTAAACTAGCCAAGGCAAAGGGCAAACCAGATAACCGATTGGTCATTAACTTTGCAAAAGAGTTAGTCGACAATGAAGTTGGGTTCTTTGCTGGAACACCAGTGAAGTTTGATTATGACGACAACGGCAATGAAAATAACGAACTTGATCAGCGAATTGCTGATTTTGTGGCGATTAATGATTTAACCGACACGATTGCAGAGTTGGCCAAGCAAGTTGATATTTTTGGTCGGTCATATACGTTGCTTTATCAGGATGAAGATAGCAACACCAGAGTGGCACCAATCGACCCACGCAATGCTTTTGCGGTTTATGGTACACAAATTGGTGCACCCATTGAATATGCCGTGTATTACACGCAACGACAACACAATGGCACAATCAGTGGTACGCTGTACACAAAACATTCAGTAGTAACGTTCCATGGTAGTGCATCAGCTGGTATACAGTACGACGAAGTAACTGATAACCTATTCACTAACGTACCGTTGGTTGAATTCTTTGCCTCGATTGAGCGACAAGGACTATTCGAGCAAGTAATTAGCTTGATTGATGCCGTTGATATGGCAATGAGCAACAAAGGCAACGACATTGACTACTTTAGCAACACGATTATGAAAGTAGTCAATGCTAAAATCAAAAAAGAAACGGTTGATGAGATGATTGATAAACGATTAATCAATGTGCCGTCTGTTGATGCAGATAGACCAGTTGATATTGATTTTCTCAACAAACCCGATGCTGATTTAATTCAGGAACATTTTTTAGACCGTGCTATTGATGCCATTTATACCAAGTCAAACGTTGCTAATTTCAATGATGATGTGTTTGGTAATGCATCCGGTACAGCATTAGAGTTTAAGCTGCAGTCGATGAGCAATGCAGCAAATATGAAAGAGCGGAAGTTCAAACTATCAATCAGGCAGCTATTTAAGTTAGCCTTTGCGATTGGTGCCACGTTGCCGCTTGATATGACTGGTGAGTTAGCTAAAAACGTCAAAGCAACGTTCAAACGGACAGTTCCCCATAACGTCCAAGATGAAGCAACAACTGCTAAGACATTGCTTGATGTGGTTGACCGTAAGACAGCTATTTCTGCTATTTCAACAGTTGATGATCCTGATGCCGTTATTAAGGCACGGGATGAGGAGCAACGCAACAATGCTAACAATGCCTTAGCAAGTCTAGAGAATGTCAGCGAGAATGATTTCAAAGGTGGTGACAAGTAATGCGAGACATTGACGAAAAGCACCACATGCTAGAAACCATGAAGCAAGATTATGACATCAACGTTGGTCTTGAACGGGCAGCAGACAAGTATATCAAACGAATTAGCGCTGAATTAAGCGCTTTTTTTGTTGCTCATGAAAAAGACGATCATATCGACACGTCTATCTTACGTAAATCGCCCACAATTCACGATTTAACGCAGTTAAAAACGTTGGCTAAGGAATTATCCAAGATTAACGAAATCAACGTTAAAAAGCGAAAAATGATGTATTTAAGCATGGGTACAACAGACATGGAAATGTACCTGCAATCATTAATGGGTTTGATGATGCTGCCAATGGCTAATAATGCTTTTCAGCTCATGGAAAAGACGTTGTTAAATGAGTTTCGTGACGAATATCAACGTCAATCAGACGATTTGGGTATTGATAAGCCATTAACTACCGCAAAAATGCAGAAATTATCACACCAAGCGTTTGATAATAAAAAGCCTGTGAATGCGTTCTGGCAGTCGTTTGATAAGATACTGGCTAACTTATCGGTTGAGTTAATTAAAGCCGTTCAGCAAGGTGTCAATGCGAAAGACTGGACAGAGATTGTCGGGGGTAGGTAGTAATGAGTAAAGATAAATACGATAATTACACTGATGATGATTTTCTAGCTGATCTAAATGCTTATGCGGACAAACGAGATGCTGAACAAGCAGAAGATAATGCTGAATTAAAGCAACATTTGGGTGAAATGGTCGGTGGTTTCCTTGGCGTTTGGTGGTATTTACGAGCATTTAGCGCTGCTTCATCTCGTAATATTCGAACTTATGCTGCAGTTGCTGATAAAAAGGCTAAACTAACAGCTTGGGAAACGGCTGATGACCAGATTAACCAGGAGCATCCCCATTTTCAGAGCAAAGTCACGATCATGAATGAATTTGGCGCTTGTAGTAAGTGCCTGCCATATCTCGGTAATGAATATACTCTGGCAGAGGCTAAGAGTTTAGTGCCATTTCATTATAATTGTCGTTGCACTATTGTTAGGGTTAAAGATACATTAAGTGATGATTTACCCATTGCAACAGGAATTGCGGTTGCCAGCAAGAATCGCAAAGATGAGGATGAAGATGGTATAATTGATTTAACAGATTATGTGCCAGAAGATGAACCAACAACGTATTCCGAACACAAACCAATGCTTAAATCAAAGCCAGGAACGGCTATAAAGACTTATGCTACAAAGTCAGGACTGTTACAACGAATTAGAATATATGGGCCTGATGGTAATGTGTTAAAAGATATTGATTTTACTAATCATGGTATTAGCGAACCAGAGGTACACGACTGGATAATTAATCCGGATACAGGAAAACGTAAGCGGACCAACGGACGTAAAATGACAAGTAAGGAGGCAAACTACATTGAAGGAATTGAATGATGGATATTTTTCACTGACCAAAGATGAGATTGCCGAGTCTTTAGGCTATCATGGTGAAGCAACTTTCTATATAAACGGTCAGTTAGCGACATACAATAACCCTAATCGTCCTGAATTAATGGATAATGTCAATGGTGAAAGGTCATTGTGGCAATTCAATGATGGTCAAAACACGGTTGTTTTTGACACAGTTCAAGACGTATTTAAATTCAAATTACAGAATGGTCAAACTATTGGGGATGCGATTGAAACATTTAAATTTGAAGATTTCGTTTAAGTAATAACTATTAATAAACGCTTAGTCAAAAATGGCTAGGCGTTTTTATTATGCCCAAAACGTGCTTATGGCTTAAAACTGTGCAAGGAAATATAGGCGACGGCCTTAAAACGGAGGTGAAAACATGGCTGAAGAACAAGGACAAGCACAAGGACAACAAGGTTCTGCTGCAGATGGCAATGACGTAACTTTTACAGAGGAGCAACAGGCACATGTTAATTCAATGATTGCTGATCGTCTATCTCGTGCTGACAAGGCAAATGAATCAAAGCTGCAAAAAGCGCTTACTGATGCTCGTGTTAAGTGGGATGAAGAACAACAAGAGGCAGCTAACATTGCATCAATGTCTGATAAGCAACGTCAAGAACATGAGCAAGAAAAGGCTAATGAAGCATTGACTCAAGCACAAGCTGTGGCGGATAAATTACGTGCTGAATTAAATCATACCAATATGGTGAATGAGGCAAGTAAGATGTTGGCTGATAAGGGCTTTACGGCTGATGAAGAAACATTAAACTTTGTTGTTCGTGACACAGCAGAGGATACGACTCAAGCAGTGACGGCATTTGCAAAACTTATTGATGACAAAGTGGAAGCTAAGCGACAAGAAGCTTTGCACGGCCAAACACCCAACAATGCGAGTGCCAGTCAAGGACAGGGTAAGTCCTTTGGTGCACAAATGGCTGAAAAGTCTAACAGTCGTTCTCTCAGCGGTGTTGCTGATGATTTCTTTGGCACAAAAGCCAAGTAAAAGGAGGATATACGCATGAAGTATACGAAAACTACTGCTGATCAAATTAATTGGTTAGCATCGACACATTTGCAATCATTTAATGAATCAGCTGATGCTGAATACGTAAGTGGTGCGGTGTTTAAGAAAGAAAACGTGGCGATCGGATTGGTTCTAAACGATGTTAAGGGCTCAACTGATGATCCAATGCCTGCTGCAGTAATGGTTGAAGGTTGGGTACTAGAAGATCGTTTGCCTGCTGCATTGTCTGCTGACGACAAAACAGCCTTGAAAGCTGTCGGAATTAAATTCCGTGGGGATGTTCCTGCAGCTGCAACAGCACCATCGGAAGGATAAGGTAATTTAAATTATGGCAAGTATTTTTGATTTATTTCCACACCAAGATATCTTGGACTATACCAAGGCGGTGGCAACACCTAATTTGCTAGGAGCGGAGCTATTTCCAGCACGTAAGGTGCAATCAAATGATATTAAGATTTTAACATCGGGAACTAAGACACCAGTCATTGCTCATGTTCATGCATTCGATACTGAGGCAGAGCTTGGTGATCGTACAGCGCAAGTATCAGAAACTGAACCATTCTTCCTAAAGAAGAAGTTTGCGCTTAAAGAAGATGATTTGGTTAAGTTACGCAAACCACGTACACCTGAAGAACAAGCTTATATTCAAGGCACTGTTTATGACGACATGGGCAACTTGATTAAGTCACTGGATGCCGCTACTGAATTAATGCGTATGCAAGCTTTGATGTCAGGTAAGATTACTGTTAAAGATGCTCAAGGTGGTTCATATAAGGTTGATTATGGTATCGGTTCCAATCAAAAAGGTTCTACTAACTTTGCTGATGAATCAGTGGACCCAATCGAAACAATCTTGGCATGGGCTGACAAGGTTGATATCACACCAACTCGTGCAATTATGTCTACTAAGGCATTAATGTCATTGCGTAAGAACCCACATGTTGTGGCTAATATCTTTGGTTCAAACAATGGTCGTACAGTGTTGCAATCTGACTTGGATGCATTTATGCAAGCGAATGGGTTGCCAGTATTACGTGCTTATCGTGGTAAGTATGCTGATACTGATGCAAAGGGTAAGCGTACAGTTTCAAATTATGTGGCTGATAATCAATTTGCCATGTTTGCTGACGGGACTGTTGGTGAAACTGTTTACGGTATTACTCCTGAAGAGTCTCGTGCCATTGCTGATGGTGCTGTTCAAGCTTCACAAGTAGGGAATATCTTTACTGAAATGTTTGACGAAACTAATGACCCAATTCGTACGATCATTAAGGCATCAACTATGGTTGTGCCAACGCTTGCGCAAGCTGATAATATTTTCCAAGCCACTGTTTTATAAGGAGGTGGGCTAAATGGATACAGTAACTGATCAAAATACAGTTGCAGAAATTAAGGCGTATCTAGATGCACACAATATCGCTTACTCTTCTAGCGCAACTAAAGCTGATTTGTTGGCATTAGTACCTGCACAAGAAGATGGCGCAGAACCAACTGATACAACTAGCGAAGCGCCAAGTGATGATACAGATTCTGGGGATGAACCAACTGAACCAGAGCAACCAGCAGAACCAATTAAGGTATCATCGTTTGACCTCGATAAAACGTCATTATCTGGCGAAGCTGGTAGTACTGAAGTCGTGACTTTGTCAAATATCCAACCAACCAATGCTACCGATAAGACGGTTGAGGCAATTTTGGATGACGGTTCAATTGTTAGCGTGCAGGACAACGGTGATAGCACATATACTGTTAGTTTCTTAGCTGCTGGATCAACAACCATTCATTGGAACTCTCGTGACGATGGCACCACTCTGGCAGTCCCAGTAACTGTCACTGAACCAGTGCCAACTGCCCCTGAGTTGCAACCATGGGAGATTATGCTAATCAATCATGAGAGTGCACCTTATCCAGTACCTACAACTGATACCTACACGGTTCAAGCTGGTGAAACGTTAGCAGATATTGCAACAGCACATATGATGAGTTTGGCACGATTGAAAAAGTTAAATGGCTTAACTGTTAATGTATTGCCAGCTGGTCGTGTGATTCGTCTATCTTAGAAAGCGTGGTCATATGGTCGATGTTCAAAATGTGATTAAGCGTATTAAACGCAATACAAAGCTTGATGATGAAGAATTGCTTGCTGAAATTGCACAAGATGCCATTGATAATGCAACGGCTGATGGTTTTACTGGACCAAAGTTAGAAATAGCTGCAGGTTGGTTGGGTTCTCATTTTGCTTCACTGATTAGTGGAGCAAATAGCAATATTAAAAAGCAAACATTGGCTGTTATGTCTATCGAATATCAAAGCTCTGACGGTTCCTCAACTTATTTAGTTGAATATGAACGTATGCGGGACTTGTTAAATGGTGGATCTAATCAAGTGGAATTCATTTAGGATGTGAGCTTATGGATATTAGTTTTAGTACAGAGGTTGAATCGAATGTTGATGAGCTAGATGAGGCAATCGCCCGTTTAGAGCAACTTGACGGCAAGACAGCTGAGGCAGGACTATTTGGTGGCTTTGCTGCTAAAAAAGCAACATGGCAAGAATATGGGACGAGTAGGGGCATACCTGCACGTCCTTTTTTGCGCAACACACAATACGAGAATGAAAATCAGTGGGGTCAGAAAATTGGCCAAGATATTATTCAAGTATTTGAAGGTGGGTTATCAAGCAGTGCTGTCTTATCAAAACTTGGGTTACTCATGGTTCAGGATATTCGTAAAACAATTGATGCTGGTAATTTTGCACCGCTTAGTCCAGTCACAATTGCTAAAAAGGGCAGCAGTAAGCCGTTGGTTGATACTGGAGACATGTACGGTGCAATCACGCATAGGGAGATTTAAATATGGCTTTTTATTTAGATATGAGTGCGCTAATCGATATGTTTGGCACCAAATTAACAGTATTGGCCAATAGTGATGATGGTGAATGGATAGAAGGTATTTGGCATCAAACAGAAAGCAAGGAAATTGATTTGTATGAGCCATTCTTAACGTTCAACATCAACTCAACACTATTGTCCGGTCAATTGATGCCTGCTGAGACGGGTGAATTTGATACAGATAAGGCTTATTGGTTTTCTGAAAATGATTATGTCATCGGGACCAGGGTAAAACACAAGGATGAGTTTTATCGGGTTACCGGCAAGCAAAATTATAGTGATTATTCAAACGTCCTGGAATATGAGTTAAAGAAAGAGAGTCCAAACAATGAGCAAACTTGATGAAATCAATAGTTTTGATTATTCAAAATTAAATAAAGTTTTTTCGTCAATTGCCATGGATCACTTAGGTTTAGTTTTAACTGAAGTCAATGGTGGAGGTAAGCAACCAGAAGGAACGTTTATCTCATTTGACATAATCAGTCCGTATATTCCCATTGATGAATTCTTTGATGTGACACAGGAAGAAGCATTTGAAACTGTTGTTAGTTTTACGCTGTTTGATATTAGTAAAACTAACGCTTTGTTTGCTGCACAAGCATTGCGTAAAACACTAACTCAGTTTGATGTGGATATTCAGTTGCGACAACAAGGCATCATCATTGCGGAAATAATGCCTACTAATATCCGTTCTATTCCAGAACAAGTTTTTGACAAACACATGGTTGGCTTTGACGTTCGGCTACGCTTACAAGAAACATATACAGATGGCACCATTGATTCAATCAGTGATGTAGAAATTGAAAAGAGAGGTAACCTAAATGGTTAATGAAAACTTAGACGTTCAAGTTATTTTGGACGTTGTTAATCCTGCATCCCCAGTTAATTTGGGGAACTTGGCAGTTTACGTCGTCTCAGATGAGTCAAATTCTGAAGAAACCTTACCAGACGTACAACTACATGCAGCTGCTGATATTGCTAATTTAGGATTGGCAGTTAATACAGCAACTGAAGAAATTGTGAAGTCATTTTTTGCGCAACCTAATCATGGTGACACGATTTATCTATACGGTATTGAATCTTCTGTTGATCAATCAACTACCAAGGAAAAGGTTGAATCTACTCTAACGGATGGTTGGGAATTTGCAACGATGATTTCAGCAACATCATTAGACACAGTAGTGTTAACTAATGCTATCGAGCAATATGGACGTAAGTTAGCCGTATTGGGGATGGATGTTAATTTATCAACGGCAAAGGTAAGTGATATTGAATCAATTACTGATGCACCATTTTACGGCAATGAACGCACTGTTGTATTCCTTGGCAATCGTGAAGCAGGTGCTAATGAAAAGTTTAAGGGTGTTGGTGCATTAGTTGGTGCGCTAGGAAACCTACAACCTGGCTCAATTACTTGGAAGTTTAAGAAGTTAAAGGGCATTACCGCTACCCAAGTAAATGGTACTGTCGTTTCTAAAGCAACAGAACTTGGTGCAGTGATGTATGTTTACAAGGCTGGTATGCCTCAAACATCAGAAGGCTTAACAACAGGGCTTGAGTACATTGATAATTTGCATTCAGATGACTGGGTACGCGCTGAAATTGAATCGTCAATCCAAAATCTATTGCAAACAACTGATAAGTTACCGTATGGTGCACAAGGTATCGCCCAATTAGAAGCGGCTGTCACAACTGTCTTGCGTACAGCAACTGAAAACGGCGTCATCTTAATTGACCCTGAAACAAATTCGGGAAAGTTTACGGTAACTGCTGGTTCACGAGAGGAACAAGCAGCTACTGATATTGCTGGTCGTTCTTACAAGGGCTTGTCATTTGATTACACACGAGCTGGTGCAATTCATGATGTCACTGTTCATGGAACTATTTCAAACGTTTAATAAGTGAGGTGATAAATAATGGCAGATATTCCAGTTTATAATGCAAAAGACGTTGTTCTAACAATTAACAGTGTTGTTGTCCAAGGTTTCCAAGATGGTGATATGATTTCATATACGATTAAGGAAGATCGTGTGCAAACAGAAGTTGATGCGCAAGGTGTGCCATCAATTGCCGTTAATAACAATCGATTAGGTCAAATTACGATTAACTTATCGGGAAATTCAGCATCACATAAGTATCTTAATGGTTTGGCAAACTCTAACAAGGTAGTACCAATTGTCATTAAGACACCTAGTGAAAAAATATCAGGTAATCAAGCAATTATTGCTAAGCCTGCTGATGGACAATTTGGTAAGCAAACACCAAAGCGTACTTACACCATTGAAGTTTTGGATATGGATGTTCAAGTAACTGCATAATTTTTCAGGCGTTTAAGGTTCGATTCCTTAAGCGCTTTTAGTTTGCAATCGCAAACATTAACTTACACAGGGCTGGTGCCCATTTTTGGAGGAATTAAATCATGGCAGAAGAATTACAAGCACAACAAGCAGTTTCAGCACAAGCACAACAACCGGTACAAATTCCAGAGGTTGCTAAGCCAGTTTCAAAGTTTGGTCAACAAAAAAAGATTGAAATCAAGCGTGCAGATGGTGGAATGGATGAGTATTTGTTGCAATATCCTGGCATTCGTAAGTCTATGGAAATTATTGATAATTCAACTATGCCAAATGGTCAAATGGCACGTTCAATTTTTGCGGATCAATTACTAGAGCATGTTGTTGTTCAACCAGCTAACTTAACGCTTGATGACTTTGATGAGCGTGAGGGAATCAATCAATTGATTGATGAAGCTGATGAATTTCTTGGCGAATTCTGGCAGTAAAAAATATTTAAATGATCAATTATTAGAATCTGACTTAGATGAAGAATGGGCTTTTGTATGGCCTGTTTATCAGGGCGTTGCTACTGCTGAAGAAGTTGATCAAGCAACGCTTAAAAAATTACAGTTTTTAAACGGATTAGCAGATAGGAAGCAAGAATCATTAGCTAATGCAATTGCAAACGCAATGGCTAACGTTATGTTTCCTAAAGATTAAACACATATTGGAAAGGGTGGTGGAATTAATGGGATATACCACGACAATTAAAGCACAAGCTGAAGTAAGTGGATTAGGAGAACTGAAGAAAGCTAGTTCTGCTATTAAAGAACTTAACGAAGCCACCCGTGCACTGAGCTCAGTTCGTGCTTCAAACATGGCATCAGGCTTTACTAAGGTAATAGCAGAAGCCAACAAGACAGCCGAAGCGTACAAAAGAGTATCAAGTGCAGCAAAAACAGCAACAGAAGCGCAAAGAAAAGCTTCTGTTGCTGATACATACGGTAAGCAAGTTAATAATATTAACAAGGTTACTGAAGCATATAAAAGACAATCTAATGCTACTAAACAAAGTGATTCAGCTTCAGCGAAAAACGCAATAAATGCTGAAAAATTAGCACAAGCACAATCAAAAACAGCAGAAATGGCCGCTAAAGCTACAACTGCTCAATCACGCCAAGCAGAAATGGCGGCAAAAGCTGCATCTGCCCAATCACGCCAAGCTGAAGGACTTGCTAAAGTGGCATCTGCTCAATCAAAGGCTAAAGAATATGCAATTAGAGCTGCGTCTGCCCAAGAAAAGGAAACAGCAGCTATTGCTAAGTCGGTTGCTCAAGCTGACAAATTGGCATCAGCAAGACAAAAAGATTTAGCTTTAACTCAAAAATATGCTGCTCAAACTGATCAGATTAATAAACAAGCTGCTATGTATGGTGCTGGTGGCTCAAATGGTGCAATGATTGCTGGCCGAGCAGGTGCTAAGAAACCTGGTCGCATTCGAGAAGCATTAGGCACTGGATTATCAATGTTTGCACCTTCAATGTTGTTGGCTGGTGGAATCATGTCAGCCGCAGGTGGTGTAAAACAATTAGTTACCGGTAGTTTTGACATGCTGAAAGAGCGCCAAAACGGTCAAGCAATGTGGGCAACATCAATTCAAGATGCGCATAGTAGTATTTCTGGTAAGCGATTAACTCAACAGTCAGTATCAGCAAATAATGCGATTATGAAAACCAGTTTAAAAGCTGGTAATAGTTTTGAAGAGGGTAATGCAATTGCCAAGCAAATCTATTCATCAGATGCTGGCGAATATTCTGGTAACACTAAGAAAACTAACTCAATGTTGAGAGGAATGTTCAACATTCAAGATGCAAATGCCTTAACTGAAGGAGAAATGCAACGTTTCCGTACAGCAGTTGGAAATATTGGTGATACTGGTAAGATGTCTGGTATGCAGGCCAAGTCTTTGCGTTTATTGGATGGTAAAATACTACGAAAAATTCGTAAGCAGTATAAGAAAGAAACTGGGCATGAATTAGGTAAAAACAGAACAGGAAGTGACTATGATTGGGGTGCTGTTAAAGCGCAAACAGCCTTCCGTGGTATTGATAACTACGGTAATTCTGGTGGTGTTGGTAAAGCATCCGAAAGGTATAACGCTACTTTACCTGGTATGTTACGCTCTGGTAAGTTTGCAGCACAATTTGCTGGTTCAGAGATTATGGATCAGTTTGGTAAAAAAGTCGGTAAGAGTGGTGGCTTTAGTAACTTAATTGGTAATCTATCTAAAGAGTTTACGGATTTTAATAAGATAAAAGGTTTTTCAGATAAAGCATCTTCTGTATTAAGTTCTGCTGCTAATGAATTAGGTACTGGCATTTCTGCGATTACAAAAGTTGTCCAATCAGCATGGAAAGGTTCAAGTTCATTTAGAAAAGGCTTTGGGAAAGGCTTTACTGATGAAGTTGGCAAAATTAAAGATACGTTAAGTAGTGTTGGTTCTTTTGCTAGCGATACGATATCTAAAATTAAAGGCGTGCTACCTGAAGGCAGCGGCACAATGATGGGTGAAATCGGTCAAGGAACAGGTAAAGTATCTGCCTTGTTACTAGCTCTAAAAGGTGCTTCTAAATTACCCGTGGTCGGTAACTTATTCAAGGGTGTCGTTGGTCAAGCGGGTAAATTGTTAGGTAAAGTACCTGTAATTGGTGGCCTATTATCTAAGATATTTGGAAATGGTACAAAAAGTACTGCAGCTGGAACAATGATGACTGCAGCAGATACGATGATGGCAGCTGCTAACAAAATGAATGGCACTGGTACTGGTTCAGGCGCTGGTGGCGATTATGTCACTAGATCCGCAGTATCAGGAAAAGGTAAGTTTACACTTGGCCAGAAGTTAGCTAATTCAAAGTTTGGTTCAATTATTGATAAGACTTTCTTAAAAGGTGCATCACTTGCAGGTAAAGGTGGTTTTAAAGGCGGTCTCGGGAAATTACTAATGGGTGGTGCTTCAGGATTAGGTAAGTTATCACTTGGTGGCGCTGGGTTACTTTCAAAATTTGGTAAGACAGGATTTGGTAAATTTTTGGGTGGTTCAGGGAAATTACTTGGCGCTATCGGTAAACGTGGTGCTGGTGGTTTAAATGCCCTATTTGCCGGTTTTGATGTTTTCAGTGCTCTAAAGAATAACAAAGCAGGTACTACAGGACGATACAAAGGTGTTGGTTCAGGTATTGGTGGCGGTGTTGGTGGAACATTGGGTGCTGCATTAGGTTCTTTCTTGGGACCAGTTGGAACTATAGCTGGTGGTGCTTTAGGATCATGGGCAGGCGGTAAGGCTGGCTCTTGGGTTGGCAGTAAGTGGACAGGTATTAAAGAGGGCACTGGTCGTTTATGGGATAAAACCAAGATGGGTGCCTCTGATTTATTTGGAAAGGCAAGCATCAAGTTTTGGAATATTAAAGACCAGCTAAGTGGTGCATTAAAAGGGTTAAAGCTAAGTAATCCATTTAAAGATTTTAAGATGCCGGATATAACTAAGGGACTAAAGATGCCAGCCTTTGGCAAGCTGCTCAAAGGCTTCAAAATGCCAAATCTTGGCAAACTGTTCAAAGATTTCAAGATTCCGGATATTTCGAAGAGCTTAAAGAGTTTAACAATCAAAAATCCATTTAAGGGTTGGAAGATGCCGGATATTACCAAGGGACTAAAACTTCCTAATCTAAGTAAGATGTTTAAGAATTTCAAATTACCAAACTTAGCTAAAGGCTTGAAAGGTCTGAACATTAAGAACCCATTCAAGGGTTGGAAGATGCCAAATATAAGCAAAAGTTTGAAGAGTTTAAAATTAAAGATTAAAAATCCATTTAAGAACTTTAAATTACCAAAATTTATGAAGAGCAACCCGTTTAAGAAGTTTAAAATGCCTAAAATTAAGTTTCCGAAAGCGCCAAATTGGTTAAAGAAAATCACTGGCTGGTCTAAAGGTGCTAATAAAGCGAAGAAGGAAACTGATGGTGCTAACAAGTCGACCAAGGCATCTTCTAAGCATCTAAAAAATGCAGGTAAAAATGGTAAAAATTCTGGTAAATCAATTGGTAGTTCATTTAAAAAGGCATTTGATAAGGCTGGCAAATCAACAAGTAAGTTTAGTAAGTCAGTTGGTAAAGCATTTAAGGGTGTTGGAAAATCTGGTAAAAGCTCAATGAGTAAAATTGCTTCAAGCATTAAATCAGGTATGAACAAAGCCAAGCGTGCTGCCAAATCAGGTGCAAAGGGCATTACTAGTGCGTTGAAGTTTAAGAATATTGGAAAATCAGCTAAATCGGCTTTCAATAAGCTAAGTTCATCTGTTAAAAGTGGTATGAATAAGGCTAAACGAGCAGCTAGAAGTGGGTCTAAGGGAATTACTAGATCAATTAAGTCAGGTTTACGTGGTGTAAGTCGTGCAGGTAAGAGTTCATTCAATAAACTTTCATCAAGTGTTAAGTCAGGAATGAACAAAGCTAAACGAGCGGCACGTTCTGGATCTAAAGGTATAGCGCGTTCTGTGAAATCTGGTTTAAGAAGTGTTGGAAATGCTGGCAAGAGTAGCTTTAATAAATTGGCAAGTTCAGTAAGAAGTGGCATGAATAAAGCTAAGCGCTCAGCTCGTTCAGGAGCAAGAGGTATAGCTAATTCTGTAAAGTCAGGTCTACGAGGTGTTGGAAATGCAGGAAGAAGTAGTTTCAATAGATTAGCAAGTTCAGTAAGAAGTGGCATGAACCGAGCCAAGCGAGCAGCACGTTCTGGTGCAAATGGTATTGTTAGTTCAATTAGATCAGGAATGAATAAAGCTTCATCTGCTGGCCGTAGCTCTATGAGTAAGTTTAGTAGTTCTATTACGAGTGGAATGAGCAAAGCTAAGAGTGCAGCACGTTCTGGTGCTAATCAAATATCATCTGCAATTAAAAGTGGATTATCAAAGGCTTCTACTGCTGGTACTAGTGCTATGAACAAGTTAACTAACACGATTACTAGTGGTATGAATAAAGCAGCTAGTTCGGCAAAGTCTGGTGCTAATAAAATTAGTACAGCACTCAAATCAGGGTTTGACCGTGCCGTATCGGCAGCTCAGTCAGCAACTTCAAGAATTGCATCATCAATGAGCAAAATTGGTTCAAGTGCTAGCTCGGCAGCATCACAGGTTCGTTCATTAGCCTCAGCAATTAATTCATTGCACTCAAAAACTGTTACAATCACAGCTAATGTAAAAGGAAAGGGAGCAAGTAAATTAGCCAAAGGTACAACTGGTGCCAAAAGTGCATTTGCTTCATTAACACCGCATTATGCTAAAGGAACTAATAAGAGTGGTGCTCATCCAGGTGGATTAGCTTTGGTTAACGATTCTAAGACATCTAATTGGCGTGAAGCCTTTATGTTACCTGACGGACTAGTAGGTATCTTCCCTAAGAAACGTAACTTAACAGTGCCATTGCCAACTGGTACACAAGTATTAAATGGGGATGACACAAAGAAGATGTTCCCACATTATGCAAAGGGTACTGGTGGTTCAAAGCCTTTTAAACAAGGTGGCACGATTAACGTGACTGTCAATATTAATGGTAATGCCTCGGCAAATGATGTCAACATGATTGCTAATACTATTGGTGAAAAGTTACTGACAATTATGCCAGCACAAACGATTTAGGAGGTGTAGTTATGGCAAAATTAACTGATGCAAAAGGTAAAACCGTTGTATTGTCTGTTGAAACCGAAAATGAGCAATTAGAAAATACGGTTGCTACGCATCCTGTTGAAAATGGGTCGCCAATAACAGATCATGCGCAAATGGAAAGTAAAACTTTTGAATTTAGCGGTAAAATTATCGGTAAAAATCAATCAGAGGTTGATGATAAATATATGCAGTTATTAACCTGGTTCCACCAAAGTACGTTATTACAATTTCGAGGTGCGATTCGTCATAATAATATGTTAATTAGTCATTTGGAAAAGACCTACGATGAAGGTGGCTATAAGAATGCTGTTAAATTCAACATCTCCTTGATTGCGATTTACACCGTCAATGTTTATTGGAAAAAGGCTAAAAATTCAGGGAAAAAGCAAGCTAAGCCAAGTGGTGCTGTATATGTCACTGTTCGACCTGGTAACACTTATTGGGGGTGGTGGGTGAAATATGGCACACCAATTCAAACGCTTAGAAACTGGAACCACTGGCCTGATAGACGTATTCCGATTGGTGTTAGAGCGAGGGTTAAATAATGGAAGAACGTTCATATATTGACGTAGATGTTGATAATCTACCTGAAGAATTTGAAATCGAATTAGCTGGTGATAATGTTTATTTACGTTTTGACTTTAATGATGAAGGTCAGTTTTATACTGTTGATCTATTCAACAATGCGTATGAACCAATCATTACTGGTGAACGCTTAGTATATGGTCAGCGCTTATGGCGAGATTTTACCAAGCCAGAGATACCACAAGTTGATATTGTACCGTTTGACATTTCACACAAAGAAAATACCGTCACGTCTGATAATTTTGGACGGACGGTATTTTTGTACCTGATGACTTTTGAAGATGATGAGGTGATGTAATGGCTGTGACAATGCAATATTTGTTTGAAGTGTATGTTGAAATATACACAAATGGTGGCACGTTAAAATATGTGCATAACAACAATTCAAGCCAATCAATGGATATTGAATTTAGTTTACCGTTTGATAATACAAGTGATCGAAGCGTTGGGGAAGTAACCATTTGGAACATGAGCAAAATTAGTTTTAATCGCATTGCTCAGGGGGATCGAATTGTTATTAAAGCTGGTTATCATGGTGATGTGGGTGTTATTTTTGACGGCGAAATATTCAGGCCAACCGTACCAAGTCGTGAAGGTGGTGATTTAAATTACACTTTGCGAGTAGTGGAAGGCAAAGAATATCGCAAACTAAAGCATGTTTCGTTAACGTTTGGTGAAGGAACCACTGCTAAGACAATCATCAATAAAATCGTGCAAACAACAGGTATCAACCTGAATTTTGTTTCTTTGGGTAGAAATTATGTATTCAAGGAAGGATATACCGTTGATGGTTCACCTTTTGATGCACTTAGTGACGTAGCTGAACAAGCACGAGCAGCATTATTTTATCGACGTGGTCAATTAACTATGCGTTGGCTATACGACGATAAAGTGACGGGTAATTTTTGCCTGGCGAATAATACTGGCCTTATCTCATCTCCAACAATGGAAAGACGTGATGATGATTGGGTGGAAGATGATGACAACGATGGGCTAGGTCGATACAGTTATTCAGCGGATTCAATCTTGAATTATCGCATCACAACTGGTGAACATATTCATTTAAAGAGTGAATTTGTAGATGTTTGGGCAGCAGTACTGAGTGGTGAACATACATTTGATGGTGAAAGTCCCACTACATCATTAGAGTTAGGGGTGAAGTAAATGGCAGATACTGGACAAAGGCCAAAAATGCGTGACAATGATGTCGCTTTTTTCTTAAAAGTTTTACCAGACACTATTAAAGCAACGCTAAACGTTGCGCAATTAGGTAAGGTAACTCGTTTATATGATGATAAAAAGAAGGCAGAAGTTCAACCATTGGCACTTACGTCTGAAGGTAAAAAGCGTGCCCAATTAATTGGTGTTCATGTAGGTAAAACAAAGCGAGATTTTATAGAAATTGGGGATGTGGTAGTGGTGCTTTTCATGGACAGATCAATCGCTAATTTTGACGGTTCTAGTAACACATTTAAATTGTCTGCAAAGCGACTGCATGATTTGAATGATTCATTTATTGTGGAGGTTTATTAATGCGAGATATTTATTTAGACAAAAATGGTGGTCTAGATTTTAAAACGATTATTGATAGATCAGATGAAGTATTGCAATCGATACGAATAATTCTAGAGACAAAATTAGGCGAGTTTATTGGTGATCCAGAATTAGGGTTGGATCGAACTGATTTGTTAGAGAAAAATTTTAATGCGAGATATGCAACGCAGGCTATTCACGATGCATTAGAACAAGATAATCGTATCGGAGTACTAAACGTTGAGGTAGTGCCTGATTTCTATAAACGCACAGCTTTGGCCAAACTAACGTTAACTGTTGATGGGGAAGCGAAAAAAACGGAGGTAGCGCTAAATGTTGGATGATAATGGTTTTACTCGGCCCACATATGAAGAGCTGATAAGCGATTTAACGGCAAAATGGTTAGAACTATTTGGTAGTGATTCTGATACAAGTTCACATTCAGTTGCTGGTGTCTTTATTAGATTGATTGCTTATTTTATGAATATACTCTATCAACTTGCAGAAAAAGTTTATAATGCCCAATTTCTAAGCACAGCAACAGGTGTTTCCTTGGATAAGTTAGCAGCTAACTATGGGATTTATCGTAATCCAGCAGCACAAGCCATAACTGAATTAACATTCACTGGAACTCCAGGTTATCTTTTGCCGGCTAATACATTATTCAAAACAGCAGAAGGCATTGAGTTTCAAACAGCTGACGATTTGATATTTTCAGTTGACGGAAGAGGTAATGGCACTGCTTATGCCGTTGATGTTGGTTCGGTCTATAACGTCCCAGCTAATACGATTATTCACCAAGTTGAGCCAACCTCAGATATTATTTCTGTTACCAATGTAGAACCTGTCGAATCTGGTGCAGATTCTGAGACAGATTTAGAGTTGGCCAATCGAATTAGAATTGCGAATGACACACGGCCATCAAGTCCAGCAAACGGTATTATTTCAGCCGTTATGGCAGTAACCGGTGTCAAAACAGTTCAGGTGGTTCAAAACAACACTTTATCAGAAGATGAATTTGGTAATCCGCCAAAGACAATTCACGTTTATGTTGACGGTGGAGATGAAGAGAAGATTGCTGATGCTTTATTTAATTCTGTATCGGCAGGTATTCAAACAGTTGGATCTAAACAAAAAGCAATGACGGATAATGCTGGCTTTAGCGATAACGTCATTGCTTTTGATTATGCACAACAAACCGCAATATATGTGTCGATTAATGCGCAAACTAATCTAGATTTTGAAACAGACGGTATTCAGCAAATTAAAAATGCAGTTAATGATTATCTGACCAAAGTACCAATGGGTGGCATTGTTAGATTTTCATATTTGTATAAATACGTTTATGACAAAGTGCCTGGTATTGATGTTATTGAAGTAAAAATTGGTTCAAGTAAGGATAGCTTGTCAATGGCTGATGTTCAATTACAGCAATTTGCAATTCCAGTGACGACAGCAGACAGTTTGGTGGTGACTGAAAATGCATGATTTTAAAGAATTGTTTCTGTCTAAATTGCCTAGTCCCATTAATAGATTTGCGGAAGATACGATTACTTTTGCGGAATGGCTAAATGCGACATTTCAAAAATTAATTGGTTTGTATCAAACAATTGAAGCGTTTCGAGACAGTAATAAAGCAAATGGTAAGGCGCTAGATAGAATTGGCGATCAATTCAATCAGCAACGTGGGTCGGCGGATGATGATTTTTACCGCATCATGATTAGGTCTAAGCAAGCCACCAATATGGGTAATTCAACAGTCAATGGCTTAATCAATATGATTGCACGTTCATTAGACATTCAGCCAAATAAAATTCGAATTGAATCATTGCGACAATATGAAAACGGCACGCTGAATGGCGGTGAGCCATTAGCAATTAGAATTAGTAACATTTCACTAGAATGGGCCCGCTCTGATTTTGAACAAAATTATATTTTGGAACGAATTAAAAATGGTGTTGCTGCTGGTGTCCGAGTAGATGAAGTGAGTTTTGTTGATAATTCTAATGCTGTGTTATCTGTTCGTGGCTTAACATCTGCTACTGTCACATACGAGGTCAAAGGAGAGGAGTAATAGATGGCAAATAAATTTACGAATTTTAAATTCACCACTGAAGGTAAAGATACCTTAACTGAAGTACTTGCTGCAAAAGGCAGTATTGCTATAACACAGGTTTATACTTTTGAGACAAAGTTAACGGATACTTTGGTATTCACGCAACTTTCATCACTAGGTCCTAAGCAAATTAAGTCAGTTGGAACTGTATCAGCACAAAGCAACACGGTTGAAACTCGGTTGCAGATTGATAATGCTGATTTAACATCTGATTACAATCTACAAGGAATCGCTCTTGTAGGGACGTTTAATAAGACTAATTTCGTGTTAGGTTATATTAACACCAATGAAGCTACTAATGTGCCAGCATTCCGTGGAAATCAGGTTCAAACAATTGCCTTAGATGTTTCTTTTGCAATTTCTGATACATCTGTTATCACGATCAACACACAAACTGCTGGAATGTTGACGGTTGCTGATTACAATGCTTTGGTTGCTTATATTAAAGACCAAGTGGCACCATTATCAGTAGATAAAAAGGTTGTTCACTTAACTAACAATGAAATCATTGATGGTATTAAGACATTTAAGCAAAAAATTACTGGTTCGATATCTGGCAATGCCAATACGGTTGACTATATTAATATTCACCAAATTACTGCAAACATTGATTTGAATACGCTGACAACAAATGGTAACTATTTATCGACTTTAGAGACGAAGACTACCAGCAATAAGCCAGGTGGAACATCAGAACAGTACACGCTTATTTCCAACGGTAATATTCAAGTATTTAACGATATAAAGACGGATAAAACATATATACGTAATTACATTAAATCTGATACATTTACATCTTGGAAGGTTGTTATTGAAGACATTGATCAAACATTAAATGCACAATTTAATTTCACTAAAGTGCCAACTGTTAATAGTAAGCCAGTGGCAATTCAGGCTGATTTACAAACTGAAACCACTAATCGTACTAATGCAGATAAGACTATTAACAATTCTCTAACAACAGAAGTTTCTGACCGTAAAAGTGGGGACACTATAAATGCAAATGCTATTCAAGCTGAAGCTACCGCACGTTCGCAAGCGGATAGTTCAGCCACTGTTGCCCTTAATACTGAAAAAACAACACGTTCATCTGCAGATGCGACATTAACAAAAGCAGTTAGTGATACGCAAGCAGATTTACAAACAGAGGTCGCTAATAGAACTAGTGCTGATAAAAATATTGCTAATTCTGCAGTTCATAAAACTGGAAACGAGTCTATTACCGGAAATAAAACATTTAGCAACGATGTAAATGTTAACCATATCATGCAAGCCGATTGGTTTTACAAACATGTTCGAGCAGGGGCTACATCTAGTCCAATTATGGAAGTTATGGACGATAACCTTAACGATGGTAGCCCTCATCCTGTTGGTAAGTACTATTCAGGATATACGCACGGTAATGGTGTTTCTATTTCTGGTTACGGATTGACTGGAATTGGTGGTGGTGAGTCAATTAATAGTATCTTTGATTTAATAGTTTCAGGAGGAAATGACGGAACTGCCCTGCCTATTGCAACAATGGGAGACAAAAGTCTTATTCTTGCTTCTGACCAAGCAATTTATTTCTTACAAGGTCAGCAAAACGCACCAAATTACACCAATATCTGGCGATTAAATACCGGTGGATATTGGGATCGTTATGATGGAACATCTCAAAAATGGATTAATGTTATTCCCAATGTATCTAATTTATTAGCGCAAGATGATTCTGTAGTTCATAATTCAGGTAATGAGAATATATCAGGTACAAAATCGTTTGGTTCAACAATTAACGGTGATATTTTAGGTAATGCAGGGTCCGCAAATAAATTGCTGACTGCACGAACTATCGGTGGCGTAAAATTTGATGGAACTGCAAATATCAATTTACCAGGAGTAAACACTCAAGGTAATCAAGATACGACTGGAAACGCAAGCACGGCTGATAAACTGCATACTGCTAGGACAATTGGTGGTGTTAGTTTCGATGGTGGCAGTAACATTAATCTACCGGGAGTTAATACTGCTGGAAATCAAAACACCACAGGAAATGCAGCAACTGCAACCAAGTTACAAACCGCTCGTAAAATAAATGGAACTGCATTTGATGGAACAAAAGACATCAATGTTAACGCAGCAAATGATAGCAATTTAGTACATCAATCAGGAAATGAAACAGTTGCAGGTTATAAGACGTTTAATAATCGGCTTACTGTTAAAGGGGTTTCTCAGGCAGACTATTTTTACAAAACGGTAACTTCTAAAGATGAGGTTCCTATTTTAGAATTTGATGATTCAAGCGACGAAACACCATTTAGAAAAAGGTTGGGTTCATATTATTCTCAAGATAGTTATGGTGGAGGTATTGCTCTAAGTGCTGGTGGTCTAACAGTTATTGGTGGTGGAGAATCTCCATTTAGTGTCATTAATAAGATTAAAGATGGTACTGTAGATTCTACAGCAATACCAGCTTCAAATCCTGGAAGTGAAGATATGATTGTTGCATCTGATCAATCTATTTATTTTTTACCTAACTTTCAAAATGCTAATAGTTACACGGCAATGTGGCGTATGACACAGGGTGGATATTTACAAAACTATAATGGGAAAAGTTGGGTAAATGTATTACCTAGCAATAGTGGCCTTGTTGCGCAAGATTCAGCTGTAGTTCATAACTCGGGTAATGAGAATATAACAGGCACTAAAACATTTAGTTCAACTATTAGTGGTAGCGTGTCAGGAAATGCCGGGTCTGCAAATAAATTGACTACAGCACGTAAAATAAATGGTGTTAACTTTAATGGAACGGGAGATATCAACGTCAAAGCCTCAAATGATTCAGATATCGTCCACAAATCTAGTAACGAGACTATTGGCGGTAACAATACATTTTCTGGAAGCACAACATTTAAAAATAATGTCGTCTTGCAAGGCAATGTATCAAGTCGTAGTAATGCTACATCTGCTAGTATTAAATATCAATCCGTCATTGTTGAATTCTATGAAACAGCTGTTGGCGTACAGGTATCGATACATGGTGCGTTTGACAATTTAACTGCAAAAGGTCGAGCTACATACCTTAAAATTGGTAACATTCCTAGCAATATTACTAATCCAGGTATTATAACTTATGCTTCATCTGCATCATCTTCTGGTGTAGATAAAGTGACAAACAACACTGGAGTACATGTTGATTTCGTGTTCGATACAAATGGTGAAGTCGGCATTTACGCCGGTCATACATTAACTAATAAGACTGATGCATTTAACAATTTATGGACCGAGCCAAGGGCTTCGACGTATTGGATCAAGTAACATGAAAGGAACATTTAATTTGATGATTAAACATATTATAAAAAATAGATTCTGGATAATAACCGGTGCTGAGCTGATAACCGTTGCGTTTATGTTTAGTATCGGTTTTTCTGTATTGAATGTCCATATTCCAGCATCATTTCAATTGGTGGCGCAACCTAGCTTTCGTTTAATAGTTATAGCAATTGGTGTAGCAATGATTGTGCAATCAATTTGGGACATCACTTGGTACTATATTCGGGAAATAACACGATTAGCTGCAGCAGGCGTCGTGGGTATGATGATGAGTGCATTTTTGTTGAGTGATCTGAACACACTTCACATTACATTGGTTCCGCTTGGTTTGATGTTTCTATTAGTCAGAATACTGATTGATTTGTTGACTGACAATACATTGTTTAAAGTACGGAGGTAGGTTAATGAGTCAAGCTACTTGGACAGCTTTATTGGGCTTTCTTTCCGCCTCAGTTGCTGGAGTGTTGGGTATTTGGAAAATGAATGTCGCTAAAACTGTCTCAGCTGATAAAGATTTTATTACGATGTATAACGAATTGATGAAATCAAACAATAAGCTGATTGAACAAAATGCTGAACTAACAGCAGAATTGCAAAAAGCACATGCATCTATTGAAAAATTGACGCAACGCATTAAAGAATTGGAGGATAAGTTAGAAAATGAACATTAATCATATTAGTGAATGGGTGTTAGCTCTTTGGAGCACGGGAGTATTAACGGCAGTTGCACACGCAGCAAGCCGTTTTTTTGTTGCCCATACGAAAAATAAAAATTTGTTACTATTGAACGAGTGGGCAATGCAGGCGGTGCAATATGCAGAAACACATTTACAAGGATCAGCAGAAAAGAAACAATCTGCTTTGAATTTCTTAACTAACAAACTGAATACTAATAAGCTAGGATTAAAATTTGATAGTAAGCAATTGGATGCAGTAATTGAATTGGCAGTTTCAACATTACATGGAGGTAAGACTAATGACTAAATTTGAATTTAATGATGTGGCAAATTATCAACCCGATACATTGTCTTACTTCCAAGGATTGAAAGCTAAGGGCTCTGGTGCAGCAATTGTCAAAATTACACAGGGGACAGGCTACATTAACCCTAAAGCAACTAGCCAAGTTAATCACGCTGATCAAGCAGGACTAAAAACTGCCGGTTATCATTATGCTATGTTCGGTGGCAATGTAGCTAACGCTCATGCTGAAGCTAAGTATTTCCTTACACAAGCAAAGGCACGACTAGCTAAGGGCTCAATCTTAGCATTAGATTATGAAGATGCTGCCACAACCGGTACCAATAAGAATGCCAATGCCAATGCAATTATTGCTTTTATGCAAGACGTTAAGAATGCTGGCTTTATTCCATGGTTCTACACTGGTAAGTACTTCATTAATGAACATGTTAACCATGCTGCCGTTAATAAAGCATTTCCTAATGTAACTTGGATAGCTGGTTATCCTGGAACGTCATATCCAGATTTTAACTACTTCCCATCAGTAGACGGGGTGATTGCTTGGCAATACACTAACAATTGGAAGTCATTAGGACTGGACGGTTCAACATTGCTTCTTGATTGGTCAGAAAAAACTGTTCAGGCGCAAGCGACTACAAAACCAGGTGCTAAGCCAACTGTGAACCAGCCCGATCAGGTCTTACATGTTGGTGAGCATTTCAAGGGTCGTCCTGCATATCGAGTAGATGCCATGAAATATGTCAATGGTATGTGGCAGGTTGTTAACTATGAACTTGCTGGCGGTAAGGATATCAATTGGATCACTAATGGACTAGGCGTTGCATCAGTCGATAAGGTCGACAAGAATGGTAAGAAAACTGCTAGTCAAAAATTGGCAGTTGGCGATTACTTCCGACTACATTCTGATCGGATTGAAGTACTTGGTGTTGATAAGAACGGAATTGCATTTGGAACACGTTATGGCAACGTGTGGGAGGATGCAGAAACACTAACTGAAGTTAAATAAAATCAAGCCCACTAGGTTATTCTGAAAGAATGACTTAGTGGGCTTTTTTTTATAAGAAGATATTAAATATCAGTATTTTTAGAAGAAATCAGATAAGCATTTTAAATAATTATAAGAACGGTTTGTTACAAAGTTGATATTGACGATTATGTCGTGTACGATATAACTATCAGAAAGGAGATCATATATGTCTAATAAAGATACACTGTATGATGAATTATGTTTGTCTGTATATACTACAAATCGTTATTTTCATCATTTATATGGAGAGGTTCTAGGAGATTATGACTTGTCTTACTTGCAGTATATGTCATTGCTTATCGTCTATAAAAATAAATCTGCTAAGTTAATGGATGTCGGTAAAGCATTAGATCTATCAAGTAATACACTTACACCAGTAATTGATAGATTGGTTAGTAAAAAATGGCTTATCAAGGTACCTAGTGAAGTGGATCGACGTGTAAAATATTTAAAAATATCAGAATCAAAGCGTTTAGTTTTTGAACAAATATTATTGAATATTGCAATTATACGAGATGAATTGATTGCAACTAGTACCAAACCAGTATCTACAATTATTTCTGAAAATAAAGTTTTAAACGAGACATTACAGAAAATGATTTTAGCTCGTAAACGGGAGGATCAATTAAATGGATAACTATGATGTAATATTTATTGGGAGTGGTCATGCAGCATGGCACGGAGCACAAACCTTATCAAGAGCTGGTAAAAGAGTTGCCTTGGTAGAAGAAAATAAAGTTGCTGGTACTTGTACCAACTTTGGATGTAACGCTAAAATCTTGCTAGATGGTCCAGCAGAATTAATCCATCATTTGCATCACTATCATGGAATAGGAATTGATGAAACACCAAATATTATTTGGCCAGAATTAATGGCATACAAACATAAGGTAATTGATCCGTTGTCCGAAGGCCTTGCACATATGCTTTCAGTAGATGGTATTGATATTATTTCAGGACATGCCAAATTTACGGATGTAAAAACATTGATGGTAAATGATATAACATACCAAGCAGATAAATTTGTTATTGCTACAGGACAAAAACCTGCAAAATTACCTATTCCTGGTAATGAATTATTACATGATAGTACTGATTTTTTGGAATTATCAGAAATGCCACATTCAATTGTGTTTATCGGTGCAGGGTATATTGCAATGGAATTTGCATCAATTGCTCGTGCTGCCGGTAGTGAGGTGACTATAGTTGAATATAGTGATCATGCACTTTCTGGTTTTGATAGTGAATATTCGCAAGAAGTTGTGAGAGATATGATTAATAGGGGTATTAAATTTGACTTTAATCAACGTGTTTCTCAAGTAATTTCGACAGAAAATAATCAGTACATTCTTGAAACAGCTCAAGGAAAAAAGTACACGACTGAATACGTGATGGATACAACTGGACGTATACCTAATATTGAAAATCTTGGATTAGATGCTGCTAACGTTGAATATAACAATCATGGTGTCGTTGTTAACGACTATCTACAAACGTCTAATGTAAATATTTATGCTAGTGGCGACGTTATAGATAAATTAATACCGCGCCTTACACCAACTGCAACGTTTGAATCAAACTACATTGCTAGAATTTTATTAGGAGATTCTAATCCTATAAAATATCCTGTTGTGCCATCGGTTGCGTTTACCCTGCCGCGATTAGCTCAAGTTGGTGTCACAGTTGGTATGGCAAAAAATGACCAACAATTAAAGATATACGAAATACCATATGGTAAACTTATGCGTTTTCAGACTTTGAATGATGAAAATGCCAAGATAAAAATTATTCTCAATAAAGACAAAAGATTAGTAGGTGCTTCGATAATTGGCGATTTCGCGCCAGAGATCATTAATGATCTTGTTCAGGTAATAAATCATCAATACACTTCTGAAGATATTCAAAATCAAATTTTTGCCTTTCCGACACATTCTGGTATCTTGTTGCCTATGATTGCCCAGTATTTAGCTTAGGAGAATAATAATGAAAGCAGCTATTATTAAAGAATATGGTGATGTAACTCAACTTGAGGTTACTGATATAGATAAGCCTATCCTAAAAGAAGATGAGGTGTTAGTAAAAAATTTTGCTAGTAGTATAAATCCGATTGATTATAAAGCTCGTCAAGGTTTACTTCAATCAATGTTTAAATGGCAATTTCCAGTAGTATTAGGTTGGGACTTAGCTGGAAAAATTGTTGCTTTGGGAGATAAAGTACAAGGCTTTAAAATTGGAGATGAGGTATTTGCTCGGCCAGATATAGATCCTATTGGTACGAACGGATCTTATGCAGAATATACGGCTGTAAAAGAGGATAAACTAGCGTTGAAGCCTGAAAATATTAGTTTCGAAGAATCAGCTGCAGTTCCTCTGGCAGGCTTAACAGCTTTACAAATGTTAAGACAACTCAATTTAGAAGCTGGTCAAAAAATACTTATCCAGGGTGGTGCAGGTGGCGTAGGTATCTTTGCAATCCAATTAGCAAAAATATTTGGCGCTTTTGTTGCTACTACTGCTAGTGAAAATAACACTGAATTTGTGAAGTCGTTAGGTGCGGATTTAGTAATAGACTATCATGAAAATACAATCACTGAAGTACTATCTGATTATGATGCTGTTTTAGACACGGTTAATGATATAGAGGGTGGTATTAGTATTCTTAAAACTGGTGGAAGTTTTGTAACGATTTCCGGTGCGTTGACTGAAGAACAAAAAGAGATGTCAGATAAGCATATAATGACTGGCTGGTTACAGCCAAATGGTGAAGACCTTAGTTTCTTAGGCAAACAAATTAGAAATAATAATTTGAAAATTGTGATTGATAGCACATATCCGCTTACAACTGAGGGAATACAATCTGCCCAAAAGCGTAGTGAAACACATCATGCTCGTGGAAAAGTTATTGTTAAGATAAAATGATGCATGTAATTTCTGTCACAGGAGAAAAAATTTATGATTGAAACTATTTTGATAGCTATTGTGAGCATTGAGGCAATAGGTATTATGATTTTAGAAATGTTTGGATCGCCTAAACAACAAGCAAATGCATTTGAATTAGATGAATCTTTTGTTAAAATGCCTGAAGTT
This sequence comes from Weissella sagaensis, assembly GCF_010306265.1. Taxonomy (NCBI): domain Bacteria; kingdom Bacillati; phylum Bacillota; class Bacilli; order Lactobacillales; family Lactobacillaceae; genus Weissella; species Weissella sagaensis. The sequence continues at coordinate 235,778 of NZ_BLKA01000003.1, read as the reverse complement.
AAAACTTTATTAGCCAATCAAGGAATATATAATGGCCTTTTTGGTGCATTAATTATTGGTACACTCGTATTTTTGAAAGGGTCGCAGCAAACAACAATGTTGGAATTAGAAATGTTGTTTGTGGTTCTAGTAGCGATTTATGGTAGTCTAACAGCTGCTAAAAAAATACTCATCATACAAGGATTACCTGCTTTTTTAGCTTTTATGGTTTTAATCTTCTAATCTGAATTAGATAAAATTAAAGCTAGTGCAACTAGTATCATGAAATTCAGCACTAGTTATGAAACGTGGCAAAGTGTAACAGTTATTAACTGAAGTTAAATAAAATCAAGCCCACTGAGCTATGCTAAATTGCATAACTTGGTGGGCTTTTTTGTGTTGTGAATGAATCTTTAAATTTGTAGCATTTTTTGTAGCACTGATAAAAACAATTAATAGTAATTATTATCTATTTATATAGTAGAAAACTGTTAAAAAAAGAAAAATATAGTGTACTATTTTTTACAATTTATTATATTTTGCCCCCAGTCGGCATGCGATGACTCTTACAACCTCTTGATATCAAAGGTTGTAAGAGTATTTTTTTGTTTTGTAGCACATATATTATTAATATATGTTAAAAATAATAATAAATCATATAAAGCGTCACCTGACAAATAACGGTCAGATGGCGCTTTTTTAATGTACTTTCAAACGGGTTAAAAAGCGGTTTATCATAAAAATGATAACAAGAACACATCTCTATTATTCATTTTGATTTCATAATTAATAATAGTAGTAAATAAGTTTTGATAGATTTAAGTAGGAAAATTAAGGTATACTAACTATGAAAATGAAAGAATAATGATAAATTGGGGAGATTTTTATATGACTCAAAAATACTTTGGGGTGATGACGGTTAACATTACAGGGGTGGAATTAGTGATTGTTAACTTAAAAACGCATAAATCTCTAGAAAAAGTAGATAAAGAAATTAATTTGGGTGATGATGTTTATCGTAATCGTCCAGTACAATTTACGTCAGTAAATAAAATAGTTGAAGCATTAACAGGCTTTATTCAAATATTACGAGATTATGATATCGAAAATTATCAATTATGGGGTAGTCAAGGACTATCACAGGCAATCAATGCTGACTTTATTGCAGATCAATTTTATCTACATACAGGTCTTGAGATTAATTGGTTATCAATAAGTGATGAGGCTTATTATCGTAATCAAAATATTGCATTAGAATTTGCAAAAAAGCAATCAAGTGCGACTGGTATTGTATACCTTATAGGTATTACATCTGGTAATACGTCAATTACACGTTTTGATAATGGTAACTTTATAACATCGACTAATTTTTCGTTAGGACCAGTTAAAATTGCGGAAGATCTAGATAGTTTAAGACGTTCAGCACCGAATTCTATTGGTGTTTTGAGTGATTATATTGATAGTAAGCTAAAGGATTTTGATCGTGATGGACAAATAACGTTATTACCAGATAATCAAGAAACCCAAGTTATGTTATTAGGCACGTCGTCACTAAAAAAAATAGTTGCAGAATATACAAAGAATAGTAATGACGGTTCATTAGACATTGATACTTTTCGTGATTTATTAGACACGCTTGTTGATGCGTCAGATCAATATTTAATGGAACAACTCATGATTAATGAATCTGTTATACCATTAGTATTACCCGAATTATTATTAATCGACCGAATTGTACAACTAACTAATGCAAAGACATTACGCTTCTCAGATTCTAGCGTTATTGATGGGGTTGTTAATAATGAAGAAGTAGCATTAGGCTTTTCTAAACATGATTTCAGTAACCAGACGATTAAAATGTCAATGAATCTTGCTAATCATTATAATGTTGAGCCAATCCATCGGGATATTGTGACAAAATTTGCACTGCATTTATTTAATCAATTAAAACCATTACACAGGTTGGGAAAACGGGAAGCTGTCTTATTAGAAGTGGCATCGATTTTGCATGATGTTGGCAATTATATTAGTGTACATTCGCATTATATTCATTCTGAGTATATTATTCGCCATTCTGATATTATTGGGCTATCACAGGAAGAAAAAGAAATTGTGGCTGCTATTGCTAAATATCATAGTGTGACAACGCCTAGCGCGGATTTAAGTCATTTTAATCAAATTTCAACTGAAAATCGGCGTTTAATTTCAAAATTAGCAGCTATTTTACGATTAGCAGATGCATTAGATGATGATCGGCAACAAAAAATTAAAAAGATTTCAGTGTCAATTAAAAATCATCATGTTATTATTTCCGCCTATAGTAATGATAGTTTAGCTTATGAAAATTGGATTTTTAATTCAAAAAGTCAGTTTTTTCAAGAGACATACGGACTAAAACCAATACTTAAGCAAAAGGGGGTTAAGCCATGACAAAAATAGATTATACAGATTCGAGTCTTTATACTAATCGTGAATTAAGTTGGTTAGATTTTAATGATCGCGTGCTTGAAGAGGCACGACAAAAGAATAATCCCTTATTGGAACGGTTAAAATTTTTGGGTATTACACAAAGTAATATGGATGAATTTGTTATGGTACGGGTGGCATCGTTAGCTAAATTGATTGCTGTTGAGTGGAATGGACACGATGCATCTGGTTTAACGCCAACACAGCAATTAAAGGCGGTAAACGATAAAGCGCATGAACAATTGACTAAGCAGTATGTCACACTTAACCGCATTTTATTACCAGCAATTAAACAAGTGGGCATTAATTTATTACGTGTGCCAAATTTAACACATGAGCAATTTCAATTTATTAAAGACTACTTTCATGATGAATTATACCCGGTGCTAACACCAATGGCTGATGATAGTTCACGGCCGTTTCCGTTTATTAGTAATGATACGATTAACTTTTCCCTACGATTGACTAAAAAAGGCTCAGATAAGTCATTATATGCCACATTGCAGGTCCCTAAAATTTTCTCACGTGTTATTAAACTACCCGGTGGCGAAAATGACTTTATATTGCTAGAAGACATTATTGAACGATTTGTGTCGCAATTGTTTATTAATTATGAAATTCAAGAGGTTGCAGTTTTTAGAGTTATTCGTGATATGGATCTAGATGTTGCAGAAGAAGATACGTCAGATTTATTAAAAGAAGTTCAACAGCAATTGAAATTACGTGCTCATGGTAAAGTTATTCGCTTAGAAGTTACCTCAACTATTAGTAAAAAATTACGTAAACGTTTAGTTCGTGAACTCAAAACAGAAGAAGATTCGGTTTATGAAGTTAATGGTCCAATTGATTTAAATTTCTTGGGACAATTAGCTAGTCGCGTAACGGGGCATGACGAATTAAAATATGAACCATTCCAACCCTACCAGAATGAGGCATTAACAGCGAACTATAATATTTTTGATACAATTAAGCAACATGACCAATTAATGCATCACCCGTATGATAAGTTTGATTCAGTTGTAGAATTTATTCGGCAAGCCTCTATTGATGAGGGTGTTTTGGCAATTAAAATGACATTATATCGGGTATCAGGACACTCGCCAATTATTAAATACTTGGGGAGAGCTGCCCAAAATGGTAAACAAGTTACTGTGTTAGTTGAAGTGAAGGCACGATTTGATGAAGAGAATAATGTTCATTGGGCACGTGAACTTGAACAAATGGGGTGTCATGTTATTTATGGGCTAGTTGGACTTAAGACACATTCGAAATTATCGTTAGTGGTGCGGCGCGAAGAGAGTGGTATTCGTCGCTATATTCATTTAGGAACAGGGAATTACAACGATAGTACTGCTCATTTTTATACTGATATCGGCTTGTTAACGGCAAATAATAATATTGGAATTGATGTAACAAATATCTTTAATATGCTATCAGGATATTCTAAACCACCTTATTTCCATAAATTACACATTTCGCCCAACGGTATTCGTGAGTTTATGATTAACCGACTAGATCAAGCAATTAATTATGCAAAAGAGAATCGGCCTGTTCGAGTACGGATGAAGATGAATTCTTTATCTGATCAAGAGATGATTGCTAAAATGTATGAAGCATCACATGCAGGGGTAACAATTGATTTGATTATTCGTGGTATTTGTTGTTTAAAGCCTGGTATTGAAGGGATTAGTGATAATATCACAGTGCATTCAATTGTTGGCCGCTTTTTAGAGCATAGTCGTATATATATTTTTGATTTTGATGGTGAACAACAAGTTTATCTAGCCTCAGCCGATTTAATGACAAGAAATTTAAATCGTCGAGTTGAACAAATGTTTCCCATTGAAAAGCCGACGCTATTAAAGCGCGTATTAGATATTTATCAAATCATGTGGGATGATAACGTAAAAACTAGAGTCTTAGGTGCAGATGGTATATATCAACGTGTAGATCGTCGAGGTCGTGCGTCATTAGATGCTCAAGATTTTTTTGCAACACAAGCAACGCAATTAACCATTGCAAATAAAGAAAAAATGCAGCAAAATAATCCAAATCAGTTTCAACTAATGATGAGTCCGGAAAATCAACATGAACCATTTAGTGACTAAGTAAAGAAAGTAGAGAAAAACATTATGGAAAATTTTGTTGTGATTGATTTAGGGTCAAATTCGGTCAGAATGACGGTTACCAAGATTAATGATGATGGTACTTATGAAACCGTGACACAGATGAAAGAATTTGTGCGACTTTCTGAAAATATGGGGCCTGATAAAATCCTACAACCTGAAGCGATTAAGCGGACTTTTGCAGCGTTAGAGTCATTTAAAGAGGTTTATGAGAAATTAGAGAATGTTGTCATTAAAGCAGTGGCAACTGCTGCCGTGCGACAAGCATCGAATCAAAAATCCTTTTTAAAAAAGGTGAAAATGGCATTTGGCATTGATTTAGAAGTTATTTCAGGGACCCAAGAAGCCTATTATGACTATATTGGGGTTACTGAGACGTTGCCAGTAACGAATGCAATATTGATTGACACTGGTGGTGCAAGTATTGAAATTGTACTTGTTCAAAATGGGAAGCTTGCTAATTTAATTAGTATACCGATTGGTTCAGTGACAATTTCTTCTGAATTTGATTTAAGTAACCATATTGAAGCTTCCGAGTTATTTAAGGCAGTTATTAGTATGAACGATATTTATCAAAATATTTGGTGGTTAAAAAATGGGATGAATTTACCAATTATTGGATTAGGTGGTAGCAATCGTACACTGGCTAAAATTAATCGACGTCGTGATCAATTATTTAATATGGAAGATATTCACGGTTACAAAATTAAAGGGACACAGGCGAATAAGACCTTTGAGGATATTATTGGGTTAGATTGTGAAGGCCGTAAGGAAGTGCCTGGAATTAGTCGAGATCGTGCTGACATTATCGTTGGTGGGTTAATACCGATTGTATTATTAATGAATACTTTAGATTCTGAAAAAATTACATTTTCTACTAGTGGTTTACGTGTGGGTATTTTATATGAACATTTACATGATATACTGCGGGCAAATGTGGAAGGTGAATAAAAATACATGTTAAAAGTTTGTGGGTCTGACAGTTTTGTTAGGTTTGCAAGCTTTTTTTAATAGGGTAATTTATTTGTCGTGTTATTTATTAATAGCGCAATGAATCGCATAGTTGTGACATATTATATTAAAAGGTATTGACAGGGACTTAATTTAGAGATAATATAGTTAACCGTAGGTGATATACTTATATAGATATAACGTGTCGTGATGATGGCACTGAGGTCACACCTGTTCCCATACCGAACACAGAAGTTAAGCTCAGTAACGCCAAAAGTAGTTGGAGGATCGCCTCCTGCGAGGATAGGACGTCGCGATGCATATCATTCCGAATTAGCTCAGTTGGTAGAGCACACGACTGTTAATCGTGCTGTCGTCGGTTCGAGCCCGACATTCGGAGTCTGATAGCCATTCCATTGTGAATGGCTTTTTTTGTATCTAAACGGAGGTGGGATAGAATGAAATTAACGATGGAAGAACAAATCAAACAATTAACGGTAGCGTTAGAGCAAGCTCGAAAAGAAGCAGAAAAATGGCAAACAGGTGCTGAAATTTATGAAGCACAAGCAACTGAATTACAGGAAACCATGCAATTAATGGCGCAAGAAATTGAAAAATTGCGTCATGAAAACGAGGTACTTCGTCAAAAACAGGTTCAGGTGCAGACCATGATCCCAGTTAAGCAACAGCGAGTGGTAGCTGATCAAGAGTTAGCCCATTATCGTATTATTGAAGATGCGTTAATTAGTAAAATTCAACAATTAGAACAACAACTAAGAAAATAAAAATGTTATAGACAGTTTTCAAAAGCCACTGCGTTTTATACGCAGTGGCTTTTTTGTGGCGATATTTATTGAAAGGCACTTTTAATAATTTCGCTAACTTTAATTTGATCTTGTGTCATGTAGTGCTGTTTTCTAAATGCCATATAGACATGGAAATTAGGTTGGGGTTGATCAATTAGACCAATTTTTTTTAAACCGATTTCGTCTTTTTGCATCGCTAATTCTGTTAGAAATGCTAAACCAATACCTTCGCGAACTAAGTTTTTCATAGCTGTAACGTTATTGCTTTGATAAATAATATGAGGTTGAACACCTGATTGATTAGAAAGTGTTTTAAAAGCTTTTGGATGAACGAATTGCTCGTCCAAAGAGATGAAGGCATCATTGGCAAAATCGGCGAAAGAGGCGAAGTTTCGTGGGTCATTGGCCTTGGCAACGATAATAAATGGAAAGCTAGCTAATTCAACAACTTCTAAGTCAGTTAAATCAAAATTTTCGGTAGCACCTATCAGTGCAATATCGATATTACCTTGACGTAAGAGTGTTAATAATTTGGAACTACCGACTTCTTCAGTCTCAATTAACTGCAAAACATTAGCTTTCAGTAGCTTTTTTGCGACCTTTGAAAATAAATATGTCTCAATAATGGGAGGCAATCCTAAATGAATTTTATGACGATTTAAGCGTTGAATTTCTTTGGTGGCAGTTGACCATTCAACCTGTATATGGCGAGCACTTTGTAATAAAATGGCACCTGCTTCAGTTAAATTAACTTCTTTATGCGCTTGATTTCGTGTGAATAATGTTGCGCCAACTTCTTGCTCTAATCGCTTTATGGCATAAGTAATAGTCGGTTGAGTCACATGAAATTGTTCAGCAACTAATGTGTAGTTTTTATGGACAGCTAAACTCTCAAAATAAGCCAAATCTTTTAAATGCATGCTATTCACCTAATATAAATATTTTTTATGTAAACGGTCGCTTTTGACTATACCAGTTTTAAAAGTTTATTATACGCTATTGTACTTAATAGGAGGTAATTTGAGATGAAAAATGGAATGCAAATTTTGCAAGATCCTTTTAGCAATAAAGGAACTGCCTTTACAATGGCAGAACGTGAAGAACTGGGCTTAGTTGGTTTGTTGCCAACTAAAATTCAATCATTAGGTGAGCAAGTTGCACAAGCTTACGAACAATATAATACTAAAGTTAGTGATATTGAAAAACGCCTATTTTTGAGCCAAATTTTTAATGAAAACCGTACTTTATTTTATGCAGTATTAGGTGCACATTTGACTGAAATGATGCCAATTGTCTATTCACCAACTGTTGGTGAAACAATCGAACACTATTCAGAGCTATTTGTGAATCCACAAGAAGTTTCTTTTTTGGATATTCACCATCCAGAAAATATCGCTGATAGTTTGAAGAATGCTGCTAATGGTCGTGATATTGATATGATCGTTATCACAGATGGTGAAGGTATTTTAGGTATTGGTGACTGGGGTGTACAAGGAGCTGACATTGTTGTTGGTAAGTTGATGGTTTACACAGCAGCTGCTGGTATTGACCCACGCCGCGTTTTGCCAGTTGTTTTAGATGCTGGCACAAATCGTGAGTCACTTTTGGAAAATGATGGTTACCTTGGTAATCGTCATGAACGTGTTCGTGGTGATGAATACTTTAACTTTATCGATCAATTGGTTGATGAAGCTGATCAAATTTTCCCAAACTTTTACTTGCACTTTGAAGATTTCGGTCGTTCAACAGCAACAAAATTGTTAACACGTTACCAAGACCGTTTGGCTACGTTTAACGATGACATCCAAGGTACTGGAATTGTTGTAACAGCGGCAGTATTGAGCGCATTAAAGATTACTGGTGAGAAATTAACTGATCAAACTTATATTACATATGGTGCTGGTTCAGCTGGTGTTGGTATCGCTAATCGTGTGTTGCAAGAATTTATTAATGCTGGTTTGACAGCAGAAGAGGCTCGTAAGCACTTTTACTTAGTTGATCGTCAAGGTTTGCTATTTGATGATGATGAGAATTTAACGCCAGAACAACGTCCATTTGCTCGTTCACGTGATGAATTTGATAATGACACTGATTTAACAACTTTAGAAGCAACTGTTAAGGCTGTACACCCAACGATTTTAGTTGGAACATCTGGTCAAGCAGGTCACTTTACTGAAGAAATTGTTCGTGAGATGGCTGCTCATGCAGAGCGTCCAATTATCTTGCCATTATCAAACCCAACTAAGTTACACGAAGCAATTCCAGAAGATGTCATTAATTGGTCTGAAGGTCGTGCGTTGGTAGCAACTGGTATGCCATTTGAACCGGTTAATTATGATGGTGTTGCGTACCACATTGGACAAGCTAACAATGCCGTTGTTTATCCTGGTATTGGGCTAGGTGTGATTGCAAGTAAGGCAAACTTATTGACTGAAAATATGCTGTCAGCTTCAGCTACAGCTTTGGGTGAATTGGTTGATACTAGCAAGGTTGGTAGTGCTATTTTGCCATCATTTGAGAAGCTATCTGAAATTTCAACGGCAGTGGCGACAGCTGTTGCACAAGCCGCTATTGATGATGGTGTTGCACAACAACAAGGGGATGCTAAGACGTTGGTAGAAAAATACCAATGGCACCCAGTTTATGGAGAGGACTAAATCATGGATGCAATAGTAACCTCATTAAGCAGCATCGTTAAAATTATTTTTGTTGTGTTAATTGGTATTTATTTACGTAAAAAGGACCATTTCCACGATACTTTTAAAAAAGATTTGGAATTTTTAATTGTTAATGTTGCCTTGCCAATTTCTGTTTTTGTGGGTATTCAAGAAAATTTGACGCGTAAATTACTTGGATCATTTGGTATGAGCGTGTTGTTTGTCGCAGCAGCATTCTTTATTCTTTATGTTTTAAGCTTCATTGCTAATAAAGTATTTAATATTCGTGTGGGTCGTCGTGGTATTATCACGAATACTTTTACCAATGATAATGTTATCTTTATTGGTTTGCCATTAGCATTAGCTATTTTTGGTACTAAGGCAATGCCATTTTATTTGGTTTATTACTTAGTTAATACAATTTCAACATGGGCAATTGGTATTTTCTTTATTCAAAATGATACGACTGAGAAAAATGAAAAATCATCATTTAATTGGAAGAAGCTTGTGCCAGCACCAGTGCTTGGTTTTGTGATTGGTATTATTTGGTTATTGATTGGTTTACCATTGCCAGAAGTTGCAGGTTCAAGTTTGAACATGGTGGGTGGATTAGTAACACCACTTGCTTTGCTATACTTGGGTATCATTATTGCAGATGCCGGTTTGAGTTCACTAAAGATTGAACGTGATACCATTATTGCTTTAATTGCGCGTTTTGTTATTGGTCCAGCAGTTATGTTTATGATGTTGAAGTTTATTCAACAAACACCATTTGCATTATCTGGTTTAGGTGTAAAAGTTATTTTCCTAATGTCGGGTATGCCAGCTTTGACAGCAATGGCATTACTTGTTGGTCAAGCTAAAGGTGATACAAAGTTTGCAAGTAACGTTATTACAATTTCAACTTTGCTATTTATTATTTTAGTGCCTGCTTACTTGGCAATCGCAAACTTAATCTAAGTGTTAAAAATAACGATTTAAATAAAAATAAGCATTTTCTAATATAAAAAACAGGCAGTTATCGATATATCGGTAACTGCCTGTTTTTGATTTATGATAGCAAATATAACTATGCTGTTGTTTGTAAATTACGTAAAGTCACGCTAGGATCTAAAATACCAGCATCGCTAGATAAACTATAGCGTAGGTAACGATCAACATCTAATTTTAAATTGGGTTCTAATTGGCTAGTTGTGTAGTCTTTGATGTAGACCGGACCAAAGTCACTGTCAATTGTTTCATTAAAATCAGCTGATAAATCATCAGTTTGGCAAAGTACAAGATTAAAAGCCACATCAAATGTGCATGTTGCAGAATCAGAAAATGGACCGACACCATCATCTAAATCTAAAGCGATAGTTGTGTTTGGTGTGATAAGTTTTGAAATACGCTCTTTAGCAGCGTCTGTAAATGTTAAGTACATAATAATCCCCTTTTAAGGATATTGTAACAGTAACATTAAATATTTAAAAGTAAATTGACACGTCAATAAATGTATTCTTACTAAGGTAAAAGTCATAATATTTTATATATATAAGAAAATTGTGTATACTTATCGTAGTGTTGTATGTGATAACATTGTGTATGATTATCATCGGTTTATATAGAGAAGGAGATTTATTATGTTTCATTTGATTTGGGTATTAATTATCGGTGCTGTTATTGGTGCTATTGCGGGTGCTGTTACTAAGAATGGTGGCTCAATGGGTTGGATCGCAAATATTGTAGCTGGACTAATTGGATCATGGTTAGGTGAAAAGGTCCTTGGTTCTTGGGGACCTCACGTTGCTGATATGGCAATTATCCCATCAATTATTGGTGCCGTTATCATTGTAATCATTGTTTCTTGGCTATTAGGTCGTGCAAAGAAATAATTAGAGGAGTGGGTTGTGGTTAAACAAGGTCATTATGCTGGCGTTCAGTCTAACAAAAAAAGGCGTTCAATACGTCAACGTCAGACAAAGCCAGTTGCAAATAAAATTACTAGACAAGATGTTAGTGAGTTTATACAAGGGCGTTATGTTTTAACGCAGCGTGGTACGTCAGATCTGGTTGATGAAACAATGCAACGTTTTTTATCAACATGGCTATTGCAAGCAACATCAGCAGATTCAGATGTTTGGGATATGAAAATAATTACCCAACAGACCTTCACGCATATTGCTAACCAAGTACCTTGGCAATTTTATGCGGTTATTGTGAAACAGTGGGATAAATTAAGCCATTTTTTGATTAAAGAAGTACCTGCTGTGCCAGTCGCAACGCCAATAAAATTAATGCAACAAGTGTTTGATATAAAGCTTTTAATCAGTCAACAATTGGCTATTAATTGGTATCTAACGCGTTTTAATACTGAAAGTCAGCTAGCAACGATTAAAACAACAGATATTTCACAATTAGTGAAATCATTTGTCGCAGCTGATGAAATAGTTTGGCAAAATGTTGCTGTTGTTTATTCAACAATCCCATTCAAGATTAAAACAGATGATGTAACAACAAAAAAATGGTTAGTTAAGCTAAATAGTTTACAACCTGAACAAGTTTAAAAAAATCCTGCTAGTTATTAGATTGATTGATGTCTAAGATTAGCAGGATTTTTAAATTTTTATTCACGACTAGCTTCAATTGTTCGACGCGTCTTTTCAACGACAGCCTGTGTTTTATCACCTAATTGTACGCCAATTAAGGTGAATAAACTGTCAATGATAGCAATTTGAGCTACTAGTGAAGACATAGATTCGCTACGAATATTAACTTCTTCAGCGACGCTTGCTAGAGTGACTGAGGCAAGTTTAGCTAATTCGGACTTGGGGTAAGCAGTGATTGCAATAATTTTGACGTGATTGTCTTTTAGACGTCGGGCAATGTTTAACGTATTGTGGTTACGACCAGAATGTGAAATAACAATAGCAACATCTTGACTTGTCATATGCACGGTTTGCATTAATTGCACATCATAGTCAGGGTGTTGTTCGATGTGTAACGGGGTACGTAAAAGCTTATGATAAGCATCTAAGGCAACAATAGCTGAACCACCAACGCCAAAAATACCGATGGTTTGTGCGTTCAGTAACCAATTTGTTGCGGTTGACCATGATTCTGGTTTAATTAAATTAACTGTTGCATCAAGGGCATTTTGGGCGCCACTAAACACTTTTTGGACGATACTATTTTGATCATCGGTTGCATCAATTTCCCCAAAGAAACTACTTTGCGTGACAGATGAACTAGCTAAGCTCAATGAAAACTCACGAAACGAATTAAAACCAACTCGTTTAACAAAACGTGAAATCGTTGCAGTTGAAACGCCAATGGCATTAGCTAACTCTTGAATCGTTAATGAACGAATTTCGGTAGGATTATCTAAAATGAATGTTGCTATCTTACGATCAGAACCAGTAAGGTGTTCAAACAAAGATCTGATTCGAGCGAAACCTGATTGTGACATATTTTCTCCTTAATAATTTCAATTAATATACAGATGATAAAAATTAAAACAACCCATGAAAACATTTTACAACAAAATACTTGCATTGTGAAAAAGTTTTGCATTATAATAATAATGTAACAAAAACACACATAGAAAAAAGGGGTATTAAACATGAAGTTCGCAATGATCGGTCTTGGTAAGATGGGCTTGAACTTGGTAAAAAATGCCGTTGATAATGGTCATGAAGTAGTTGCTTATGATTTGAGTGCAGATTCTGTTAAAGAAGCTGACGAATATTCACAAGCTGTTACTGGGGTTACTGACTTAGACGACATGTTGGCAGCATTGCCATCACCAAAAGTTGTTTGGGTAATGGTTCCAGCTGGAAAGCCAACTAACTCAACCATTGATACTTTGATTGAGAAGATGGAAGCCGGAGATATCATTATTGATGGTGGAAACTCAAACTACAAGGATAACTTGGAACAAAACAAGCGCACCACTGCTGCCGGTATTAAGTTCTTTGATGCTGGTACTTCTGGTGGTATGTCAGGTGCTCGTAATGGTGGAAACTTCATGGTTGGTGGAGATGATGCCCAAGCATGGAAAGTTATCGAACCATTGTTTGTATCTATTGCTGAAGAAGATGGATACCTATACACTGGTAAGCTAGGTTCAGGTCACTACTTGAAGATGGTTCACAACGGTATCGAATACGGTATGATGCAATCAATCGCTGAAGGTTTCGAAGTTTTGGAAGCCTCACAATACGATTACGATTACGAAGCCGTTGCTAAGCTATGGAACCACGGTTCAGTTATCCGTTCATGGTTGATGGAATTGGCTGAAGATCAATTCTCAAAGGATCCTAAGCTAGACAAGATTTCTGGTGTTATGCACTCATCTGGTGAAGGTAAGTGGACTATTGAAGAGTCATTGGACTTGCAAGTCCCAGCACCTGTTATTGCTTTGTCATTGATGATGCGTTACCGTTCACTACAAGAAGATACGTTTACTGGTAAGGTTGTTTCAGCTTTGCGTAACGGCTTTGGTGGACACGCTATGAATGCTGCTAAGTAATGATTGCTTGGTAAAACCCATAAAATATTTTGATTGTGAAAGTGAAGCTGGGGTAGAATTATGCTGCCTCAGCTTTTTTTGTACATCTGTCGTATAATGATAAAAGATGCAGTTAGAGGAGTTATTATGAAATATACATTACTTATCGATGTCACACTGTTGGCAGTCAATACGACACTGATTGATGAAAATGAAGTATCATCACAACAAACTTTTGCATATTCACAAACGACTAAAAATGTGATTGCAGAACAGATTATGACGACAGTGATTACTGCGATAAAGCAAGTACAAACGGTCTTAAATGAGAGTGATTGTATTGAAACAATCACATTTACGGAAATGACCGTAGATAGCTTAATCCCTTTTAATGAACAGAAAAAATCATTAATGCCGGTAAAGTATGGTTATGAAACGCAAAAGTATATCGATGCACTGGTGATGAACGGTGTTATTGGTCAATTAGAACGAAAAACAGGATTAATATTCCAAGAAGTTACGCCACTCATGCAAATTCTCTGGTTGAAAAATGAACAGCCAGCTATATTTACTGATGCAACGCAATATATGAATGTTCAAAGTTATATAATGTACCGGTTATTTGATTTGTATGTTACATCGCCAGCTGCTGCAGGGCGAACGGGTTTTTATAATTTAACAACGCAAACATGGGATGCCCAAGCACTTGCGTTAAGCGGACTTAAAGAACAAATGTTACCGCAAGTAATTGATTTTCAAACACGTAGCTTTATTTTAATGCCGGAAATGTGTACTTACCTAGGGATTGATGAGGATACGATATTTCACGTGAATTAAAATATGATATAATAAATACTGTTATCGGGGATGCAGTTGGTCAAGGGGTGATGTCCTAGGACCGCCTTTTCGGAGGGTGCAATTCCCTGCTGTCCGATAATGGTTTTGTTGAGGTTGTGAAGGAACCTCAGCGAAGCGGAAGGAGTTCTAAGACGGGATTCTTAGAACAAAGGGGATTGTTAATGGGGTGGTGCCCGTTAACATGATATGGTGAAAAAGTATAAGTGGTACGTGGTGGTCCACTTATACACGGAGAGGCCTGCGCTCATTTAGTGAGAGAGGCCTCTTTTTTTGTTATTATACAAAATGTAATCATCTATGCTATAATCGTTTTATCATGTATGATATCAAGTAGGAAGATGAGTGGACAGATAAGCGAATTAGTGGTCGGTGTAAACTAATCAAACTCATTAACGAATTACAATCATAAAAGCGCATGAACGGGCGTCTCACGTTACGAGAGATAAGTGGTCACAAATTGTGGCAATTTAGGTGGTACCGCGTTTAACTGCGCCCTAATCAAGAACGATGTCTTGGTTAGGGTGCTTTTTATTTATTGTGAGAAGTCAAAAAAATAATGACTAATAATTTGGAGGCAAAGTAAATGGCAGTAGATATATTAAATGAACTAGCTTGGCGTGATGCAATTAACCAAGTTACTGACGAAGAAGGTTTACGGGAATTAACACAAAAAGAATCAATTGGCTTATATGCTGGGATTGATCCAACCGGTGATTCAATGCATATCGGACATTTGATTCCTTTTATGATTTTGAAGCGATTCCAATTAGTTGGGCACAAACCAGTAATTGTTGTTGGTGGTGGAACAGGTTCAATTGGTGATCCTTCGGGTAAGAAATCTGAACGCCAGTTACTATCACAAGAAGACGTTGCAAGCAACGTTGAAAAAATTCGTGCACAAATGGCTAAGTTGTTTGGTGAAAATGGTTTCACTATTGTTAACAACTATGACTGGTTGGGTAAAATGTCCTTGTTGGGGATGTTACGTGATTACGGTAAGTTGTTTTCAATCAACACAATGTTAGCTAAAGATGTCGTTGCTTCACGTCTAGAAGCAGGTATTTCATTTACCGAGTTTACATATCAAATTCTACAAGCTATTGATTTTTATGAACTATACCAACGTGAACATGTACGTCTACAAATTGGTGGTTCTGATCAATGGGGAAACATCACAAATGGTGTTGATTTAATTCATAAATTAATCGCAAGTGATGCACCAGCTTTTGGATTAACAGTGCCTTTGTTGTTGAAATCAGATGGAACAAAATTTGGTAAGACTGAAGGTGGTGCAGTTTGGCTAGATCCAGAAAAGACCACACCATTTGAATTCTACCAATTCTGGTTGAACACAGCTGATGCCGATGTTGAAAAAATGCTAAAGTTCTTTACGTTCTTAACGCAGGATGAAATTGCTGATTTAGTTGCTGATTTGTCTAAAAATGCATCAGCTCGTAATGCACAACGTCGTTTAGCACAAGAAGTCACCACTTTCGTGCATGGTGAAGAAGCCATGCATACAGCTGAAGTCATGACAAATGTTTTGTTTGGCAATGCTGATGTTGCGACATTAACAACTGAAGAAGTTGCTGTTTTGGCTGGTAATGTACCAACGTTTACAATTGATAATACTGAAATTGGCCTATTAGACTTGGTTGTCGCTGCTGGTTTTGAAAAGTCAAAGACGGCGGCTCGTCGTTCGGTTAAGGACGGTGCTGTGCGTGTGAATGGTGTACAAATTAAGGATGAAGATGCCGTTATTAATCCTGCTGATAAGTACGATGGTAAATATGTTATTGTAAAACGCGGTAAGAAGAAGTGGGCTGTAGCAGTCGTTAAATAAGTAGGTGAAGGTCTAGGCATGATTCGAAGTGTTTAGATCTTTTCTTTTTGTCGTAAAATAAAAGCTTGACAATAATCTCATTGTATTCTAATAATTGATTAGAAATTTATGAACTTGGGGGAATTATAAGATGGCAAAAACAAAAGTATCTGATTTAGATTGGCAAAATTTGGAATTCGTTTACCATGATTTACCATATCGATATCGTGCAGAATACCATAATGGTAAGTGGGAAGCTGGTAAACTAGTCACAGATAGTCATTTAGAAATGAGTGAGGCTGCAGTTGGGCTTCATTATGGGCAACAAATTTTTGAAGGGTTAAAGGCTTACCGTCGTCAAGATGGCGGTGTTAATATTTTCCGGCCAGATCGTAATGCTGCACGTATGGCACGTTCAGCAGAACGGTTATTGATGGCAAGCTATCCAGAAGATTTATTTGTTGAGGCCATTAAAGAAGTGGTAAAGGCTAATCAAGAGTTTGTCCCCCCTTATGAGTCAGGGGCGACCTTGTATATTCGACCATTGCTAATTGCAGCGACACCAGACATTGGTGTACATCCTGGTAATGATTATATTTTCAATATTTTTGTGACGCCAGTTGGTGCATATTATCCAGGTGGATTAGCACCGACAGCTTATGTTACAAGTGATTTTGATCGTGCTGCGCATGGCGGAACTGGTCAAGCCAAGGTCGGTGGAAACTATGCTGCGTCAATGTTACCAGGCGAACAAGCACACCAAGCTGGTTATTCTGATGTGGTTTATTTGGATCCACGCTTACATGAAAACATTGAAGAATTAGGTTCAGCGAATTTCTTTGGTATCACTAAAGATAATCGTTTCTTAACGCCGAAGTCACCATCTATTTTGCCATCAGTTACGAAGTATTCGTTACTAGAACTGGCTGTTGAAATGGGCTTGCAGCCAGAAGAAACCACAATTAGTATCTATGATTTAGATAAGTTTTCAGAAGCCGGTGCCATGGGAACTGCAGCTGTTATTTCACCAGTTGGTTCGATTACGCACCAAGGTAATAAACATGTGTTTTATTCTGAAACTGAAGTTGGTCCCAAGACGCAGGCTTTGTATGATCGTTTAGTTGCGATTCAATATGGGGATGAAAAAGGGCCAGAAGGTTGGGCAGTTGATGTGCCATTAGATTAAGTATCCGAAAATAGGATTAAGTGTAAGCAACCGACGATGTGTGGGTTGCTTTTTTAATTATTAACTGACAACTATTTTTATTAAAAATAAATTAGAGAAAAGTGTTGACATTCAAATTTTTAGGTTCATAATAATAAACATCAAATAAAAAACGGAGAAACAAAATGATGACAAAGACAGTAATGAACAACACAAATAACGGCTTATTACTCGGCTTAATTTTAGACTTGATTATTATCAACTAAAAGGTCGAGCAATTTGTGTCGGCCTACAAAAAGGGCCGACTAGTTCATCACTGGAATGTTATATTCGTGAACCGCTAGTTAGGAACAGACTAACTAGCGGTTTTTTTGTATCTTCAGGGTTATACGGAGAAGGGGTAAAATTATGGAGCAGGCACAAACACAGACACAGGCACAAGAAAAAAAGCTAACAGCGAAAGATTATGTTTTTTTAGTTTCACAAGGTGTTTCAAATACAGTTTTGGTATTTTTGGGAATTGGCTTGTTGGTTAATACGGTGGGAACAACGATTCACTGGGATGCATTGGTGCAAGTTGGTAATATTGCCCAAAAATTGTTAGCGCCTGCTTTGGGGATGGCAATTGCTGTGATGATGCGCACATCAACTTTGGTGATTGGTGGTACAATGATTGCATCAACAGTTGGTGCCAATAGTGTTTATTTCACGTCAGGTGCAGTAGCGAACACAATAACAGCCACTGGTTGGCAAGCAGCACAAGATGCTGGGTCACAAATTATGACGGCCGGTCAGCCTGTTTCAGCTGTGCTGGCAGGTGTGATTGCTGCAATGTTGGGAAAGTGGATGACCGGTAAGACGCCATTGGATATGGTGTTGGTCCCATTTGCTGTGACAATGGTGGGTTCAATTGCTGGTCTAGGATTGGCATCTGTCACAACACCTGCCCTTAATTGGGTAAGTGGTGCGCTTGGGCATACAATGCAAGTTAATCCAGTCTTGGGTGCTTTAGTTGTTTCACTTTCGTGGTTTGTCTTTTTGATGACACCTGCTTCTTCTGCAGCACTGGCGATTGCAGTCCAACTAGATCCGATGTCTTCAGGGGCAGCTTTGATTGGTACAACAGTTGCTTTCGTTTCATTTACTGCAATGTCTTATAACCAAAATACAATTGGTGGCAATATTGCCCAAGGTTTGGTGACACCGAAAGTCCAATTTGCAAACTTGTTGAAACGACCTATTTTAGCCGTAGGACCAGCAGTTATTGCAATGATTACAGCAGTTATTGCAGTTGTCGGCTTTGATTTTAAAGTTCCCTATGCTCTTGCTGGATTGGGATTGAATTCACTGATTGCACCACTATGGTTGGCGGCACATGATATGCGTGGTTTGGTATTGCTAATTGTATTTGGCATTGTTATACCGGCTGGGTTGGCATGGGGTTACTACCGTTTCTTGAAGGTGATCGGCCAAACAAAGATGCAAGATTTGCGCTTGCAAGAGGTTTAATACGTTCACTTGCCAAATATTTTGTAATCGTGCATACTCAAAAGAGGTTAATTTGACTAATGACGGGTTAACTATTATACTTACAATAAATAAGTGAAAGAGGGCACGGACATGGAATTCTACCAACCAGAATTAAATGATGATGACGTTATTCGTCAAGAAATCGCTAAGCCCGGTAAGCAAGTAATGTTCTTACAAGCTGACTGGTGTGGTGATTGCAAGGCAATTAAGCCATTTGTTAAGGATATTAAAGCAAGCGTGACTGCAGCTGGCGTTAACTGGTTTGATGCTGATCGTGATGCTAATTTAGCTATTGCACAAGAACAAGGATTGATGGGTATTCCAGCATTTGTTTTGTTTGAAGATGGCAAGCAAATTGATCACATCGGTAATGGTGAACGCTTAACACCAATTCAAGTTATGGATTGGATTGCACAAAACGTTTAAATGAAATAATTTCTCATTTAATGATTGACAATTATCTTTGGACTTCGTATGATATGGTCAATTATATTTTTAGAAATTCGATGATGAGAAGAGTAATGTTACCGAGCCAATCTAGAAAGCACTTGGTTGATGGAAAAGTGTTTGGCAGGAACTTGAAGATGAACTCGGAGAATGATAATTCGTGCAAGCGATTATCACGGTGAATACCGTTATCAACTACAGTTTATGCATAAATGCACTAACATCAGAGGCTTATTTAATGCGAAATAAGTGAATTTGGGTGGTAACACGATACATCGTCCCTTATAGGAACTATTAGTTCTTATAAGGGACTTTTTTATATTTGGAGGAAAATTAAATGGCAGAACAAGTAACCCCACTATTATCACAATTATTAACTTCATGGATTTCTGGCGAAGAATCAGAAGAGTTGCCATTAGCTAATCTATCAAATGCTGCGGCTATTTTATTTGAAAACTTAGCAGATGTTAATTGGGCAGGTTTCTATTTGTATAACCCAACGAAAGATGAACTAATCTTAGGACCATTTTTAGGAAAACCTGCTGTTGTTCGCATCAAACCTGGTTCAGGTGTTGTTGGACAAGGTTATAATAGTCAAGAATCAATTATCGTCGCTGATGTGCACCAACATCCAGGGCACATTGCTTGTGACTCTGCTTCAAATGCTGAAATTGTTATTCCGTTGACACGTGCTAATGGTGAAAAATTAGGTGTGATTGATATTGATTCAACGCGCACAAATCGTTTTACAGACCAAGATAAGGCGGATTTGGAACACTTTGCCCAAACTTTGTTAGCTTATATTTAATAAAAATTTGCGATAATAGTATTAAGAAATACTTGGTAAAGGATGGTGCAAGTTAATGAGTGAAACTGAACAGTATGATGTTGCAATTATTGGTGCAGGTCCTGCAGGCTTAGCAGCCGCACATCAATTGCATGATGCTGGGAAAAAAGTTGTGATTATCGAAAAATATTTATGGGGTGGTACATGTCCAAATTACGGCTGTGACCCCAAAAAGATATTATTAGGTGCCGTCGAAGCAAAAGAATATGCTGATTTTCTAACTGGTACAGGTATTGATGGCAAAGTGACAATTAATTGGACTGATTTAATGGCACGTAAAAATCAATATACTGATGGTATTTCACAAGGGACAGAACAATCATTAGTTACTAGTGGTGTTGATCACTTAGCTGGTAAAGCGACGTTTATTGATGAGCATACTGCAGTGGTCAGTCAAGATAATCAAGTTGCGGTGCACGTAACCGCAACAGATTGGATTGTAGCAGTTGGTCAGCGACCAGCTGAATTAACTTTTCCAGGTGTAGAATTAACGATTGATTCTGAGCAATTCTTGAGCTTACCATCATTACCTGACGAAGTTGTGATTATCGGTGGTGGATTTGTTGCGATTGAGTTTGCAACAATTGCAGCAGCTGCCGGTGCTAACGTAACGTTGTTAGTGCATAGTGATCAGTTATTACGTTCATTTGATGATGAGATGGTTGATTCGCTAATGGATCAGTTAGATGATCGTGGTATTCACATGTATTTCGATACTGAAGTCACGGAATTAAAAGCCGTTGATGATCAGTTTGAAGCAACGTTAAGCTTTGGCAATACTTTAACAGCTGGTGTGGTTGTTCGTGCAGTTGGACGTGTTGGCAATCATGACACCTTGGCATTGGATCAGGCACAAGTACAATTTCGTGATGAAGGTATCTTAGTTGATCGTTATTTACGTACTAGTAATGCGCATATTTATGCAGTGGGGGATGTTGCTTATTCGCCAGTTCCTAAAATAACGCCGGTCGCTTCGTATGAGGCGCACCATGTTGTACAAGAAATTTTAGGGACATCGCACCCAATTACCTATCCTGCAATGCCAGTTGTTGTATATGGGACACCGAAATTAGCCAAAGTTGGGGTTCAAACAGGGACAGCAGCTCAGAATGGTTATACCGTTAAGGATATTGATATGACTAGTTGGTATACTGCTTATCGACAAGGTGAACCAGCTTCACGGATTAGAGTAGCTATTGATCAAGCTGGGCGATTGGTAGGTGCAACGGTTATGAGTAGCCATGCTGATGAACTGATTAATTATTTAACAACGGCAATTAATCAAGGACTAACGCAAGAAACCGTTACGCAACAGTTGTTTGCTTATCCTTCAGTTGCATCAGATTTATCATATTTTTTCTAAAATAAAGTATATAGCACCAAAATTTTTATGAAATACCAAAAAGCGTCAAATTACCAGGTTAAAATACGGTAACTTGACGCTTTTTGACGTGCTTTAAAAGATTGGAAAATTTAATCTAATGCGGGTTGTTTCGCATTAACCTTGTTCAACATAATTGTTGCGATTAGTGCACACAAAATAAATACGGCACCCCCGAGTCCAACATTATTTAAGCCAATATTGGCAACAACTAGACCACCGATAGCTGAACCTAGTGAAATACCTAAATTGGAAAAAATTGAATTTAATGACGATGCGAGTACGAGTGATTGCGGATAATCACGTTCGGCAACGCCCATAATGTGTAGTTGTAATGGTGAATTAATCAGATACATAAACACACCAACTAACATAATGTTTATAGTTCCTAACCATGTATTGGCCAGCAATAAAGGCATTGCACCGAGTAGGAAAAATTCAATTGTATACAGCGTTGGCATTGCCTTTAAGCCTTTGTAATCAGCAATTTTCCCACTAGCCTGGTTACTAATTAATGACATGACACCATAGACTGTTAGCAAGATTGTAATGAGGCTAGGATCAAAATTAAGTGATTTTGAAAAGATTGGGCGTAAATAAGTGTAGAATACATAAATGCCGGCTAAACTACATGTTTGTAAAATAACACCTAAATAAATGCGTGGATCTTTAAAGATAATAAATTGCTGTAAAATATTTCCTTGTTTTTGTTGTACCAAATTATGTGGCAATGTCTTAATAATTAAAAAGACAGTTAACAAACTAAAAATCGTAATCGTAATAAAAGTGATACGCCAGCCAAATGTGGTACTGATCCAGGTTCCCAATGGAACACCAAAAACGGAAGCGACGCTGAACCCTGAAAAAATCCAGCTAACGAGCCAAGCACGTTTTTGAATGGGAGCAATGACGGTTGCGAAAGTTAATGATAGCGAAACTAGGGTACCTGAAACAATGGCAACGATAATACGTGAAATAACTAATACCGTGTAATTTGGTGCGAATATGGTTAAAGCATTACCAAACGTAAAAATAATAGCTAAGACTAGCATGGCATGATATAAATTATGCTTTAAAGTTGATGTAATGATTGGCGTACTGATTGCATATACCATGGCAAAGATGGTCACTAAGTATCCAACCGTGGCGACGTTAACTGAAAACTCCTTGGCTAAATCGTCAAGAATCCCAATAATGATAAACTCACTAAACCCTAATACGAAAGAGATTAAAATCAGGACAAAACTTTGAATTCTGAATTCTTTCACATGAAACCTCCTAAAAACTGTTGTTGTGTAACAGATATAAACCTATAAAATGTCTACTCAAGCTAAAATATAGTAATTGATGGCACGTTGTCAATGTGTTTTATTGATAAACTGGCATGAAGTTTAGGATTATTAAAAATCTGACTATTTCCAAATGCCGTAATGTCTGCTATATTTAACTACATAATAATAAAAGACGTAATCACTATCGGTATAATTGTTGGAGAATGGCCAACGAGTTCCTACCCGTCTCCCAAGAGATGGACTACCGATAGTGTTTTGATTTATTAATGCACCCATTCTGCATGCTTTTTAATGCATAGGGTGCATTTTTTTATTGCCAAATGTCTATTGGAGATAGTGGTTACGTGTGTTTCTAAATTGGAGGAGAGTTTAGTTATGGAGTCGCACACACAGACATCGACAGAACGTTTCAGCAAGTTGCGTAATCTTATTTTAGGATTACAGCATGTTTTGGCGATGTATTCAGGTGGTATTTTAGTACCACTATTAATTGGTGCAGCATTACAATTTAATGCGCAACAAATGGCTTATTTAATATCTGCTGATATTTTTATGACTGCAGTTGGAACACTATTCCAATTGAAGGGAACGCGGTACACAGGAATTGCCATGCCAGTGGTTATTGGTTCGGCAGTCCAGACTGTGTCACCATTAATTAATATTGGTAGTACGTTAGGAATCGGGGCAATGTACGGGGCTACAATTGTAGCTGGTGCTTTTGTGTTCTTAATTAGTGGTTTGTTTGCACGACTACGTGCATTTTTTCCACCAGTTGTAACGGGTTCGTTAATTACAGTTATCGGGTTTACGCTGATCCCAGTTGGTTTTCAAAATTGGGGTGGTGGTGACTTAGAAGCAAAGAGTTTTGGTAGTTTAACAAACTTGTCAATTGGGTTGGTTACGATTGTCATTATTTTACTATTTAACTTATTTGCAAAAGGTTTTGCTAAGTCAATTGCAATTTTGCTAGGAATCGTATTAGGAACAATTTTTGCAGGATTACTAGGAGAAGTGTCACTGCAACCGGTAGCTGACGCCTCTTGGTTCCATATGCCAACGCCGTTTTTCTTAGCTGCGCCAACTTTCCATTGGTCAGCAATGATTACAATGATGATTGTTGCCTTAACATCAATGATGGAATCAACTGGTGTTTATTTTGCGTTAGCTGATTTAACAGGTCGTAAGTTGACTAATGAAGACATGGCTAAGGGATATCGTGCAGAAGGATTAGCAGTTATTTTGTCAGGTATTTTTAATACTTTTCCATATTCAACTTTCTCACAAAACGTTGGTGTTGTTCGTTTATCAGGTGTTAAAACAAGGACACCGATTTACTATGCTGTATTAATTTTATTGCTAATCGGACTGTTACCAAAATTTGGTGCACTTGCAACGATTATTCCATCATCTGTATTAGGTGGTGCAATGATTATCTTATTTGGTACAATCGGGGTACAGGGAATTACGATTTTGAAGCAAGTTGATTTTAATTTAGAACGTAATTTGATGATAGCAGGAATCTCAATTGGCTCAGCTATTGGTGTGACGGTTTACCCACAAATTTTCCAACATTTGCCAGAATTAGTAAAATTAGTTATTCAAAATTCAGTTGTTGTCACTTCAATATTAGCAGTTCTATTGAACATTGTATTACCAGGTCGTCAGAAAGAGGTTATGTAAACAATATGAAAATTTTAGAAGAGCGTATTAAAAAAGATGGACGTGTTTTGGGCGAAGACGTCTTGAAAGTTGATAATTTTTTGAACCATCAAGTTGATCCACAATTGATGCAAGAAATGGGTGATGAATTTGGCCGTTTGTTTGCTGATGAAAAGATTGATAAGGTTTTAACGGTTGAATCATCAGGAATTGCGCCAGCTATTTTTGCAGCTGGAGCACTAAAAGTGCCAATGGTCTTCGCACGTAAGAAGAAGTCAATTACACTTTCAGCAGAGTCATATATTGCCGATGTCTACTCATTTACTAAGCAAGAAACTAATCATGTCATGATTGATAAGCGCTTCTTGCATGAAGGTGAACGCGTCTTGATTATCGATGACTTTTTGGCAAACGGTCAGGCTGTAACCGGCTTGATGGAAATTGTGGATGCTGCACAAGCACAAGTTGTGGGTGTTGGTATTGTTATTGAAAAGACATTCCAAAAGGGACGCGCAATGTTAGATGAACAAGGTGTTCATGTTGAATCATTGGCGCGTATTGCAGCTTTTGAAGACGGACACGTTGTGTTTGCCGATTAGGCCTCAAAAATAAAACTCGTAAAATTATTTGCAAGACATACCCACATTAGGCGTAACTGGCTAATTAAAGTTGGATTGTTGTGTAATAAATTTACGAGTTTTTTTGTGTATTTAAGGCAGATATAAATTAATTATTAGATTTATGGATTTTTTTGTGAAATTAACTGAATTTAAGATAAAATCATTAATATATAGTACGGCGTATACAGAGCAGATTTATTATCAGACAAAAGTCTAATTGGGGGATATAAAAATGAAATTAGGATTTATTGGTACAGGTGTAATGGGACGAGGCATCATTAATAATTTGCTAAAGGCTGATTATGAAGTTTTTGTTTATAATCGAACAAAGGCCCATGCACAATCTGTTATTGACAATGGTGCAATTTGGCAAGACTCGCCACGTGAAATTGCAGAATCAGCCGATGTTGTGATGACAATGGTTGGGTATCCCAAAGATGTTGCTGAACAATACTATGGTGAAAAGGGCATCTTTGCAGGTTCACATCCAGGTCAAATTATTTTAGATATGACAACATCAACCCCCACTTTGGCTAAAGAATTAACGGATGCAGGACGTGAGTTTAACGTGAAAGTGTTGGATGGCCCAGTATCTGGTGGTGACACAGGAGCTAAGAATGGGACGTTAACCATCATGGTTGGTGGTGATGAAGCAGCATTTAATGAGTTAAAGCCAATGTTTGCGGCAATTTCAAAAGCAGCAACGTTATTTGGTACAGCTGGTCGTGGTCAAAATGCCAAGATGGCTAATCAAATTATGATTGCAGGTACTATGTTGGGGATGGCAGAATCAATGGCATACGCTAAAGAGTCTGGATTAGATTTGCCTCAAGTGCTAAAGACACTTGGAGGTGGTGCAGCCCAAAATTGGTCAATGGATAACTATGGTCCGCGTGTGTTGTCTGATGACTATGAGCCTGGTTTCTATGTTAAGTATTACATCAAGGATTTACGGATTGCACTTGATGAAGCCCAAAAAATGCAGGTGGATTTACCCATGACGACAATGGCTGAACAATTTTATACGACATTAGTTGATGAACAAAAATTAGCAGATGCTGGTATACAAGCAATTGTTAAATTATGGACGCAATTTGCTTAGTATATCCGGAGTGAAAGGCGTAACAGATGAACTTTTTTATTAATGCAACGATGCCTGACCATAAATCTGGTATCGAACATGCAGAACTTAAGCGATTGGCGTTGTTTAACAAAAATAATGAACCATCGAAATTAGTTTTATGTGATTGGGATCCCAATGGGCATATAACGGCCAATCAAGCCGGTATTCAAGATGAACAAATAATCAATTTATTTGATTATTTTCAAGAAACGAGTAATGTCACAGCTAAATTAATACAAGTGCAAGATATTGAATATGGTGTACTAGATGCACAGTATACAGATGATCCGACGAATAGTCGTTATTTGGTGACTGCTAATAATCAATTGATAGCGCGTGTAAATTATAAGCAAGATGATACACGTCCAGTTAAATCAATTGAATGGTTTGATGGCTTTAATAATTTGTACTGTGTTGATCATTATGATGCAAGAGGCTTTGTTTCATTAAAACAATGGTATACAGCTGACAATAAGATTGGGACAGAAACTTGGCAAACACCAACTGGACGTGTGGTAATTGAGGCGTTTCATAAGCAAACAATGCGTGGCAATATGCAAAAAACAAGTTGGCGGTTGATTGATCGTCATAATAAATGTCAGCAATTTGACACACGAACAGCATTAATAACTTATTTTTTGGATTGTTTAAATGAAGATTATTGGTCACTTGATTACCCGAATGTTTTTATTTTGGATCGCTCACATTTAGGTGATCAAGCATTGTTACAGTTAAAAAAGCCAGCCTATACAGTGTTTCATTTGCATAATGCACATACAGCAGATGCGCAAGATCCAGAGGCACCATTATTTAATAATAATTATGAATTTGCTCTAAATGTTATTGATGGTTATGATGCTGTGGTCTCAGCAACGCATAAACAAACAGCTGATGTACGAACTAGATTACAACCTAAGGCCCAGTTATTTACCATTCCAGTAGGGGTTGTGTCTAATAAATTATTAACAGCACCACATGTGCCATTAGCAAATCGCCAATTTGGTAAGATGGTGGTTTTTGCTCGTATTGCTTGGGAAAAACATTTGGATGATTTAGTGCGTGCGATTGGCATCGTGCATCGAGAAATCCCACAAGTAACATTAGACTTATATGGATATCCTGACCCTGGCGATAATTATAAAGCGCAACATGAAGTTGAAGCAGTTATCGCAGAATATGACTTAGCTGATGTCGTGACTTTGAAGGGGTATACGACCAAGATTGATAAAGTCCAAAATAATGCTATGATGTATGGGCTAACTTCGCGTATGGAAGGCTTTAATTTAGCAATTATGGAAGCTATTTCACATGGATTAATTTCTTTTTCATACGATGTTAATTACGGGCCAAATGAAATTGTTGCTGATGGTGTAAATGGTGCGGTTGTGCCATATGGTGATTATCAAGCATTAGCGGCAGCCATTTTACAAGTTTTACGTGATCCAGCATTGGCTGAAAAATATATTGAGGGTGCCTATCAATCAGCAGAACGGTATTCTGAAGCTGCAGTGTGGGATGCTTGGAAAAAATTGCTATCAGATGCTCAGGCTAGTTGGGCAACCAAAATTGCGGCAATGCCTGGTCATCGGAGAGGATAGTGAAAATGTATTATTTTGTGAGTGAAAACATATTTGCCTATAACTCTGGAACCGAGCATGCTCAAGCTAAACGAGTGCAATTTTTCAATCGTGAATATCAACAAAATCGTTTAGATCAAGCGGCTTATGTGACGCGAGATTATAACCGTTTTTTAAATCGTGATGCTGCAGCGATTGGTTTAAATAATGATGAAGTGTTGAATATGTATGATTATTTTCAAGGAACAACCAATGTCCCACGCAAAAAACAGCACTTACGTTTATTACCGCAATTACCGCTTGATCGATATCATATCGTTGGTCATGGGCCAAATTATTCAACAGTCGAAGACAAAGGACGGGTTATTGCGCGTATTAATGTTATGCCAGCAACGGTTGGTCTGGTGAATGATATCACCTATTATGATCGTGCTGATAATATCACAGTACGTGAAAACTTTGATTGGCGAGGATTTAAATCATCAGTCGATTATTTCCATCCAGATGGTCAACTTGCTGTACAACAGTTTTTGAATTTAGCTGGTGATCCTGTTATTGAAATTACGCATATGAATGTTAACGGTCAATTATTGCCTAGTATGTATAAATTGAAAAACTATTTAGGACATGATTATCGCTTTAATTCGCAAGAACAATTATTTTTATTCTTTTTAAATGAAATTGCTCGTCAGCAGCCAGACGTAACTTTAATTTCTGATCGTCGTGGATTGGACCATATTGTTGCAGCAGTGCAAGGGACTGTACATAAATATGCCTACTTACACGGGATTCATGTTGGAAACGTAAAACATCCAGTACGGGGTAAATTATATGATGCTTATACTAATGTATTGGAACGCTTTGGGGGTGCTTTTACAGCAATATTAGTATCTACGGTGAGCCAGCAAAAGGATTTAGCAAGTCGTTATCCAGCGTTATCGATTAAAGTGGCGCCTGATATTTCATTGTCACCAGTAACTTTAAATAAAGCGCCGGTTACTTTACAAAAGCAACCATCACATCAATTAATTTACGTTGGCCGTCTATCACCAGAAAAACGACCTGATCAAGCTTTACGTGTATTAGCTAAGGTCGTTAAGACAATACCGGATGCAACGCTTGTATACTACGGCTATGCCGCATCACAGGATATTATGGACAATTTGCAAACATTGGCACAAAAATTAGAGGTTACTGATCATGTGACGTTTGGTGGCTATGTCAATGAAGAAAAGTTACAGCAAGCATACCAGCAAGCACAAGTAATTTTGCAACCATCTATCGCTGAATCTTTTGGTATGAATTTAGTTGAAGCAATGGGTGGTGGTGTACCTGCAATTGTTTATGATGTGCCGTATGGTGCACATGTATTGGTGGCAGATGGTGTTAATGGCTATATTGTGCCAGATGGGTCTAACAATACGATGGCACAAAAAGTTGTGACGTTGCTATCAGATGATAATTTATGGTCACAAATGTCGACGGCGGCATATGAAAAAGCCCAAGCATTTGCTGATGATAAAATGACGATAATGTGGCAGAACGTTTTAAAATAAAAGACAAAACAAAAAGGACAAGCTGACGCGACACTGTCAATTTGTCCTTTTTGTTTAAGGTAGTGGCGGGAATCGAACCCGTGATGACGGTTTTGCAGACCGTTGCCTTACCACTTGGCTACACTACCGTAATTACTACCACAATTACATATTATAGGGGAAATTTAGTAAACATGCAATTGTATAATAACACAGAAAAGATAATCAAACGTTTTTTTGTAAAAATTTGTTCATTTGGTGGTTTTTAATAAAGAAATATTTCAAATTATATATTAAATATAAAAGATACATGGTTTAGGGGGTTGCCAATAAAGTGAAATATAGGTATAATTATTTCTGTTGTACGTTTAGCTCAGCTGGGAGAGCACCTGCCTTACAAGCAGGGGGTCACAGGTTCGATCCCTGTAACGTCCATTGGTCGCATGGTCTAGTTGGTTAGGACGTTCGCCTGTCACGCGAAAGATCACGGGTTCGAATCCCGTTGTGACCGTTTATAATGGCGCGGTAGCTCAGTTGGTAGAGCATACGATTGAAGCTCGTAGTGTCGACGGTTCGATTCCGCCCCGCGCCATTTGATAATACGATGTATTATCAAATAACCATCTTCAAATAGGGGTATAGTTTAATGGTAGAACAACGGTCTCCAAAACCGTCGGTGGGGGTTCGACTCCCTCTACCCCTGTTTAATTGATGATGGCGGTAGTGGTGAAGTGGTTAACACACCGGTTTGTGGTACCGGCACGCGTGGGTTCGATCCCCATCTACCGCCCTTAAAGTTAGTGATAACTTTTTATTTTAATATATATAATAATTAGATATGCCGTTGTGGCGGAATTGGCAGACGCGCTGGACTCAAAATCCAGTTCTCGCAAGGGAGTATGGGTTCGACCCCCATCGACGGCATTTAACCAGATATGGTCAAATTGCTTATTTAATTATTATATGCCGTTGTGGCGGAATTGGCAGACGCGCTGGACTCAAAATCCAGTTCTCGCAAGGGAGTATGGGTTCGACCCCCATCGACGGCATTCTAATACTCGACAGGTTCATTTATGGATTTGTCGAGTTTTTTTGTTGCATTAAAAAAGACGTTAGTCAGATACACTTCACTAACGTCTCTTTAATGATCGGTTCAAGTCATGCAGCCTGCTTTAAACATTTTGTTTTAATGGTAACCAAGCCAAAACATTTTGAATTTCTTTTTCCAAAAAAAACCAATCATGATTACCGGGTGAGACATGATAATGATCATCCAGTTGATGTTTGGTCATAAAATGAGTGAACTGATCATTTGCAGGTTTTAAAAAATCGCTTTCACCAATGGTGCGGTACCATTTAATGGCTTTTAAATCATCTATTTTAGCTGTTTGCGCTAGACTTTGTAGATAGTCTTCTGGGATTTCATCACCAAAAACACGCTTAATATCAGGCATAATTGGTATAACATCAGTTAAATTAATGACAGGTGATAGGGCCGCAACATAGCTAAATAATTCCGGATGACTAAAACCGAGTTTTAAAGCACCAAAGCCCCCCATAGAATTACCAATAATGAAATTATTTTCGCGATGACTGTTTAACGGCAACAAATGTTGCATTTCAGGCATTAATTCTTTTGTAAAATAAGTCCAGTAAGGTAGACCATTTATTTCATCCATATAAAAACTACGATCAACGTTAGGCATAATAATCGCCACTTGATAATTTAGTGCAAGATTTTCAATTGTTGTCCGAGTAGGCCAGCAAGTACCATTTTCACCAAGGCCATGTAATAACCAGATAGTGTCTAAAGGTGCCTGTGGTAGTTGGTCGGGGAGTATAACACCAATATTCATGTGTGTTTGCAGAGTGCTTGAAAAACGTGTGATTTGTATATGTGCCATAATATCCCCCTTTAATTTACGCTATGATCATTTTGTGAGTAAAAGACGGTTGCCTTGATATTTTGTGGATGATTCCCAAAATCACTACCAAATAATGTTAGTCCCCCATATGTATCATTATCCATGGGTAAAACGGCCATTTTTAAAGTTAACCGGCGTGTCTTATCTAATTCAAGATCATTAATATTAACATTAGAGATACTGACGCTATCAATGGACGTATCTAATTCCCCAATTCGAATATGATTTAATAGGCCGTACTGACTGAATTTTTTTGGCCACCAATCTGGTGTGTAACGGCCTTGTACATCAGAATAATTACCAGGTAATTCAGTTGAACCAATAAATTTATCATTTAGCCAAAAACCAATTTTAGAATGCCAACTGTTGTTAGACATTGGAAATTCGCTAGCCATTTCGATATCAAATTCTAACAATTCAATTTTGCCATTTTCTGGAATTTCATTAGGAATAATATATTCAATGCTGCCTTGTGTAAACCATAATATTTGGGCCTGGAAACGATGTGTACTAAAAAAGACATTCATATCATCCATTGGTGTAATGACTTCTGTATTTGTGGCCAACCCACAGGAAGGGGCCACATCTTCAATGGCAAAATAATTACCAATCGGAATATCATAACTTTTTTTATAATAATCTGGAAAAATCTGTTGTGGGAAATTAATGGAAATTTTATCAATGTTCACACAGGGAACGTTTTGACGATTATCGGTTCCCTTTTGAAACTTAATAATATTTGCATTTTCCAAAATATGTAAGTTTTTAGAAATGGCAGCTTTACTAATATTCATACGCTTCGCTAATTGTGTTGCCGTTACTTTTTCATGCGAGATAATGTCAATCATCTCTAAGCGAACTGGAGAATCTAGTGCTTGATAAACAGGTAGATAGTTAATGCTAGTGTCAATATCCATAAAAACCCCTCTTTTCATGATAGTTAACTATTTTGTTAACTATCATACGAATTTTCAGCAAGTGTGTCAATGATGTTCCCGTTATTATTAATAATGGCTGCATACTGTCATAACAACGTTGACAGCGCTTACAAGTTGGGCAGATAATACAACTGTTAGGAAGTTAAGCTAAATGTTAAACATTTTATTAGGTACTTAGTTTAAGAGGGGAATTTTATGAAAAAGTCACATTTTTGGGGTGTAATCGTGACATCTATTGCTGTATCACTTGGATTAACAGGGTGGACAAGTACAGCAGTTCATGCAGATGACACCAAAGAAATTATTTTTTGGAATCCGTTTACTGGGCCGGATGGGACTAGTATGCAAAGTTTTGTTAATCAATATAATAAGACAAATCCAAAGTATCGGGTTAAGAATGTATCGCTAACAGAAAGCAATATGTATTCAAAAATCCCAACTATTGTGAATTCTAAGAAAGGTATTCCGGATTTACAAATTGTCCACGTAGAACGAATTAAAGACTACGTGAATAATGGGTTACTAGATAGTTATAATCCCTATCTAAAAAAATTTTCAGGCATCAACAAAGATAATTATGTACCAGAAGCTTGGGTAAATGGTGCTTATCAAGGAAAACGTTATGGTGTGCCGTTAGATATTCACACATCATTCATGTACTACAATAAAAAATTAGTTCAGAAATATGCACCACATGCATTGGACGATAACATTGTGACTTTTGATGAAATTAAGGCCGCAGGTAAAAAATCACAAAAAGATGATATCGCAGGTATGGGATTAACATGGTGGAAACCATTGTTCCTATCATTGTACGGTCAAATGGGGGGCGAATTAACCAAGAATGGGAAAGATCCTGATTTAAATAATAAGACGTCACGTCGTGTTGTTAATTTTTATAAGGATATGCATGATAAAAAAATTACCACACAAGATGGGGATGATCCCATGCAACTATTTTTGACAGGTAAGCAAATCTTTCTTCCTGAAGGAATTTGGATGAATAATCAGATTAAAGAAAGTGATATTGATTATGGTGTTACCAATGCACCACAATTATCTTCTGATCCAAAGAAAATTGTTAATTGGTCATCAAGTCATCAATTCGTTCTATTGAAGCAACCCAAGCGTGATCAAGCAAGGACAGAAGGCACGTTAGCCTTTGTTAACTGGGTTCGAACACACTCAATAAAGTGGGCTGAATCAGGGCAAAATCCAGCGTCACTCGCAATTACTAAAGATCCAAAATACCTTAAGATGCAACAATCGTTTTTGTTAACAAATAAGGTTGAACAAGATTCAATGACAATCTTTAATTATCGCTACAATGGTTACTTAGCTGATTATTTGGATCGATATGCTTACGATGCTGTCTTTAATAAGACAAGCGTTTCACAATATTTGAAGAAAATGCAAAATACTGTGCAGGATGAAGTTGATGCACAAATGACAAATTAAAGTAAGGTCTATAAAAATTAAGAGGGAGTTACATACTAATGGCAGAAGTTTCTTTAAAGTCACATGAGCAAGTGAGTAAGCATAAGCGTACGCGCAGCCATCCATTTGTTTATCTATTGCCGCATTTAGCGATTTTTACGATTTTTTTCTTCATACCGCTAATTTTTGGGATTTATATTGCTTTTACAAAATGGGATTTAGTTCGAACACCAGTCTTTGTTGGTTTGGATAATTTTAAAAATATTTTGTTTTCAAACTCTATTTTTCATGATCAATTAACGAGTGGTTTATGGCATACAATTTTGTTCGTTTTGATTTCAGTACCATTCTGTGTGTTAGTGCCATTATCACTAGCCGTAATGTTAAATACAAAACCAAAATTTGCAAAATTCTTCCAAGGATTATTCTACTTACCAAGTTTATTTTCAATTTCTGCCGTGGTTATTGTGTGGTCATTGATTTTTAATCCTAATTATGGTCCCTTGAATACATTGTTTAATTGGAATCAGGTTTGGACAGGTACGCAACCATGGGCATGGATTACAATTGTCGTGCTAACAGTTTGGTGGACAATTGGTGGTAATATGATCATTTATCAAGCAGCTTTAAACGGTATTCCACAAGACTACTATGAAGCAGCAGATATTGATGGTGCTTCAAGTTGGAAGAAATTTGTTCATATTACTTTACCAAGTATTCGTGGTCAGTTGCTATTTACGATTGTGACAACAACGATTGCACAATTCAATATTTATGGACAACCATTAATGTTGACAAACGGTGGACCAAACGGCTCTACGACCGTTTTGATGATGAATGTGCAACAAAATGCGTTTGGATCAGGACAATCGTTAGCTGGAATTTCTTCAGCAATGTCAGTTATTTTGGGTATCTGCATTATGATCGTATCCATGGTTCAACTATTCTTGTTGAGAAATAAAGATTG
Organism: Weissella sagaensis; assembly: GCF_010306265.1. Taxonomy (NCBI): domain Bacteria; kingdom Bacillati; phylum Bacillota; class Bacilli; order Lactobacillales; family Lactobacillaceae; genus Weissella; species Weissella sagaensis. Next base: position 201,181 of record NZ_BLKA01000003.1, on the reverse strand, counting down.
ATGTAGGAAGGTAAAGAAATCATGAAAAATAAGAAGCAAGGTGCATCACAGTGGTTATCGTTTATCTTTTTGATTCTATTAAGTATTATTTGGATTATGCCATTGCTATACGGTGTGATGTCATCATTTAAAAGTAATATTGAAATGCAATCAGTTGGATTTAAGTTTCTACCAATCAATTGGATATTAACAAATTATTCAGATTTATTACAAAATACAGCAAATACACCAGTGTTCCGCTGGTTCTTAAACTCAATTGTCATTTCAGGTGGTTCAACAATTTTAGTATTAATTGTCACCTCATTATCAGCATTTGCCTTTTCGCGTTTGCGATTCAAAGGAAGAAATGTCTTGTTCATCTTTTTGTTAGCGACCATGATGTTTCCACCCGTAATGAACATCATCCCGCTATACAAAATTATGACATTGCTAGGTTGGGCAAATACACCATGGGCAATGATCTTCCCAGCTGCAACGGGGGCATTTAATATTTTCCTAGTTCGTCAGTTTATGGATAATATTCCACTTGCTTATGATGAAGCTGCTCGAATTGACGGGGCAAGTGATTGGCAAATCTTTAGAATTATTATTTTGCCATTAATTAAGCCTGTCTTGTTTGTTGTTGCGTTGTTTACATTTACCGGTTCATGGAATGATTTCTTGTGGCCATCAATTGTATTTTCAGATATTAATAAGATGCCGATTACACCTGGTTTGAAATTATTGCAGGGAATGTATGTTGCTGATATTCCAACTTTGATGGCAGGTGCAATCATTGCTATCATTCCAACGTTTATATTATATCTAGTCGCACAAAAGTATTTCTTGCAATCAATGTCTTTGTCAGTAGGTGTGAAGGGATAATTATATATGTTAGAAAGAAACTGGGATAAAAAACTATTACTAATTGCTGCAGTTTGGCAATTTATTGATGGTGCATTAACGATAGGGTTAGGAATGTTTGATGCCAGTACGACAACAACTGAAACTTTATTGCCAGTAAGTTCATTGAGTGGATTAGTTGGAACGTTGTTTATTCTAGCTGGTTTAGTTAACCTATTATTCGCTAAATATTTCTTAAAAGAAAAAGAAATTAATAAATGGGTGTTGCCAATTTTGATTATTGAAGTGATTATTGCATATTTTTGCATGGATGTTGTTACGGTAGCTTTATTGGTACCAACAACAATAATTATTAGTTTAAAGAGAAAAAAACAAAAACTTGTTAATTCATAAAAGAGAAAGTAGGAACGATATGTATCGAACAGAATACCCGCAACCGCAATTTCAACGTGAAAATTGGACAAACCTCAATGGTAGTTGGGACTTTGATTTTGATGACCAAAATCAGGGGATTAAAGATCAATGGTACCAACAAGAGAAGTTAACGCAAAAGATTGAAGTTCCTTTTGCCTATCAAACACAATTAAGTGGTATTGACGATCAAAGTGAACATAGTGTTGTTTGGTATCAACGTCATTTTCAAACAGACCAGTCAACTGATGAGGTAACCATTCTCCATTTTGGGGCCGTCGATTTTAAAGCTGATGTTTGGATTGATGGTCAACATGTTGGTACACATTCTGGTGGTCATACTAGCTTTTCGTTTGATATTACAAATTTTGTAAAAGATGGTGCCAATCATGTCATGACAGTCCGTGCGGATGACCCAATTCGTGATGAAGAATTAACGCGTGGTAAGCAAAATTGGACCGGTGAGAGTACAGGTATTTGGTATACAAATACGACAGGTATTTGGCAAACCGTTTGGCTAGAAAAAAAGCCAGTTACTAATTTAGCAAGTGTTAAATATGTGACAGATATTGATAAGGGTATTGTAGAAATTTCTGGTGAAATTGATAATTTCATTCCTGGGACGGGCGTTACTGCAAATATCAAATTTGGTGACGACTTGCTAACAAAGGTAACCATCTATCCTGAAGATAGTACTTTTGAATGGGGGATCAATATTTTAGGTAATCACATTTTCCGAATGGGTTATCACAATGAAGGCTGGCTTTGGACACCGGAGCATCCTAATTTATTTACCGTTGATTTTGAGACAACAGCACCAGATGCAGTAACTGATAAAGTTAGTTCATATTTTGGTATGCGTAAAATTCATACGGCGAATGGCATGACTTATTTAAACAATCGTCCATACTATCAAAAGTTAGTGCTTAACCAAGGATATTGGCCAGAAGGACTATTGACTGCACCAAGTGATGAATCTTTCAAAAAAGATATTAGTTTAGCTAAAAAAATGGGCTTTAATGGTGCCCGTATTCATCAAAAAGTTGAAGATCCAAGATATCTTTACTGGGCTGATAAAATGGGATTTATTTGCTGGGGTGAATGTGCCGCAGCACCAGTATTCACACAAAAGGCTGAAGCAACTTTGTATAAAGAATGGCTAGAAATTATTGAACGTGACTATAACCATCCATCAATTGTTACTTGGGTACCGATTAATGAAAGTTGGGGTGTCCCACAAGTTCATATTGACCGACAACAACAACACTTTACGCAGGCGATGTATCATTTGATTCATTCATTAGACACAACACGTTTGGTACAGTCAAATGATGGTTGGGCACAAACGGAAACAGATATCTGTGCTGTGCACAATTATGCTCATGGTACTAAGGATGATAAAGAAACCTATGACTATTATCAAGAAACATTGCATTCATGGGAGAGTATCATTCGTAATCCACCAGTATGGGACATTTTTGCTGAAGGCTTTAAGTATCAAGGCCAGCCAATCTTATTAACTGAATTTGGTGGTATTGGTTATAACAAACAAGATGCTGATAAGGGATGGGGCTACACTGGTGCTAAAAGTGATGAAGAATTTATCAGTGAATACCAACGAATTATGAAGGCAGTTGCTAAATCACATAGTTTAAATGGGATTGTCTATACACAACTAACGGATACTGAGCAAGAGGTGAATGGTTTGTTGACCGTTGACCGTCAGCCAAAGGTGGATCCTGAAGTTATTAAGAAAGCTAATGAATTCTTCATTCGTGCTTTTGTTGATGCTCCCCAAAAAGATATTGAAATTGCAGATATTTTAGATACTGACATGAATTAATAGTTCATTAAGAAATTTATAGAAGGAACAAGGTGATTTTCTAATGGTTCAAATTGCATTAGATCATATTTACAAAAAGTATGATAACGCGGCGGATTACTCAGTTACAGACTTTAACTTGCATATTAAGGATCAAGAATTTATCGTATTCGTTGGCCCATCAGGTTGTGGTAAGTCAACAACATTACGCATGATTGCTGGATTGGAAGATATTTCACAGGGTGAACTAAAAATTGACGATCAAATTGTTAATGATGAATCACCTAAAGATCGTGATATTGCGATGGTTTTCCAAAATTATGCTTTGTATCCTCATATGTCGGTGTATGACAATATGGCATTTGGGTTGAAACTTCGTAAGTATGATAAGAGCGAAATTGATCAACGTGTTAAAAATGCTGCTGAAATTCTTGGCTTAACAGAATATTTGAAGCGTAAGCCATCTGCCTTATCAGGTGGCCAACGACAACGTGTTGCTTTGGGACGTTCAATAGTACGTGATGCACCCATTTTCTTAATGGATGAGCCTCTATCAAACTTGGATGCTAAGTTACGTATTTCAATGCGTGCTGAAATTGCCAAGTTACATCAACGGTTGAAGACAACAACTATTTATGTAACACACGACCAAACTGAAGCGATGACAATGGCTGATCGTATTGTTGTCATGAAGGATGGAAAAGTCCAACAAATTGGTACACCACAAGAGGTTTACGATAATCCAACTAATGTATTCGTTGGAAGCTTTATTGGTGCCCCAGCAATGAATTTCTTCCATGTGACTTTACAAGATGACAAGATTCGTGAGAATGATGGAAACTTTACCTTGGAAGTGCCTGCAGGTTGTTTAAAGACATTGAATAATAAAGGTTATCAAGGTAAAGAACTTGTCTTTGGTATTCGACCTGAGCATATGCATACTGAAAATACATTTTTGGAAACATTTCCTAATGCAGTAGTGCCTGCTACAGTCGTTGTTTCAGAGTTACTTGGTGCGGAAACACAACTTTATAGTAAGATTGGTGATACTGAAGTAGTTGCGAAAGTTGATGCACGTGATTTTAAGAAGACAGGTGAACAATTTAACATTGGTTTTGATTTAAATCGTGCACATTTCTTCGATCCCGAGACAGAAGTTTCTGTATATTAATGTAATAGTTAAGATAAAATGTAAATCCGAATAATAAAGGCTGAATCGTCAGCCCTTTATAAGGATAATAAAAACGAACATGGCGCTAATAAGCAATACATGTTCGTTTTTTTAATACATGCTTTTTTATTAGATAATGCATATTATTAGGATGTTAAAAATATTTAAGCTATAATTAATTTTAGAGGATTATTTTTTCTATTCAGAAAAGGATATTAGGAGGAATTAACATGACAATCAAAAATGTTACTATTGCAGGTGGTGGTGTATTGGGAAGTCAAATTGCTTTCCAAACGGCTTTTTCAGGATTTAATGTCACATTGTATGATATTAATGATGCAGCAATTGCGCACGCAAAAGAATTATTAGCTAGCCATGTACCGGAATATCAAGCATTTTATGATGATGGTGATAAAGCAACGGCTGTCATTGAGCGTATGTCATTTAATACAGATTTAGCACAAGCAGTCGCTGATGCAGATTTAGTTATTGAAGCAATTCCAGAAAGTGTAAAAATTAAAGCTGATTATTACACGCAATTATCAGAGGTAGCACCTGAAAAGACAATTTTTGCGACGAATTCATCAACATTTTTGCCTTCACAATTTGTGGAATATGTTGATCGACCTGAAAAGTTTTTGGCTATTCATTTTGCTAACCAAATTTGGAAGAATAATAACGCCGAAATTATGGGACATGCAGGAACTGCCGATGAATATTTAGACGAGTTGGTTGCTTTTGCTAAGGATATTCGTATGGTCCCATTCCGCTTGTATAAAGAACAACATGGTTATATTTTAAATTCTTTGTTGGTACCATTGTTGGATGCTGCCCAAAAGCTATGGGTTAATGGGGTGGCTGATCCACATACGATTGATAAGTCATGGATGATTGCAACTGGTGCACCACAAGGACCATTTGCAATTCTTGATGTCGTTGGCTTGAACACACCATATAATTTGTCATTGGCGAAAGCTGAAGATGACGAAGAACAAGCACGCATTGTCAAAGCATTGAAGGAAATGATTGATGCTGGCAAGACGGGTGCTGCTGCAGGTGAAGGCTTCTATACTTATCCAAATCCTGAATTTACACAAGATGATTTCTTGAAATAAAAATAATTTATGAATTAGCTTTATAGCAAGTCTGATACTGAATCAGACTTGCTTTTTTTATAAGTCTTGACAAGTAAGCGACATCTCGATAGACTTGAGGCAATTAGTAATTGGAGGGGTTATAATGAGTCAATCACTACGAAACTTAACAGTATGTTTTTGTCGAGCAACGCGTTTTTGCGATGTTCGGCCTGTTAAGTGTCGTGTTTTTTGAGAAATATAACACAACACTAATAAATATAAGGTTGATATTAAGCTAAGAGCGCGATTTCTGTATGTAAAGCAGGATATCGGGCTCTTTTTTTGTTCATAATATAAAAAATGGGGTAATTAATAATGGAATTTGATACAAAATTGATTCATGGTGGTATTAGCGAAGACGAATTTACAGGGGCAACGTCAATCCCAATTTATATGGCATCAACGTTTCATCAGCAGACAATCGGGGCAAGTAAATATGAATATTCACGGTCAGGGAATCCGACAAGAGAAGCTGTTGAAAAACTAATTGCTGATTTAGAGGATGGAACGGCAGGTTTTGCTTTTGCATCTGGCTCAGCAGCCATTAATACAGTTTTTTCACTTTTTTCTGTTGGTAATCATATCATTGTCGGTAACGATGTGTATGGTGGGACATTTCGACTAATTGACGCTGTATTAAAGCGCTTTGGGATGACATTTACGGTTGTTGATACACGTGATTTACAGGCAGTTGAACAAGCAATTACGCCACAAACGAAAGCCGTTTATTTGGAAACGCCAACTAATCCATTATTACGAGTAACTGATATTGCAGCCATTGCATCACTTGCTAAAAGTCATAATATTTTAAGTATCATTGATAATACATTTGCATCGCCTTACATTCAAAAGCCCCTTGATATGGGGGTAGATATTGTGTTGCATAGTGCTTCAAAGTATCTGGGTGGTCATAGTGATGTCATTGCGGGTCTGGTGGTTACCAAGGATGTTGCTTTAGGTGAAAAAATTGGTTATTTGCAAAATGCCATTGGTAGCATTTTGGCCCCCCAAGAAAGTTGGTTATTGCAACGGGGAATGAAAACATTAGGTTTGCGGATGCGAGCACACTTGCAAAATACCCAAGCGGTGTTTGATTATTTAGATAAGCAACCATTAGTTAACAAGATTTACTATCCGGGTAATCCTAAAAATCCGGATTATGCTGTGGCTAAAAAGCAAATGAATGGTTTTGGAGCCATGATTTCATTTGAATTACAGCCCGGATTAGATCCACAATTATTTGTTGAACAGCTAAAAATTATTACATTAGCGGAAAGTTTAGGGGCGCTTGAAAGTTTAATTGAAGTGCCAGCGATTATGACACATGGGGCTATTCCACGCGCGAAACGTTTGGAAAATGGTATTACTGATGAATTAATTCGTTTATCAATAGGTGTTGAAGATATCGCAGATTTGTTAGCAGATTTGGATCAAGCATTTCGTAAGTTAGCATAAGTATGACGAGTTCAAGCAGTTGATTCAATTATGATATGATGAAAATAACGATAATTATTTTTATGATCCTAATTGGGGATGATGTTTATGGCAAAGTACAATAAAATTTTAGTAACAGGTGGGGCAGGATTTATTGGCACAAATTTTGTGCGTTATGTCGTAGCTAATCAGCCAGATGTTCATGTGGTGGTGTTAGATAAATTAACGTATGCCGGTAATGCAGATAATTTAAAGGATTTACCAACTGAACGTGTGCAACTAGTTGTCGGGGATATCAACGATAAACAGCTAGTTGATCAGTTGGTTCAAAAAACACAAGCCATTGTTCATTTTGCAGCTGAAAGTCATAATGATAAAGCATTACATGACCCTAGTATTTTTATGCAGACCAATTTAATGGGAACGTTTACTTTGATTGAAGCGGCTCGTAAATATCATGTGCGTTTTCATCATGTTTCAACCGATGAAGTCTATGGTGACTTACCCTTACGACCAACATTACCTAAATTCGATAAATTTACCACGAGTTCACAGTATCGGCCGTCATCGCCATATTCAGCAACCAAAGCAGGGGCGGATTTGTTAGTACGAGCCTGGGTACGGTCGTTTGATTTACAAGCGACTATTTCGAATACATCAAATAACTATGGTCCATATCAACATATTGAAAAATTTATACCCCGGCAAATTACAAATGTTTTGAGTGGTATTCGGCCAAAATTATATGGTAATGGTCAAAATGTACGTGACTGGATTCATGTATGGGATCATGTTGCTGGTATTTGGGCTATTTTAGAACATGGTGAAATTGGTGCGACCTACTTATTGGGAGCTAACAAAGAATTAAATAATTTAACAGTGCTACAATTAATTTTACAAAATATGGGTCAAGACCGGTGTGATTTTGATTTTGTTGCCGATCGACCTGGTCATGATTTGCGTTATGCAATTGATGCAACCAAAGCACAACAGGAATTAAATTGGCAACCACAATACACAGATTTTACGGCAGGCTTGCAACAAACAGTTCGCTGGTACCAGAATCATCAAAGCTGGTGGCAAGCAGACAAAACAGCGGTTGAAGCAAATTATGCTAAGCATGAACAATAAATATTAGCGTATTTTTGGTATTGAAAAAAGTGTAAAATGAATACTATACAGGGAGGGTGAATAATATGTCACAAATTAATTTAGGTGGTTCTGGTTTGATGGTACCCCAAATCGCATTGGGTGTTATGCGTATGGGTGATAAGACCGAGGCACAATCACAAGAAGTCGTTGAGACGGCATTATCAAAAGGCGTTAACTTTTTTGATACAGCTGATATTTATGGAAATGGTGCATCAACTAAGAGTTTGGCAAAGGCTTTAAAGGCTGTTGGGGCTGCACGTGAAGACATTATTTTGCAATCAAAGGGTGGTATTTTATCAGATGCAGGTCCAGTTGCAGATGATGGTATTTTGGGGCCACGCTATGAGTTTTCAAAGGAGCATATTATTGCTTCAGTTGATGCTGAATTGGCACGCTTAGACACAGATTACTTGGATGTTTTCTTGTTGCATCGTCCAGATGTGTTGATGCAGCCTGAAGAAATTGCGGCAGCTTTCAATGAGTTAGCCCAACAAGGTAAAGTAAAACAATTTGGTGTTTCTAACATGAATCCATGGCAAGTGGAGTTAATTCAATCAGTAGTTGACCAAAAATTGGTAGCAAATCAATTGCAATTTGGTGTGATGCATACAGGGATGGTGGATGCTGGCCTACATGTTAATATGGCTGATAGTCGTTCAGTTGATCATGATGGTGGTATTTTACCTTATTCACAATTGAAGAATATGACTATTCAGGCATGGTCACCATTCCAATATGGGATGTTTGAGGGCCACTTTATTGATAATGATAAGTTCCCTGAATTAAATATGAAATTGCAAGAAATTGCTGATAAGCACCACTCAACTAAGAATGGTATTGCGGTTGCGTTTATTTTGACACATCCAGCAAGTATGCAGGTGATTCTTGGTTCAATGACGCCAAGCCGTTTAGTTGAAATGATTGATGGGCAAAATGTACAACTATCTCATCAAGAATGGTACGACATTTACTTTGCTGCAGGTAATGATTTACCATAAAAAAGCATATAATAAGCCCCCATAAGTTAGTGTTAGCTAACTTATGGGGGCTTATTTAAAAGGTCATTCTAGTGTGGTTTATCGCAACTCAGTATAACGGACTTAACCTATTATTTAAATGGACTTGTGTGTTCACTTGAATTCATGATTTTATTTTGTCGTATACTAAAGATAAGATTATAAAAGGCACGCCACTGATTTTCAGAAGGCTTACTTTTCCAAACAATTTGATGAATGGACAGTTCTGGATTTAAAGTGTCGGTTAAATAAATTTCAGTATTATTAGTGACATTTTTATCAATTGTAATGTGTAAATCTCCTAGAGTGTTGAAAATATCAGAAATATAATCATTTAAAATACGACCAGATGTAAAATCAATAACGATATGAACTTGCAAATCTGTATGACGCATTACTAATTTTGGTAGGACAACTAAGCTGTAAATTTTATTAATTTCAGAAATTTCAATAGCATTAAAAGGTGATGTCGTCGTGTGCGTCACCATATCGGTGAATTCATGAATAAGACTATCGGCCTGTGGATTCATTGGGACTATATTATGTTCTTGTTTTGTAGAGTAGTGAAATAAATCAGTTTTAAAAAATGGGCTTAATACTCGGGCATTAACAATCGCTAACTTGTTTTGTAAATCAGAAAGGTCAATGTTTTTACCTTGCTTATCAAGCAGAAAGGCAACATGCTGCATCTGTCGTTGGGTTACAGCTTGATTAATTGTGTTTTCTTGTATAAAATCCAAATGTTTGTTGGGTAAACTGTATGTCGTAATTAGAAACGTAATATAATATCTGGTTGCGATTTCAGCATCCTCTTTTAAAAGATGCCATTTTTTATGCAGATGGTTCATAAACAAGAGCAATTCATTTTGTGATGTTAATGTAACAAGATAAGATAAATCACTTTTTAATAAAGGTGCGTTATTTTTAGCTCTTAATAAGTTCACTAAGCCAAAGTATTGGAAATTTTTTTGCTGACTACGTGAGGGATTAATATGCCAAACTAGCATTGCATAATTGGCAGTTTGTTTCATTTTAATTAAATCAGCATGTTGGGTTAAACTGTCGGGTGAATAATCAAAACATGAAAAATACACTAAAACAGTATGAATATAATAACGCATAAAAATTTCACTTTTTTTAAGGAGCCTAATTTTTTCTAAACCAATGGCATTGTTTAAATTCTTTTTAAGTCTAAAATATGTCGCAGTACTGATGCCGACAGATTGTTGAAATTCTGCATCAGACTGATTATACATGTTTAAAAAAGTATGCAAAAAAATCTGAAAAGGTAGTGAATTATAAGCTTGTTTATTGATGATTTTTGTAATGACAGCATTATTAATGTTATTTGTAAATAAGCAATCATTTTCAAAAATTAGGGTTACCTCTGGAAATTGTTGGGCAATGAGCACAGCGTTTTTACTAACTATGTTAGCTTTGTATACACTAATATCTAAAAAGTCTGCTATTTCATTCAATGTATGTGATGGTTCGCGATGACTTTCAATAAATTCAAATAATTGAATGACGAGACGCCGCTCTTTATCAATAAAAGGCATAAACTTTTCAATCACGACTGAGCCCCCCTCTCTAGAATTTTTGCAATTAAAGTATAATTAAGAACTAAATTAACACAAAAAAAGTCATGTATCATCTATAATAGTGTAAATTATGTTACTTTTATTGTAAAAACAAAACCATAACTATTGCATTTTTTAAAATAAAAATAAAAACTGATACTTTTAAGCTTTGTTTATTGTTTGGAAGTGAATCTAGAACATAAAAGGATGTTATTAAATAATAACAATTAATGAAAAAATGAAAAAAATAACAACGATTTTAATCGAGATAATATTAGGAATAGTACTAATACTTGGTATAGGATATGCAGCTTATCAATACAACTGGTTTGGGATACATGGGCAAGTTGTAAAAGAAATACAATCACACAAGACAACAGTAGATACCACACCAATTAAAAAAAATAGTGACAGACAGGCAATTATGCGTCGTTTAATGCGTGATACACAACCAGGGTTACAAAAACAAGGTTTTGTGAGTGTACCACAAGTTGGTATTTTAGAACCAATATTTGATGATGCTTATTCAAAAAAAGGACTGAATGCAGGCGCTAATTATGCAAATCGAACGCAAAATGATCCACAAGGGACACAAGCGCCAGTAATGGGGCAGGGTAATTATGGGTTAGCCAGTCACAATTTTGATGATGGCTTAACTGGTTTTAGTGGCTTGCAACAGCATTATCAAGATGATGCGCCTTATTTAGTGGCTGGCAAACGGCATGAAAATAAATGGTTAAATAATAAGCCAATTTATTTAGCAAATGCCAGTGGTATTTATGAATACCGTATTGCCAGACAAAAGGTTGTTACTGCTGATAACGTCAGTGTTTTAAATACGACTAACCGTGCCCAAGTGACAATCATTACCTGTCTATTTCCTAGCACGCAATTTCGAATTATCACAACCGGGTATTTGACAAAAACATATACTTGGGGAAAAGCGCCTAGTCGCGTTGTTCACTACTTTGATTTAACGAAGCAACCAACGAATGCACATGCAGACTGGTTTAATCCAGGAATTGAAGAAGGCAGTAATGGGGATGCTGGTGGTACAAAGGTAAAGTAAGTTACTTTACGATCTGATTAGTGTTGCGTTATGATGTATCTGTACTTACTAATAGAAAGGCGGGAAGTCATGAAAGTATTAGTTATTGGGGCACATGGTAAAATTGGTCAAATTTTGACTAAAAAATTACATGATAGTCATGATTTTGAAGAGATTGCTGGGTTACGTACAGCAGATCAACAACATGCTTATGAAGCAGTTGGTCTACAAACCGTTACACTTGATTTAGAAAAAGAACAAACTGATTTAGAAAATGTGATGCAAGGTGTAGATGCTGTTGTGTTTACTGCTGGATCAGGTGGCAAAACAGGACCAGAAAAAACAATGATGATTGATTTAGATGGTGCTGTTAAGAGTATTAAAGCTGCTGAAAAGCTTGGCGTTAAGCGTTTTGTTATTGTTAGTGCAATTAATGCGAATAAACGTGAATTTTGGTCATATGGGCGTCATGATTTAGGCGCAACTGGTAACTTTTATTATGCAGCAAAGCACTATGCTGATTTATATTTAGAGCACAGTAACCTAGATTACACGATTTTACGCCCTACGTTATTATTAGATGATGCAGGAACGGGCAATGTAACAGTGGTAGATGATCTAGCAACTGTTGCTTCACCCAAAATGAAAATTCCACGTGCTGATGTTGCAGAAACGATTATGGCTGTATTGCGTAATCAAAATACTGTGCGTCGTTCATTTGATTTGGATGGTGGGGATACACCGATTAAAGAAGCGATTAATGATTAGACGGTTATTGTTTTATCTAAAAAATTAGTTAAGACCTGTTCTCGCTATGAAAGTGAGGACAGGTCTTTTGAATACAGGTGGTTTGTATTTTATATTTTGGGTGTGTAATCAACGTCAAGTGTGGCTAAACGTTCTTTTCCCCATGAAAACATCATTTCAATGATGGGCATGAGTGATTGTCCAGTAGATGTTAATGAATAAAAGACAGCTTTGCGATTGTTTACCAAATCCTCCTGACGGGAAACAAGACCGTCTTCAACTAATTCATTGAGTTGTTGTGACAATACTTTGTGGGTAGCATGGTCCAGTAATTTTTGAATTTCGCCAAAGCGCATAGTCCCATCATGTGATAAATGGTAAATAATGACAATTTTATACTTACCTGAAAACATGGATAGTGTGTATTCTTTGGCGCAACTAAAATCTTTTTTCTGTACTTTTTCAATCGCATATTTTCTTACAATGTCAGTCATAATTATCTCCTATTTGATACGCAAACTCATACGCACAAAAAAGTGCGTTATTGTGTTATGGTACTTTTAGGTATAAATTATATACCATAATCAAAGGAGGATGTTAATCATGGCAAAAGAAGTTGCAGTTGTCGTAACTGACTTAGTTGAAGATGTTGAGTACACAGAACCTGTTGAAGCGATCAAGGCTGCAGGACACAATGTCACAACAATCGGATTTGAAGAAGGTACTGTTGAAGGTAAGCACGGCACTAAGATTACGATCGATAAGTCAATCGCTGACGTGAAGCCGGAAGATTTTGACGCACTATTCATTCCTGGTGGCTTTTCACCTGACCAATTGCGTGCAGACCAACGTTTCGTTGATTTTACTAAGGTATTCTTGGCAAAGAATAGGCTAACAGCAAGTATTTGCCACGGCCCACAATTAATGATCCAAACTGGTTTGGTACATGGTCGTACAATGACGTCATACTTAACTGTACAACCTGATTTGTACTATGCTGGTGCACGTATTGAAGATGAATCTGTTGTTATTGATGGTAACTTGATTACAAGTCGTGAACCAAAAGATATTCCAGCATTTAACGAAGCAGTTGTTAAGGCTTTGGCATAAGTAAATTAAACGTTCAATATATGAATGTTTACGAAATGAAAAACACGTGTTTGGCGTTAGCCGAAACACGTGTTTTTTGTATGTCAGTCATTTTTAGTGAAAGTATCGCGATAAACTAGGGTCGGTGTGACTAACGTTATTTCTTGCGATTGATTATGGAAGGTTATCATATCGTATAGTTTATTAAAACTAAGTGTGACCAGGTAATCAATATCAATGTGAAATGTTGTCAATGATGGTTGCGTGTAGGCAGCGCTGGGACTGTCATTAATACTAATGATGGCTAAACGTTTCGCTAACTCAGGGCTAATTTCGTTTAAGGCATCTAAAACACCAATGGCAAGTGAGTCAGATGAAATAAACAAAGCATCCAACGCTAACCCAGTTTTTAATTTGTTGGCAATTTCCGTGCCTATTTCATGACCACTAGAAACTGTAAAGTCACGTGCTTTGAATAATAATTCATCATTGTATAACGCTGCATCTGTCATGATGTTTTTAAAGTAATTTAAGCGACTATCTAGACGAACAATTAAGTGGCTAGGTGTATTGACATCCCAATATTGGCCAGTGACAATGCCAATATTTGTTAATTGCCGTTGAATGAATAAATTAACAGCTTTAGTTGTGGCGTATTCTAAATTAGGTTGTACAGAACTAAAGTGTTCAGGTTCAGGATTACTATCGATAAATAGAATATGTGAGAAAGCTGTATTTATTTCGATAAGTTGTGCATCATCAAAATAACCGACCGCAATAGCACCATCGAACTTGGTTAAATCTTGATTTTCAAGGTGGTTTATAAAGGTGACATCTATATATTCATCCTTAGCATGTTGCACAATGCTACGACGTAAATCGTAGTAATAAACATCTTCAATTTCACGTTGCGGATTTAGTGCAAATAAAACAGCAACTTGGTAAGTTTTCTTTGTTGTTGTTTGTGGTAATGGGTAATGTAGTTTTTTTGCAGTAGCCAATATTTTGTTGCGAGTTGCATCTGATACGGAAAGGGTAGCGTCATGATTAAATAATCGAGACACAGTACTCTGTGAAAAGCCAGATATCAATGCGATTTCTTTAATCGAAGTCATTAAATAATCCTTTTCATATAATAAGTAAATAAATTTACTAAATAACACTATATCATTTGCTGAAACCGCTTACAATTAAAAGTAACGGTTAATTAGCAAAGATAAGGATAACGTTGAGGTTAATTATGACACAAATAAAGGAATTTATACACGGTGGTGATTATAATCCTGAGCAATGGCTGGACCATCCAGAAATTATTGCCAAGGATTTTACATATTTTAAAAAAGCACACATTAATACCATTACAATTGGCATCTTTTCTTGGGCAAAATTAGAACTAAGCGAAGGTGAATATAATTTTGGTTGGCTTGATGAAGTGTTTGATCGAGCTGAGCAACAAGATATGAATGTTATTCTAGCGACACCAAGTGGAGCACGACCACGGTGGGTTGCTGAAAAATATCCAGAGGTATTACGAGTTGACGAGAATGGACAACGGGCTTTGTTTGGTGAACGACACAACCATTGCTACACTAGTCCGGCCTATCGACAAAAGGTGCAAAATATTGATCGGAAATTAGCCGAACGATATGGGAAGCGCAAAAGTTTGATTTTATGGCATGTTTCAAATGAATTTGGTGGACAATGCTATTGTGATTTATGTCAGGCGGCATTTCGTAAATGGGTACAAGCTAAATATCAAACTTTAGAAAATTTGAATAAGGCATATTGGGCAACATTTTGGAGCCATACGTATACCAGCTGGGATCAAGTTGTTGCGCCGTCACCACGTGGTGATGAAAATTTATTAGGTCTTAATTTAGACTGGCATCGTTTTGTTTCTGAACAAACAATTGATTTCTTTGAGGCAGAAGCACAGGTGCTACGAGAAGTGACACCGAATATTAAAATCACGACGAATTTCATGGGTGGTAATCCAGATGATGAGCATGTGTTCTTTGATTTAGATTATCAAAAGTTTGCGCAGCATGTGGATGTTATTAGTTGGGATTCATATCCAAGTTGGCGTAGTGATGCTAAGACAACTGCTCAATTAGCAATGAATACAGCTGTGATGAATGATGTTATGCGTAGTTATAAGCATGATAATTATATGATTATGGAAAGTACGCCATCACAGGTAAATTGGCATCCAGTTAATCGACCAAAGGCACCAGGCATGCATCGTATGGGTGTGTTACAAGAAGTTAGCCACGGTTCAAATGCTATTAATTATTTCCAGTTGCATCAGTCACGAGGCTCATCGGAAATGTACCATGGAGCTGTTATTGGCCATGATTTAAGAGATGATACCCGGATATTCAAAGAAGTGACGCAGGTTGGTGAAAACTTAATGGCGTTGCAACCAGTATTAGATACAACAGCGCAACAAGCAAAGGTAGCGATTGTTTATGATTATGACAATATGTGGGCTTTGAGTGATGTACGTAATTATGCAGGTGAAACAATTAAGTATTGGCGTACTATTCAAGAGCAGTACCAATATTTCTGGGAACATGACATACCAGTTGAATTTATTAGTACACAAGATGATTTGTCTACTTATCAATTAGTCATTGATCCCATGCATTTTTTGATGACAACAGACTTTGCGGATAAGCTTAATGCGTATGTCGCACAAGGTGGTACGTTAGTGGGATCATATATTTCAGGGCAAGTAGATGAACGTTATTTGGCTTATCTTGGCGGCTGGTTAAAGCCATTGCATGAAGTTTATGGTATGGAACCGATTGAAACAGACACATTATATCCTACGCAATCAGTAGCTGTTGCCGATACGACGCAACAAGTACAAGCGCATGATTATGCAACGATTATGGAACTGGATACGGCGCAGGCATTAGCACATTATACCAGTGATTGGTATGCTGATTCACCAGCAGTAACTGTCAATAAATTTGGTAAGGGAGCAGCGTACTATGTGGGTGCCCGTTTTGACCAAGCATATTTAGCAACTTTCTATAAAAAGATTGTGACTGATTTGCAATTAGAACCAGCATCACCGATTGAAAAGATGACAAAGGCGATTCATGTCAATATACGTGAAGATAACAATCAAGCATATTTCTTTGTCCAAAATTTTGCAGATAAAGCAACAACGATAACCATCACAACACCGGTTATTGATATTTTGACAGGTGAAGAAATAGCAGTCGGTAATCATCAAATGGCAGCATATGATGGTTTAGTTTTAGTTAAGAAAAATTAACGGAGAAATAAGAGATGAATAGGACGAGTTATAAGGAGCGAATTAGTTTCGCTCTGGGGAATTTAGGGCATTCAGCATTTTATGGGGCATTAAGTACTTACTTTATTGTGTATGTGACATCAAGTATGTTTGCTGACTTAGCACCATCTGTTGCGAATAAACTGATCGGATTAATTACATCATTAGTTGTGATTATTCGTTTAGCTGAGGTTGTATTAGATCCGATTTTAGGAAATATCGTTGATAATACGGAATCTAAATATGGGAAGTTCAAACCTTGGTTAATGATTGGTACGATTGTTAGTGCAATTCTGTTAATTGTTAGTTTTACAGGATTATTTGGGTTATCAAAAATTAGTCCATTATTGTTTGCAATTTTATTTGTCATTGTCTTTGTGGCATTAGATATTTTCTATTCGTTTAGTGACGTTGCTTACTGGGGAATGGTACCAGCGATTTCTGAAAGTAGTTCTGAACGTAGTGTATTTACAGTGTGGGGTAGTTTCACAGGAACGATTGGTTGGAACGGATTAACAATCATTGTGGTACCGATTACAACCTACTTTACTTACTTGGCAACTGGTAAGCATGAACAAGGTAGTGCAGGATGGCTAGCATTTGCCGTTATTATTTCAATAATTGCTATTCTATCTGCAGCAGCTACTGCATGGGGGACTAAGGAAAAGAACAACGTTATTCGTGAGTCGGCCAATAAAGAAAAAACGTCTATTAAAGATGTTTTCCTTGGCATCGCGCATAACGATCAAATGTTATGGACCTCATTGTCATACCTATTGTATTCAGTTGCATATGTGGCAACAAATGGTGTTTTGTTCTATTACTTCAAGTATGTTTTAGACAAACCAAACCAATTCTGGATTGCCGGTGTGGTTGCGACTATCGTTAGCTTCTTTACAGCACCATTATTTGGTATGTTAAACAAGTTTGTAACACGTAAGGTTTTATTTAGTATCGGTCAGATTTGTATGATTTTGGCTTATGTTATTTTCTTAACAGCTCATGACAACCCAACATTGGTAACGGTAGGATTAGTACTATTCAACTTTAACTATGCACAATTAGTGACGGTCTTAACACTGACAGACGCTATTGAATATGGTCAACTACAAAGTGGTAAACGTAATGAAGCAGTTACATT
The DNA here is from genome assembly GCF_010306265.1 of Weissella sagaensis. Classification (NCBI taxonomy): domain Bacteria; kingdom Bacillati; phylum Bacillota; class Bacilli; order Lactobacillales; family Lactobacillaceae; genus Weissella; species Weissella sagaensis. The sequence continues at coordinate 183,287 of NZ_BLKA01000003.1, read as the reverse complement.
ATCAATTCGACCACTATTAGATAAAATTTCAGGGGCCTTCTCAAATGGAATTGTTGGATTTATCGCTGTGACAGCCGGTATGACGGGATCAGCAACTGCCAAAGATATGACAGCAAGTAATATTCATACTTTTGAATTGTTTTCATTCTACACACCATTAATTTTGGCTGCAGGATCATTACTTATTTTCTTGTGGAAAGTAAAGTTGTCTGAAAAAGCGCACGCACAGGTTGTTGTTGAACTAGAATCAAAATTAGCAACTGAAGAGGGCATTACCACACCAACAAATGTCGTGACACAACAACAGTTGATTAGTGCACCAACTAGTGGTGTTATCACATCGTTGGCTGAATTAAATCAAGCACAACCATCATTAGACTTGTTTGAGGGTACGGGTTACGTTATTCAACCAAGTGATAATAAAGTTTATGCGCCATTTGATGGTAAAATTCGTTTTACATTTTCAACACAGCATGCTTTTGGTATTGAATCTGAAAATGGGCTAGCTGCAATTATTCACGTTGGTATGGGGACTGTTAACCTAAGAGGTGCTGGTTTTGATTTGCATTTCATTGATGGTCAAGAAATCCATCAGGGTGATTTGTTGATGACGTTTGATCGTCAATTGTTTGAAGCAAATGGCTATGAGGATACAATTGTGATGTTCTTTGTTGATCCTAAACGTATTCAAAATTTTGCGGTTGATGAAAAACATGTACAGCATGGTGATGATCTACAACCAATTTCTTTTAAATAATTAAGATAAAGCGACTTGGAAATGTTGATTTTTAAGTCGTTTTTTTGTGCAGTTATGAAGAACGAATTTTTACATATTGAGATAATTATACGTCATGAAAAATATTGTTATGTTTAAAAAAACAAAGTAGCATATGAATATAACAAATGACATAGAGGATATTTTAATGAGAACTAGTAAGCGGCCTATTAAATCTGGAACGACTGGCAAAAAATTAGTTGATGATTTAAAGCCTTTTGGAAAATTAATTCAGACAACGTATCGTAATGATAGTTTATTATCTAAACCCCAGTTAGCTAAATTTAGTCAAACAAGTCGGGTCATGCTAGGGACTATCCAAAAACAAATAGACACAAAATTAGTACAGTGTCCATTGGATGTGACCGCAATCACTTATTGTCATGATCGTCGTTTCATGAAGTTGATGGCTATTTTGCCTAGCGGTGAACGATATCGGGTGGATGAGCTTGTTGAGAAATTGAACGAGTTATTATTAGGTGACATAACAGAAGCAACTTTTTATCAGCAACAGCAGCCGAAAGTATTGGAAAAAAGCTTGCCAAATGATATTAGTGATAAAACAAAGCGAGCCAATCAAACGCTCAAACAACGGTTACGTCAACTAACTGAAAGTAAATTACAATTAACACAACAATATCAGCAATTAAAAGTAGCATTATCGCAAAAGGAAAAAGCATTGTGTGATCAGATGCTACTTAATCAAGAATTGACGCAAAAATTAGAAACAGTATGTGAAACGAATGCAACGTATCAATTTAAAATTAAAAAGCAACAACAAGAGATGGGAGCGATTCGTGAACAAGTACGTAAAAAACAGACAAAAATAAAGCAAGAACAACGTACGCAGCTTAAACCAGATACTAAACATATCTGTCCTAAAACAGATAATCGTGCGTTATATAAAAAAATAGCTGATTTACAGCTGAAATTATCGCTATCACAACAGCATCAGCAGCAGATGCAACAAATGAAAACAACGCAAGCCCAACAAATTAGTCGTTCTGAGAGAATTCGACAACTAACCAGTGAATTAAATCAAACGTGTGTGAGTGAATATCACCCATTACTGCGCTTAGTTGATAAGTATAATCAGTTGGTGTCTGAAGACGTTGTGCTATGGCATCAAATACAAGGACGTTTGGTACATGATGGGGATGAATGGTTATTTATTGATCGACAAGCAAATGAGTATTTATTAACATCAGAAGGTATGAACGGTTTGTTGGTTGAAGAATTAACAACGGCATATTATTATTCAGCACGACAACGATTGGATACTAAGTTTATTAGATTAATTCGGCAATTAAATATACCCGTTACGAATGAGCGTGATGTAGTCAAACAAGTGCATGAATCAGTAGAACCTATGATCGAAGCAAATTACCAAGTTTTAATTATTTCATGGTGGGGTGAAACTGTAAAAAATGCCACACAAAAGTTAAAGCGACTGGGTATTAAAGTTGTATGGCTTGATCCATCAGATGTTAATAATGATAAAATTGTGCATGAAATGCATAAGCCACAATATGATTTCCAATTAATTGTTTTGCGTGGGGCACATCATGAAATTGTGACTGCAGCACATCGGTTACGGCGTTTGGGACGCTGTGTGAAAGTTGCGAATAATCCAGGTGTCAGTGCAATGGTATCTTTTGTTCGAGAAGCTTTAAAAGAGAGGTGTGATCATCAAACCAGGGTTTAGTAAAAAATTAACTTGCGTAATTAAAAAAAAATCAGTATTATAGTTGAAGTATAAAAAAAGTAAATAACTCGACATCCTATCAAGAGTCAGGGAGGGACTGGACCCCATGATCTGACACCAACTACCGTTAAGGTGATGTGGTAATTTCTAGTAGATAGGCGCATATCGACTCAAACCCCGACATGCCGCCTATGTGTGGTACTCGGGGTTTATTTATTTTTGATTTTTGTAAAAGTAAAAAGGAGATATTGATATATTATGTCAGAAAAGCGTTTGTTTACGTCAGAATCCGTTTCAGAAGGACACCCAGATAAAGTGTCAGATCAAATTTCAGATGCCATCTTGGATGCTGTCTTAAAGCAAGATCCAGAAGCCCGTACAGCCGTAGAAACATCAGTAACAACTGGTTATGTTAATGTTTTTGGTGAAATGTCAACGCGTGCATACGTTAATATTAATGATATTGTGCGCAATACACTAAAGCGTATTGGTTATGATGATCCAGAAGCTGGCTTCTTAGCAGATGATATCCACGTTGGGATTACCTTGGATGAGCAATCACCTGATATCGCTCAAGGTGTTGATTCAGCTATCGAACAACGTGAAGACGGTGGTGTTGATCCACTTGATCAAATTGGTGCCGGTGATCAAGGATTAATGTTTGGTTTTGCAACAAATGAGACTGATGAGTATTTACCACTATCAGTTGTGTTGTCACATAAATTAGTTAAAAAGCAAGCTGATATTCGCCGTGCAGGCGTTTTGGACTACTTGTTGCCTGATGCTAAAGCACAAGTGACAGTTGAACTTGATGAAAATGGTGCACCTATTCGTATTGATACGGTTGTGTTATCAACACAACACCGTGCTTCAGTATCCTTAGAACAATTACGCCAAGATGTTCGTGAATATATCATTGATCCAATTTTACCTGCTGATATGGTTGATGATGATACGCGTTACTTTATTAACCCAACTGGTCGTTTTGTAATCGGTGGGCCTAAGGGTGATGCTGGTATGACTGGTCGCAAGATTATCGTTGATACTTATGGTGGTTATGCTCGTCACGGTGGTGGTGCTTTCTCAGGAAAGGATGCGACAAAGGTTGACCGTTCAGCTGCTTATGCAACGCGTCATATTGCTAAAAACATCGTTGCTGCAGGTTTGGCAGACAAGGTTGAAATCCAAGTTGCTTACGCAATCGGTGTTGCTGCACCAGTTTCAGTTAACGTTGAAACATTTGGTACAGCAAAAGTTGCTGATAATGACTTAGTCGCTGCAATCCGTGATTTGTTTGAACTGCGTCCGGCAGGTATTATTGACGATTTGGATTTGCGTAAGCCACGTTATGAAGCAACTGCTGCTTACGGTCACTTTGGTCGTCCAGAGTTGGACTTGCCATGGGAGCGTTTGGATAAGGTTGACGAGTTAAAGGCTTATTTTAATAAGTAAAAATGTTTAAAGGCTATCAATCCAATTACTGGATTAATAGCCTTTTTTATATTGTCATAAGATTCATTTGTGAAGAAAAAAATTTGGCTAATCGCAATCTAAATTTTTGGCAATTACTTGCATAATTTAGATGCAATTATTATTTAAAATGTAAAAACATTTCATGAATGATATGAGATGCGCAAAGTTAACTGATGATATATAAAATTCTATAATGGTCACTAGAATTTTATTAAAAAATTCGATTGTGAAGGCGGCCACAAACTGATTATTAGAAAAAATTAATTATTGTACATTTTATTATAACCATGTAAGCTTTATTAAAAGGAAAGATACCGCTTTCATTTTTGGGTGATATATGCATATGGAAGTGATATGTTTTTTTGTATCCAGAGGGGGATACAAAATATGTTTTTAAATGAATGTTAATACTAGATGCAAGGGGAGATATGATGAAGTATAATTTGTTGCTTGTTTCGCATAGTCAAAAGGTGACTGACGGGTTAAAAGAATTGATAGAAGAAATGAATATTTCTGAAGATACTGAGATTTATTCATTAGGGGGAACCCGCGATGGCGGAATTGGTTCTGATGTAACACGGATTACCGATATTATTGAGGCTTCTGACTCAGATACACATTTTTTGGCATTTGCTGATCTTGGTAGTGCTGTTTTGAATGTTGAAATGGCGTTAGATTTAATTAATGATGAACAAAAGCAACGCTACCATTTAATAGATGTGCCGTTGATTGAGGGCGCATTTGCGGCAGCCATTACGGTAGGGGTGACGGATGACTTAAACACAATTATTACTGAAGCTAAAAAGACGGTTGCAGATAAGTGGTATTAGGGGAATAACATGAAAAAAATAATTAACAACTTGGCGGATATTATTGATGAAATGATGAACGGATTGGCTGGTAGTTATGCTGATAAAATTCATCGTGTTGACGACTCACGTGTACTTGCACAAAATGATATTGCTGAAAAGCGGGTTGCTTTGGTGTCAGGTGGTGGTAGTGGTCACGAGCCAGCCCATGCTGGTTTTATTGGTGATGGGATGTTGAGTGCTGCTGTTGTTGGGGACGTGTTCACATCCCCAACTCCTGATCAAATTTTGACAGCGATTGATGAAGTTGATCAAGGTGAAGGGGTCTTGTTAATCGTTAAGAACTACACCGGTGACATTTTAAACTTTGAAATGGCACAAGAAATGTCGGAAATGAATGATCATGAAGTCGCAATTGTGGTTGTCGATGATGATATTTCAGTTGAAAACAGCGAGTTTACGGCTGGCAAGCGTGGCGTTGCGGGGACGATTCTTATTCACAAAATTTTGGGTGATGCAGCGCGTAATGGCGCTTCATTATCTGAATTAAAAGAATTAGGTGATCAAACCGTTGCTAAAATCAAAACAATTGGTGTGGCCTTGGGTGCAGCCACAGTACCAGAAGTTGGTAAGCCTGGTTTCAAATTAGGTGAAGAAGAAATTGAATTTGGTGTTGGTATCCACGGTGAAGCTGGTTATCGTCGCGAAAAAATTCGTCCATCTAAGGAATTAGCACAAGAATTAGTTACTAAAATTCTGGCTGATTATGCCAAAAAACCAACAAAAGTGGGGGTTTTGGTAAACGGTATGGGGGCTACACCGTTGATGGAACAATATATTTTTATGAATGATGTTTTGCATTTGCTTGCCGATGAAGGTGTTGAAGTAACCTTCACGAAGGTTGGCGATTACATGACGTCATTAGATATGGCCGGTATTTCATTAACTTTGATTGATTTAGGTGATGAAAATCTTGTAGCAGCTTTGCAGAGTGAAGTTTCAACGATTGCTTGGTAATTAGGGGAGTGAGCACACATGAATTTAACAGTTACAGAAGTACAAGCATGGTTAGCAAAATTTAGTACAGCCATTGTAGAAAATAAAGATTATTTGAGTGATTTAGATACACCAATTGGTGATGGTGATCACGGTAATAATATGGCTCGTGGTGTTATCGCGTACGAAGAAAGTGTTGCTAAGACAACACCAAAAGACATTAGTGCAACATTCCAAGCTTTATCAATGGCGATGCTATCTAAAGTTGGTGGTGCGTCAGGACCCTTGTATGGGTCAGCGTTTATGAAGATGACGAAAGCTACTAAATCAGTTGAAACTATTACGTCATATGAACAACTAGGTGATATTTTAGCTGAAGGGTTAGAAGGTATCAAGACTCGTGGTAAGGTTGAATTACAAGATAAGACCATGATTGATGTTTGGGATCCCGTCGTTAAGGCAATGCAAGTTGGTGAACTTGATTATGATATGGTGGAGACAGCTAAAGAATCCACGAAAGATATGGTAGCTCGTAAAGGACGCGCTTCATACTTAGGTGAACGTTCAGTGGGCCATATTGATCCAGGTGCGACATCTAGTGCATTATTATTTAAAATGTTGTTAGAAGTTGTTCATTAAAAATATAAGTAAAAACGCCACGGACACCCATTACTTTAAGGTGCCAGTGGCGTTTTTAATAGTTACAAATCTTGATCAATTCGGGCTCTTGTTAAAGCAATTTTTTCTTGTGCGTCATCATAATGATGACTGATATAAGTATAAAATAAAATATCGACAACATATAATTGTGATAATAGACCAGTAGTTGATGCGAAACGTACTTTATCAAATTGTGGTGTCGCAGTCTGTAATACCATATGGCTGTTAGTTGCCAGTGGGGTATCCGGATTACTAGTCATCACAATTGTTTTTAAGTGCAAATCAAGGCTAATTTTTTGGAATTTTAGTGTCTCATAAGTATTGCCAGATTCAGAAATAATAATGCTAATATCATTATCCGTTGCAATAGCTTGTACGCTGGTAATCATTTGATGAAAATCAGCATGATAAATCACTTCAATGCCAATACGTGTAAATTTTTGTTGTAAATCCTGTGCGACTAAAGAAGAAGCGGCAATACCATAAACGAAGATATGCTGAGCTTGTTCAATTAATTGTGTCGCAGTAAGAAAATTAACTGCATTATTTTGCTGCGCGATAGTATCAGGAATTAATTTAAAGCGTGCGCTGGTTTTTGCTAGGATGGCATCAACAGATTCATCTGCAGTGATTTCACTCAATGAGGGTTGCGTATTATCAGTCGTTGCTAAGGCAATGTCCAAGCGTAGTGCTGGAAAGCCTGAGTAACCTAATTTTTTAGCAAAGCGCACCACAGCAGCGCTACTAGTTTGAGTTTTTTCACCAATTTTAGCAGCTGTTGCGTCGAGAAACCATTGTGGATTTTTAAGTAATAAATCAGCAATTTTGCGTTCGCTCGCTGTAAAATGTTTTTCAGCCACTAAACGGGCGAATAATGAATTCATGTGTTACTCCATTTGATAATTAGTATATTATGATTTAATCGTTATGATTGTATCACCGATTTGAACATCTTGCGCAGAAATATCAGTAACAGAAGCAAAATCAGCACTGTTTGTTACTAGTATTGGGATTACAGTAGCGTAACCAGCTTGTTTAATAATGTTTAAATCCATGTTTGTAATTGGCTCACCAGCTTTTACAGATTGACCTGCTTCGACCAATGTCTCAAATCCTTGACCTTGTAAACTAACAGTATCTAACCCCATATGAATTAAAATTTCTTCATTATTATTACCAATAATGCCGATTGCATGCTTGGTTGGGAATACTGCTTGAATGGTACCGTCAATTGGCGAAACAACATGGCCATCACTTGGTTCGATGGCAACACCATCACCCATCATACCTGCGGAAAAGACGTCGTCTGGCACATCAGAAAGTGCAATCAAACGACCGTTAACAGGAGCTGTTAATTCAGTTGTAAATGACTTAGTTTCAGCAACTTCAGGAACAATTGGGCCATCAGTACGTGCTGAGTTGGTAGTCACTTGGTCCGTTGCCACGATTTTCATATCCTTTGGAATACCAAAGAAGTAAGTACAAATGAAACCACCGACATAACCAGCAGCTAAACCTATTAGATAGTAGACGACTTTATGGTTGGCAATCAATGGAATTAGTGCCCAGCCTGAAGGACCAACAGCGATGGCACCAACATGACCAAGCATTCCGATGACGGCACCACCAATACCACCACCAATACATGCGGTGATAAATGGCCGGCCTAGCGGCAATGTTACAGCATAAATTAAAGGCTCACCAACACCAAGCAAACCAACAGGGAGTGCACCTTTGATGTTTTGAACTAGTTCGGCTTGCTTGTCATTATGACGGAAGTATAACCAGAGTGCAAAAGCAGCACCAACTTGGCCGGCACCAGACATGGCAAGGATTGGCAATAGTGGTGTACTACCCATTTGGTTAATCATTTCTAAGTGGATCGGAATTAAAATTTGATGTAGACCAAGCATCACCATTGGTAGGAATAGCGCACCTAAGATAAAGCCAGCAACTGGCCCACCAACATTTAAGACCACATTGATAAATTGTAACAAACCATCTGAAACGACACCGGCAATTGGCATGATTAGGTAAATAGTTGCCAAGCCAATCACTAATAAGCTTAATGTTGGGGTAACAATGATATCAACTGCATCAGGTACCCATTTATGTAATCTTTTTTTGACTAATGATAAAATCCAAACGGCGAAAATGACACCGATGATACCACCTTGACCTGCAGCGATATCTTGACCATTAAATAAATTTTGAATTGGTGTATCAGGTGTGACACCGGATAACAACGTGACGGCTCCTACAGTACCACCTAAAGCAGGGGTAGCGCCAAATTCAGAAGCGGCATTGATACCTGTATAAATAGCCAAATAAGCAAACAAACCATTTTTAATAACATTTAAGACGGTTACAAATTGTGTGACATTATCGCCAGTTAATGTACCAGCTGTTACCAAATTTTGGAAAATAGAAGCAATACCGGCAATGATTCCGGCACCCACTAGGGCAGGGATCATTGGCACAAAGATATTAGCTAATGACTTCAAAATAGATTTGAATCTATTGGGCTTATTATATTTTTGTTTTGCTGCAGCTTTATTTTGGCTAGTTTGATCTTGTAAGTTTGCGTTATCAGGTTGACTGTTTTTTGTACTTGGGAAGTTTTCACCTAGTTTAACACCAACCGAATCTACCATACTTTGTGCAACTTTGTTGACTTTACCGGGTCCAACGACAACCTGCAAGGTCTCGTCTTCAACCACGCCTAGCACACCTGGAATGGCTTTTAGTTGCTCAATATCAGCTTTATTTTCGTCTTTTAGTGTTAAACGAACACGCGTCATACAATGGATGACTTTATCGACATTTTCTTCACCACCCACGTTTTTAAAAATGTCTTGTCCCATTTGATCATAGTTTTCATTTGCCATGATGTTATACCCCTTTGATTAGAATGTTTGATTAATAAAGCCATCAGCTTGCTTTAATTTAGCTTTGGCATCTGCATAGTTTACCCCTGTTAAAATCATAACAATTGCAGGCTTAACATGTTGTTCAGCAGCCGCAAATGCTTTTGCGGCAACGTCATATGAACAATCAGTTGCTGTCATGATAATGCCTTTTGAACGTTCAACTAATTTTTCATTAGTAGGTTGTACATCGACCATGAGGTTTTTGTAAATTTTACCAATACCAATCATTGAAATAGTTGAAATCATGTTAAGGACCATTTTTTGGGCAGTCCCAGATTTCAAACGGGTTGAACCGGTCAAAAATTCAGGGCCGACATTAATTTCAATAGCTGTTTGAGCATGTTGACTGATAATGGCATTAATATTTAAAGCTAAACTAACAGTTGCTGCATTAACGCTTTGTGCATAGTCTAAGCCACCAACGACATATGGTGTTCGACCACTGGCAGCGATACCAATAACAGTATCTTTGTCGTTTAATTGTAAGCTTTGCAAATCACTTGGGCCTAAAGTAAGGCTATCTTCAGCACCTTCAACGGCATGGATCATGGCTTTTTCACCACCAGCAATTAAACCTACGACTGTTTCTGGACTCACACCAAAAGTAGGGACACATTCAGCTGCATCTAAGACGCCTAAACGACCACTTGTACCAGCTCCCATGTAGATAATACGACCACCAGCTTTAAGTGAAGCCGTTGTTTTAGCAATGGCTTCTTCAATAGTAGGAAATGCTTGCGCAACTGCATTTGCAACAGTTTGATCTTCATTATTCATTAATACAGCAGCCTCATGAATATTAAGGCTATCTAAGTTCATGGTGCGTTCATTGCGTTGTTCGGTTGTTAATTGATCTAAATTCATCGTATAAAGCTCCTTTTGTAAGCGCTATCTATTATAGTTTGCATTATAATAGTTATGAAATAGAATTACAACTAAACAATATTATGATTCGTTAATGAAATTAAATTTCAATTTTGCTAATGTATTTAACTTAGGTTATAAATGTTATTAGGTATTTAAATCATAAAAAGGGTGAATTTGAATAAAAAAGAATTTTATTTGCGATAGATTGGAATAAAATATGTTTAAAAGTTTAAATTTTTCTAAAGTTTAGCTATTTCAAAAAAATAAAGACACTTTATATATAAATATTAGTTTGTTTTTTAGTGTAGATTTTTACTATTTGTTTGTAATGCAAATGATTGTTTTTATATTATAATTAGCTATTTTTTTAAAAATAGCATGCGAATTATAAAAAAATTTGATAAAAATACATAAAAAAAACAATATTTTTATATAAAAGCCAACTTGACACGTGGCCACTATTTCCAATATAATTTTAAGTGGTAAAAGAAAAGTAAGCGTTTTCAAACGCGTCGAGTAGGAGAATGTGGAATGTCAGATAAGAAAATTTCTGCTGGATTAGCAGCATTGAAGGTCATGGAAGGCTGGGGGGTACCTACAGTTTATGGTGTTCCTTCTGGAACGTTGAGTGGCTTTATGAATGCTATGGGTGATCCAGAGAATAACATTAAGTTTTTGCAAGTTAAGCACGAAGAAGTTGGTGCTATGGCTGCAGTTATGCAATGGAAGTTCGGTGGTAAGCTAGGTGTTGCTGTTGGTTCTGGTGGACCTGGTGCAACTCACTTAATTAACGGTTTGTACGATGCAGCAATGGATAACGTTCCTGTATTGGCTATCTTGGGATCAAAGCCTGTTCGTGAGTTGAACATGGATTCATTCCAAGAATTAAACCAAAACCCAATGTACGAGAGCATTGCTGTTTACAACCGTCGTGTTGCGACTGCAGAGCAATTGCCTCACTTGGTTGATGATGCGATCCGTACTGCTATTGCAAAGCGCGGAGTTGCCGTACTTGAGGTTCCTGCAGACTTTGGTTTTGCAGAACTTGATGAAGATTCAATTTACTCAACACCTTTGTACTCATCAGGTTTGAAGTTTAAAAACTACAAGTCAGCACCTGTTGAAGAAGAAGATATTGATGAAGCTGTTGAATTATTGAACGCTGCAAAGCGTCCAGTAATCTATGCTGGTGTTGGTACTATGGGTCACGGATCAGCTGTTCAAGATTTGGCTCGTAAGATCAAAGCACCTATTATCACAACTGGTAAGAACTTTGAAACTTTCGAATGGGACTTTGAAGCCTTCACTGGTTCAACTTTCCGTGTTGGTTGGAAGCCAGCTAACGAAGCTGTTCTTGAAGCAGATACGGTATTGTTTGTGGGAACTAACTTCCCATTCTCAGAGGTTGAGGGAACATTCCGTAACGTTGACAAGTTCATCCAAATTGATAACAACCCTGCAATGCTAGGTAAGCGTCACCAAACTGACGTTGCTATCTTGGGTGATGCTGGTGAAGCAATTGATGCTATCCTTGGTAAGGTTTCAGAAGTTAAGGAATCAACTTGGTGGAATGCTAACGTTAAGAACGTTCAAAACTGGCGTGACTACATGAACAAGTTGGAGCAAAAGACTGAGGGTGACCTACAAGCTTACCAAGTTTACAATGCTATTAACAAGTATGCTGCAGAAGATGCAATCTTCTCAACTGATGTTGGTAACGTAACACAAATGTCAATTCGTCACTTGCACATGACACCAAAGAACCTATGGCGTACTTCACCATTGTTTGCAACAATGGGAATTGGTTTGCCAGGTGGTATCGGTGCCAAGAACATCTTCCCAGAACGTCAAGTATGGAACTTGATGGGTGATGGTGCCTTCTCAATGACTTACCCAGACGTTGTGACAAACGTACGTTATGACATGCCTGTTATTAACGTTGTCTTCACAAACACTGAGTATGGTTTCATTAAGAACAAGTATGAAGATACTAATACTTATAACTTTGGTGTTGACTTTGGTGATGTTGACTACGCTAAGATCGGTGAAGCTCAAGGAGCTGTTGGTCTAACTGTTAGCCGTATCGAAGATATTGACAGTGTTATGAAGGAAGCTGTTGAATACTACAACCAAGGTCGTGTTGTGGTTATCGATGCTAAGATTACTAAGGATCGTCCAATTCCAGTTGAAACTTTGAAGCTTGACACTAACTTGTATAGCGAAGATGTTGTTAACGCATACAAGGAAAAGTATGAAGCACAAGAATTGGTACCATTCCGTGAGTTCCTTGAAGCTGAAGGCCTAACTTCAAAGTACATCAAAGAAGAAAACGGTAACAAGTTCAGCTTCTAATCTAAATTAAACAATTTATAATATCTATTAAATACGATAAGATTATGAATTGTGATAAAAAGCTACCAAATCTATCTGATTTGGTAGCTTTTTTGTTGGTTATTTTTAATAGCGAGTTTATTGTTCACGATTAATTTAAAACTTTGTTGTAAAAGTGCCGTTTCACTATATACTAATTATATAGAAGTGAGTATCTGTATGAATGTTGTTTTATTTAAAGAACTGGTAAATAGTTATTGAACGTCATAACATATAGCTGGTTTATGGTAGTAGTAATTTATTTTTGGGAGATCGTATGAATAATCATTATTTAAAACAAACAACGTTAATGATGATGTTGTTATTGGTTTATAATTATATTGCATCAGTCAGCATTGGGTATATTAATGACTATTTGCCACCAGCTTATCAGCTTGATACGTCAGGAGTATCAGCGTTGTTGAGTGACTTAAAAGCAAATGGTTTACAATATGGTATGTCGATGTTGGGCTATTCTTTAGTTTATTTAGTCTTTGTTATCTTGTTGATTGGGGTTATTTTATATCATTATCACAAATTAAGTATTAAAACGTTGTTGCATAATATGCATCGAATTAAAATATATGTTTTTACATTTATTTTATTATTAATTTTATTACCGCTGAATCAAGTCGGATTGAAAGTGCCCGTTATTAATTACATTCCAATTCCTGAAACTTTTATTGGTATGATTAGTGGATTTTGGTTAAAAGTAATTGCAGCATTTGTTTATATAGGTATAGTGCTAGTTTTACTTAGATTTAAGGATTCGATGTATTATCTAGTCGTTGCGGATGATAAGCTAAAAAACGCATTAACTAAAAGTTGGCATAGAAATAGTCATCAATTAAGCGCAAGTATTATGGCGGTATTACGATTAGTTGGACAATTATTAATATCAGTTGGCGTATTAATGGGATTACAGTATCTAGTTGATCAATTAGGCAATTCAGATTTTAGTACTTTGATGGTGAACGTATTAACGGCCTTTTTGATGGGCATGTTGTATTTTATAACTGCTGAAGTATTATTGTTGTTTACGACTAATTTAAATCCACGTATTGGTAGGGAGCCGGCTAAAATAACGTGGTTGCTAACGATTGCAACGATGGGCGCAACTGGCGGGTTATCGTTAAGCTTAGCAAATCGATTTATTCAACAACCTATGGATTCACAATTAGTGATGGCCCATATGGGTGTAACGTCTAAGAACGATGCGCAAAATGCCATTGAAAATTTGGAAAAAGTGAGCGCAACAAAACCAGACTATGTTGAAATTGATATTCAACATACAAAAGATGGGGTTTATGTACTAAGCCATGATGCTAAGATTACAGCGCTTAATGGGCAAAAATATAAAATTAGTGAGACGAATTGGTCGGAACTAAAAAATATCAGCTATGATTCAAATGGGCATAAAGTTAGCGTATCCAATTTTGGTGACTATCTTAATAAAGCCAATGAGTTAAATCAAAAATTGTTAATTGAGTTAAAAATTAATTCATCAATTAGCAATCAAGGGCTAAAAGATTTTAGTAGCAAATATGGACAAGCAATAAAACAAAATAAGGCACAGATTCAATCGTTAAATCAAAATGCATTGAAGCGTCTATCTGATTATATTAATGCCACGAGCGGGCTACTATCGCCACTCAATAATACGATTAATCGTGACAAGTCGCATCAATTTTATGCACTTGAATATTCAAGCGTTGTGCCAAAAACAAGCGATCAGGCACATCAAGTAGGTAAAAAATTATATGCATGGACAGTAGACGGCCATGTTAATATTATGACGATGTATGCATATGGCGTAGATGGCTTTATTACTGATGAGCCTAAAAAAACACGGGCATACTTAACCAAGATAAAGAAGCAGCCAAATTATGCATTGGTACTTTGGAAGAGCATGATGTTTACGAAAAATAATTTTTAAAGTGAATGGATGAAAAACAACCTAAGCTAGGTTGTTTTTTTGTATGCATGAATCATGACACGCCACAATAGAAAAAATCACTAAATTCGATAGAATTTAGTGATTGAATCAGGCATATTAAGCTTTATTAGCATTGCCAAAGACATCAATGCGTTCAGTGAGAGCAGATTCAATGCCTTTAACACCAGTTGCCAGCAACTTACGTGGATCATAATTTTTTCCTTCTAAATCATGATCAGCTAGAATAAATTCACGTAGCGCTTCATGGAAGGCGAGCTGTGCTTCTGAATTAACGTTAACTTTTGAAACGCCCATTGAAATAGCGGTCTTTATTTGATCGTCGGGGATGCCAGAACCGCCATGTAAGACGATAGGCATTTCGTGACCAATGGCCTCGTTAACCGCTAAGGTGATGTTTTTTAAGTGGTCTAGATGTAGCCCTTTCCAGTTATCAGGATAAGGACCATGAATGTTACCAATACCAGCAGCTAAAAAGTCGATGCCTGTATTAACCATTGCCACAGCATCCGGGATAGGTGCGATTTCGCCGCCACCGATGATGCCGTCTTCCTCACCGCCTATTGAACCGACCTCGGCTTCAACAGAGATGCCTTTAGCATGTGAGAGATTTACGATTTCTTGTGTTTTAGCAAGGTTTTCATCAATGGGTAAGCTTGAACCGTCAAACATAACCGACGTGAAACCAGCTGCTATAGCTGCTTTGGCGGCTTCAAAGTCACCATGGTCAAGATGGATAGCAATTGGTACGGTAATGTTTAAATCATCATGCAAATCATGGATTAAATCGACGACAGTTTTAAAACCACCCATGTATTTAACGGCACCCATTGAAGCGGCGATAATTGTTGGCGCCTGTTGTGCTTGTGCTACCCGTAAAATGGCTTCGGTCCATTCAAGATTATTAGTATTAAATGCGCCAATCGCATAACTGTTTTGACGAGCTTTGTTGATTATGTTTTTTCCTGAAACAATAGTCATTAATTATTCCCAGCTTTCTTTTTTAAATTCAGTTGTTGCATGACGCAACTGGTACTGCTTTTGCTCATTAGCCTGAACGATAGCTGTGCGTAAAGTTTGCTCATCATTTTGTGCAATGCTAATTAAAAAAGGCACGAGGTCGTCAGTCCAAACTAGGCGAGGATCGTATCCGTATTGTAACCAAAAGCTATCAAGCATTTCATCGTCCCAATCGCTTGCACCGTGATAAGGACGATCGTCAAGCAAGATACTATTGGGTAATTTTACAAGATTTTTTTTGTGAGTTAATACAACCTTTTTGTAAAAGGGACTGTTTTCATCATTGCCAAAGTATTCGGTAAGCCAATTAATTTTATCTTGCCAAGAACTTGGGTTTTCCCATGGAGCAGTTGATAAAATGTAAAGATCATAGTAATTTGCTAGTTCGAAGACGCCATCAATGGCACCAGGAATTGGCTGTAAATTACGAAAAATACCAGGAATTTGATCTGGTTTATTGACATGATATTTTTGGATATTTTTACTCTCTGCATTTAACACGGGTAATGTGTCAACCAGCGTATTATCCATATCGATAAATAATTTTTTGATAATGCCCCTCTTTTCTATACATTATGTCATAACATTATTTAGGAAGAGTATACCTCTAAAAAGGGAAGTTATCAAGGTGAAAACAAAAATGGTATAGTTATTAAAATTTATTATATTTATTTAAATAGTATGTAAAATGACTGTATTAGTTTAAAACAATGTGATTAATAGTTGATTTAAGGCTTTTGTGATAACGTTAACGATTGTGAAATGTATGGAGGGGTTTATATTATAGTGATGATGATACGTGATGTGATTTTAATATTGGTATAGGCTTTGTTTTGTAGCGGTAGTTTTTAGCGTATAATAGTAAACTAACATTGTAGGTAAAATTAACACGTAAGTGACTTTATATGTGATAATAGATATAGTAAAAATAGGTTATTAGAGGAGTGGACAATGACCGATGAAGAAAGATTGCGTCAGTATCAAGAATTATTGAATAGTGGCGTTATTACAAAAGATGAATATAATGATATGACAAAACATTTGCAAGCAAGAGTGCAACAACATGCAGAGTTTGATGCGCAAGTTGTACCCGAAGCAAAAGAGGAGGTAAAACAAGACACGTCTCAATCGGCGGTGGATGACGCGCAAATGTCATCAGAATCTAGTATCGATGAACAAGCTGAGGCACCAAAGGAAGTCGAAACGGTTATTGATGAGCGCAAAAAACCAATTATTTTGATGCCAAGTCAGACAACAAAAGAAGCTGTGACAACTACGCTTGATGAACAGCCGTCACGTGTGACGCGTATGGCCAATGAAGCTGACCAAGTTTCTCCAAAAGGACCTAAGAAGAATAGTGATTTGTTAATTGCTATCATCATAGTGTTAGTGGTTTTGATTGGTGGTGGCGTTGTTGTAACGCATCATAATCAAAAGAATGCCCAAATTGGAACTGAAAATGTTAAAAAAGAAACCAGCAAAAAGGCAGCTGCATCTTCTTCAGTAAAGAAAAATGCTAGTGAAAATGCAGAAAAGAAAAAAGCAAGTAGTGAAAAGAAAAAAGCTGAAGAAAAGGTGCCAGCCCAATGGTCTGATGCACAGAATAAAGAATTAGCAGATTACATGGGGATATGGCAAACCGCTGTTGGCCAAGACTTTGTTGGTACCTATAATGGTGGTACGCCAAAGCACTTAGCATATAAATTTCCAGATGCCCTTAAAGATGGTCAATTAAAGGATCATTTGAAACTCGATGATCATAAAGTGGCCTTTACTTGGTCACCAAAAGCTGATAAAAAAGCTGATTATCAAGTCGTTGCAGTTGCAACAGGATCGCGCCAAGGTGTTGATTCACCTACTTCTTATTTCTTTGTTATTCACGAAGGTCAAGGACAAGTGTATGCAACAGAAACGGCTAGTGGTAAAGATTTGACACTTACCGAAACGCAAAATGCGGACTTAAAGAATAATTTTGCTAGCATTGTTGCGGAAACACAAAATGCTGCAAGCGAGGCACAATCAGATGAAACGCCACAAGAAGATGTCACCATTAGTGATGATGCGACGGTTACAGAGTATTAAATAGTGCAATTAACCAGTATGACCTGCGCCAATGCGCTAGTCATACTGGTTTTTTTGTTATTTTGAGATGAGATAAATTCTTTACGAATATCTTTAAAAAGCATATACTTACTTTTAGTAAATTAAAAAATAAAAAAGAAAGTCAATTGGTGAAAATGAAAACAGCACGATATGATATTCAACATTTAACAATACGCGTAGTTGATGAAAAACGGACTCGGGTCTTTTATGAAAAAGTTTTGGGATTAGTGGATGTTGCATCAGACGAAACGCAAATTAATTATGCATTTCATGCAGGTGAAGCACCATTTTTAACGATGTTACTAGGTGGAAAACCACAAACGGTGGCACAAACTGGTTTATATCATATGGCATTGCTTTTTCCAAATGCTGCCGAGTTAGCATCCATTTTGCATCGTCTATTAACCTTACAGATTCCAGTGGGAGCTGGTGATCATGACGTCAGTGAAGCAATCTACATTAATGACTTTGAAGGGAATGGTATCGAATTATATCATGACCGGGATGCACAGAATTGGAAATGGCAAGATGGCTTTGTCACAATGGGCACAAATGAAGTTGATGGCGATAAGCTATTAGCACAAAAGCAACATGATTGGACAGGCTTTCCAACCGGTATAAAAATTGGACATTTGCATTTTATGGGGAGTCATTTAGTTGATGCTGACAAGTTTTTCTTAAAATTTTTACAAATGGACTTAGTGTCAAATGTTTCAACTTCAGCGCATTTTTATTCAAATAATCATTATCATCACCATCATGCGGTTAACTTATGGCAGAGTGAAAACAGTGATTTACGTCATTTGGATGAAGCAGGATTAATTGATTGGCGTGTGGTTGTTGACCAAGCGTATTTTGATTTATTGGCACAACGCGCACAATCAGAAGAGGTGACTGTTAGTGTGAATAATGATAAACAAATTAAGGTTATAGACCCTATGGGGACGACTTTATTGATTATGCATGACTAAGATAGCGTGCTTAGTTATTAACACTTATCACTAATACGATTTGTTAGACAGGTAGCTGATGACTATGTTACGCTTCCAATAAGATAATGATTGTTATAATTAATTTTAATGAACAACGTTCTTTTAGAAAGAAGGATACAAATAATGACAACAATTTATGATTTTACTGAAACAGAAATGAATGGAAAGCCAATTAATTTAAAAGATTATGAAGGCAAGGTCGTTATTATCGTCAATACTGCAAGTAAGTGTGGCCTAGCCCCTCAGCTTGAAGGATTAGAAGCTTTATACAAAGAACACAAAGATGAAGGGCTAGTTGTTTTGGGATTGCCATCTAATCAATTTAAGCAAGAACTTGATAGTGATGGAGAAACTAACGAATTTTGCCAAATGCACTATGGTGTCACTTTTCCAATGACAAAACGTGTTATGGTTAATGGTCAAGATGAAGATGAATTGTTTACATATTTAAAAGAACAATCTGGTAATGGTGCTATTAAGTGGAATTATACAAAGTTTTTGGTTGGGCGTGATGGTAAATTAATTCATCGTTACGCACCAATTACGACACCTGAAAAAATGACGGATGATGTGTTAGCAGCGTTGAAAGACTAAGCAAACATGTTGATTTGTGTAAAATAAAACAATCTACAACGGTGGTTATATAGGTTTTCAAGTCTATATAACCACTTTTTTGTTAAAAAAATCACAAAAATGATTGAATTAATAAAGATTCCCGTATTTGGGAATTTTGTTGTTTCGTATAGGAGTAATGCCTTAGTTGATTATGGATATTGAGAGCGATAAAATGTAATTGTTGATAGATAAGTTTATGAAATATAAATTGATTGTAATTATATATAATTTCTAGTTACTCGTATTATTTGGGGGTATTAACATGAAGGCAGCAGTTTGGCATGGTGTAAAAGATATTCGCGTAGAAGATGTAGATTTAAAGCCAGCGCAAGATAATGAAGTCGTTGTTCGCGTTGCCTATGCGGGAATTTGTGGTAGTGATTTGCATGAGTACTTAGAAGGACCTGTTTTTATTCCAGTTGATAAGGTGGATGAGTTAACGGGTGGACAAGCACCATTAACAATGGGTCACGAGTTCTCAGGAGTTATTGAATCTGTTGGTAAGGATGTTAAGAATTATAAAGTTGGTGATCATGTATCAGTAAATCCAACTGTTACACATGCACAATCACCTGATGATGTTGATGTGTATGATGGTTATAGTTTTATTGGACTAAGTTGTGATGGTGGTTTTGCAGCACATGTTAATGTACCAGAAACTAATTTGTATGCTTTGCCAGCTGATTTCTCATTGAAGTTAGCAGCAACGATTGAACCAACAGCTGTTGCAGTTCAAGCTGTTAAAGAAGGTGGCTTAAAGTTTGGTCAAAAGGTTGCTATTTTTGGTGCTGGTCCAATCGGTGTTTTGGTAGCAGCTGCAGCCAAAGCAGCTGGTGCAACTAAGATTGTTGCAGTTGATTTATCAGCTGTTCGTTTGGAAAAGGCACTCACAATGGGCGCAACTGATGTTGTGAATCCAGCTGATTTTGCGGACCCTGTAGCAAAAGTTCGTGAAATTTTAGGTGGTGGTGCAGATGTATCCTTTGAAGTTGCAGGAGTACAACCAACTTTTGAGCAAGCTATTTCAGTAACTAAGGCTCGCGGAACAGCTGTTATTGTTTCAATCTTTGCCCACCCAATTTCATTTGATCCAATGCAATTGATGAATGCTGGTGTTAAGTTAACATCAACGATTGCATATTCACGTGAAACATTCCAACAAACTGTTGATTTGGTAAGTTCAGGACAAATTAATGTTGAACCTGTTATTACGGATATGATTGACTTGGATGACGTGGTTGAAAAAGGATTTGATCGCCTATCAACTGATAAGTCACAAGCGAAGATTTTGATTGATTTAACTAAAGAAGATTAAACTAAATATAATATCTAAAACACATGTATTTCATATAATATGTGTGTTTTTATTTTGCTTATTTAAAATAAGTGTTTACAACTTTGTAAAAGTAAGTTAAGTTAGTATTAACGACGAAAACGTTGTACATAATGATTAATTTTAAGGAGAAATATCATGGCAAAATATGGTGTAATTGTTGGATCAACTCGTAAGAACTCATACTCATTGGGTGTAGCAGAAGCATTGGTTGCTGGTTTACCAGCAGATGCAGAAGTTACTTATTTGGATATTGCAAAGCTTCCTTTGTATAACCAAGATTATGATGAAGCTTCACCAGTAGAATATACTGAATTCCGTGATGCTGTTAAGGCACAAGATGCATTTATTATTGTAACGCCAGAGCACAATCGTAGTGTGCCAGCTGCTTTGAAGAATGCTTTGGATGTTGCTTCACGTCCTTGGGGACAAAGTGTTTGGGCAGGTAAGCCAGTATTGCCAGCTTCACAATCAATTTCTGGTATTGCTGGTGTTGCAGCACACCATGTTTTGCGTAACTCATTGGACTTCTTAGACATGAAGATTATGCACCAACCAGAATTGTTCATTGGTAACACTGCTGAACTAGCTGATGAAAATGGTAAGATCACTAACGAAGGCACAAAAGAATTTTTGGCTAACGTAGCTGGTCAATTTGCAGAATTTGCAAAGAACTAATAAATTAAATCAATAGTCATTGATTTAATTATCTAAATAGCAAACCACTAACACACTGGTGGTTTGCTATTTTTTGTTTATTAGTTAAGTAATTATTTTTTCATATAACAAATGCATTAAAAACTAATGTAAAATTTATTTTTGACAGCTATAAAATAAGACGGTATAGTTTTTAACGGACTTTTAAAATTTTATTTGATAGAAAACAGAGGTATTATATGAAGAAAAGATGGTTATTTATTTTAAGCATTGTTTTGCTTGGTGTGGTAATGCGGTCAACGTTTACAACAATTCCCGTAGTTATTGATAATGTGGCTAATACATTTGGCTTGCCAGTATCTCAACTAGGTATATTAACGACACTACCTTTGTTAACATTTGCAGTTGTTTCGCCAACAACAACATTTTTTACAAAACGTTTTGGGATTGAAAAAACATTATTAGCTGCTTTGTTGTTTGTCTTGGTTGGATCAATTGCCCGTATTGTGAGCGCACCAATGTTATTTATTGGCACAATTTTAGTTGGAATTGGTATCGCCTTTATTAACGTGTTATTACCAGCAACATTAGTGAAATTTACACCTAACAAAATAGGCGTTTATACATCACTGTACAGTACAACCATGACGTTAATGACAGCAGTATTTCAAATTATCGCAGTGCCAATTACCAAAACATTTAGTTGGCAAATGCTAGTTGTCTTTATCACAGTCATTGTTTTACTAGTAGTGGTGACTTGGATAGCGCATATGTTAGTTAATACTGACCCGGAGTTAGATAAGGCAGTAACACAAACAACACATACGACAACGAGAAAAATTAATCCTTGGCGTAATAAGTATGCCTGGTCATTACTAGTGATGGCAGGGATTCAATCGGCAGTTTTTTACACGTCGATTGCATGGGTACCGACGATTGCACAACGAACAGGTGTAACAGCCATACAATCAGGTTGGGTAATTGGTGTCCTATCATTAATTGGAATTCCAGTATCAATGTGGGTGCCTAGTTTTTTGGAACGCTCGTCATATAAAGGACGACGGACATTGATGACAGGTGCTACGGGTCTATGGTTACTTGCCATCCTAATGATGTTTAATCAACATGCTGGTCTTGTCTGGTGGTTAATTGTCACTGCCTTTATTGGTATTGGTGGAACTGCTGTGTTTGTCTATATGGTAACCTCTTATGCTATTCGGACACGTAACGCAAATGAGAGTTCAGCGTTATCAGGAATGGCACAAACGGGTGGCTATCTCATTGCAGCAGGTGCACCTTGGGCTTATGGTGTTTTATATGCGCAACTTAATAACTGGATTTTGCAAACAGCTGTGATGGCTATTGCAATTGTTGTATTTATTATTTTAATGTGGTTTTCTGAACGTGATAAAACGATTTTTGAATAGTCTAGTTTAGTTAGATTAGTTGATTTAATATACGTCTTGAGAGTAGCAAGCTACCAGGTTAATGGTTAGATTGTTACTCTTTTTTTAAGGGTACGTTTGTACTCAAAATGTGCCATAAAATAAGGGGTACGCTGGTTAAAACAATACTTGCAATAGATAAAATTAGCTATCGCCTTAGTAAAGGCGAAATCAAAATAATTGTAGCAATTCATGGCTGATTGGTATGGGTATCGACTTTGTCGAGCATGATTTGGCTAATATAACAATCGTGTGAGTTAAATAGAAGTCGATTAATTAAGGCATTAAGTAGAATGATTGCCTGATATTGATAAACTAGTATAATGAAAGACAGTAATGCTAAAGATAATGAGAGAGATAATATGAGTCATACAATCATGCCTGTACGATTAGGGCAAATACTAACAGGAAAAGTCGTCGAAGTGCTCTATAATGGATTCGGTGTTGTTATGTTGAATGATTATCCGATTCGCATGGCAAATGCATTTACAGACGAGACTGTTAAGTTTGAAATTACCCAGGTAAATCGTAAATTTGCGCGTGCTGAAGTTGTGGGTATTATTGACCCGTCACCAGATCGTGTTGAAATGGGCAAAGATTACTTGTTGGATGTAGGGATTGCACCCTATGTAAACTTACGTTATGAGGCCCAATTAAAGTTAAAGCAGGCGCAAGTTAAAAAAATTTACGAAACAGCAGGGATAGCAGCAACCATTGCACCAACTATTGGTATGGCACATCCTATTCAATATCGTAATAAAACAGTCGTACCGATTAAATATGATGGTGAAAAATTAGTAACGGGTTTCATTAAGCGACGGACACCTGGAGAAATTTTGCCGTTAACGGACTATTATGTCAACGATCCAGTTATTGATCAGACAATTGCCACAGTACGTAATATCTTAAATCAACACCAAGTAACGGTGTTTGATGATGATACCCAACAAGGGGCAATGCGCTATATTATGGTGCGTCGTGGTTATTATAGTCATGAATTAATGGTTGTTTTGGTTTCTCAAACTGCGACAATTAAGGATGAAGCAATAATCGCACAAGAAATTGTTGCCGTTGTTCCTGGTATTCATAGTGTTGTCTTAAATCATAACCCGCGTTCATTACATTTGTTGATGTCTGGTAATAACCGAACGCTATGGGGAGAAGATGTTATTCATGATACTTTGTTAGGAATTGAATTTGAAATTGGTCCTAATTCATTTTATCAAGTTAATCCACAAACAACAGAAGTGTTATATGCATTAGCTGCTAAAAAAGCTGAATTAAAGTTAACAGACACGGTCATTGATGCCTATTCTGGTATAGGTACAATTGGGTTAACAGTTGCTAATCAAGTTAAACAAGTGTTGGGTGTTGAGGTAATTGAGCGTGCTGTTATTGATGCACAAAAAAATGTTGCGAATAATCATGTAGAAAATGCCAGCTTTATTACAGCAGATGCGCCAGAACAAATGCGTAAATGGCAACAATCAGGAATTAAAGCGGATGTTATTTTCGTTGATCCACCGCGCCGTGGGTTAACAAATGAATTATTGGATGCAGTAACAGAAATTCGACCTAAGCGCTTTGTTTATGTGTCATGTAATCCAGAAACCATGGCGCGTGATGCCAAGTATTTGATTGAAAAGGGATTCCACATCAAAGGGGATGTGCAACCATTAGATCAATTCCCACAAACAGCCCATGTTGAAGTGGTAACGGTTTTTGAACCTAACAATTAAGCGGCGCAAGCCAAAGCACAATAAAAGTCGATTTTGAATATGTTTGAGTACCGTCAAGCGACAGCGCAATGTTGTTAGTCTGACGGTTTTTCTGTTATATAATTAATAAAAATTGTTAAGGCTTATTGATGAAAATGATTATTTGATTTCTAATAGAGCATGCATTTTTGGAGAATCTAGATGGTCAAAATCAAAGCGTATGACTGGTGAGCTTTGATATAATAAGCTTATACAAGATAATTTTTGAAAGGTAAGCACGGTTAGTATAATGAAACCTAAGTTAGAAGATGTCGCAAAATTAGCGGGTGTATCAAAAACAACAGCCTCTCGTGTGCTTAATAATCGTGGCTATTTAAGTGAGAAAACGCTTGAAAAAGTACATGATGCAATGGAAACATTAAATTATCAACCAAATGCAGCCGCACGGCAATTGTTTAAGCAAAAGACGGGATTGATTGGGCTTATTTTCCCAACTGTGTCAAATCCTTTTTTTGGTGAGTTAGTAAATTATTTAGAGTATGAATTATATCAACGAGATTTTAAAGTAATTATTGGTAATTCATTGCAGGATACACATAAAGAAACGGATTATTTAAATCAATTATTAGCAGGACAAGTAGACGGTTTAATTGTGGGAACACATAATCAGGGGATTGCTGAGTATAAATATAGTCATCTACCAGTTGTGGCAATTGATCGTGTTATGAATAGTGATATTCCAATTGTTGAATCTGATAATTATAAAGGTGGTATTTTAGCAACACAACGACTAATTAATGCTGGTGTTACACGTATTATTCATACAAATGGACCAAGTTCGTTAGAAACACCAGCACAGCGACGGCGTACTGCTTATGAAAAGGTCATGACCGATTATGGATTAGAGCCACATACTTTCACAATTGATTTTAGGTTATCGTTTGCTGAGAAAAAGCAACGTTATAATGAACTATTTGAGATATATCCAGATATGGAAGCGATATTTGTTTCAAATGATGTCGATGCAGGCATTGTGATGTCAATTGCAAAGGAACGTGGCCAAAATATTCCTGCTGATTTATTGGTTGTCGGATATGATGGTACTGAACTCATGAGAAATATGGTGCCTGAATTAACGACAATTGTTCAGCCAATTGAAGAAATGGCTAAAGTAGCCGTTGATGTTTTATTAAAACGGATTTCGGGAACGAAGACGGAATTGGAATATATACTACCTGTCGATTTGTGGGAAGGGGAAACAAGTAACAGATAGTTTTGAGAGACCAGGTAACTGGTTTTTTTTTTGTCGCTTTATATCAACCGGTTGACATACTCCAGAAACCCGGTTTATAATATCAATTGTGAAAGCGATTACATTTTTGTTTTAGTTACATGACACGATTTTTTGTTTATTCGAAGGGGGACTATCTTGTGTCAAAATATATGAAAGCTTTTAAAAATGAATCTTATCTTCAAAGTTCGGTAACAATGTTTTTGTACTTTGCATCCTGGGGGATTTGGTGGTCATTTTTTCAATTATGGTTAACATCTAAAAGTGGTTTGAATTTAAACGGTAGTGCTGTGGGGACAATTTATTCTGCTAATTCATTAGTGACATTAATTTTGATGTTCTTTTATGGGGCATTACAAGATAAATTGGGAATTAAAAGACATTTGCTAATATTTAGTGGTATCTGTGCAGCGCTAGTAGGGCCATTTTTTATTTACGCATATGAACCCATGTTGAATAGTAATTTTACAATTGGGTTGGTAGTGGGTTCAATTTTCTTGTCAGCAGGCTTTTTAGCAACTACGGGTATCTATGAAGCTTTAATAGAGCGATTTAGTCGGGTATTTAAGTTTGAATACGGTCAAGCACGTGCTTGGGGATCATTTGGTTACGCAGTGGTAGCACTATTGGCAGGACATTTATTTGTTATTAATCCTGATTTAAATTTTTGGATTGGTTCAATTTTTGGTGTGCTATTACTGTTAAATGTTTGTCTTTGGGTGCCTAAAGCAGAGCGAGAAGAAAAAAAGCGTAGCAACCAAGCAACACAAACGTCAGTACCTAGTGTTAAGGAAATGTTTTCCTTATTGAAGTTACGTGATCTTTGGATTGTTATTATTCTAATCTTTTTTACATGGACATTTTATACAGTGTTTGATCAACAAATGTTCCCAAGCTTTTATGCAGGTTTGTTTGGGTCAGTTGCTCAAGGACAACAAATGTATGGTAATTTAAATTCAATCCAAGTTTTTGTAGAAGCTATTATGATGGGAATTGTCCCCATTATTATGAATAAGATTGGCGTACGTAACACGCTATTACTAGGAATCACAATTATGGCAATTCGTATCGGCCTATGCGGATTTATTGATAATCCAGTTGCGATTTCATTTGTTAAAATGCTACATTCTTTTGAAACACCACTCTTTATTTTATCGATTTTTAGATATTTCACATTACATTTTGAAACCAAGTTATCAGCTACTTTATATATGATTGGTTTTCAGGTTGCGGCTCAATTAGGTCAAGTTGTTCTTTCAACACCATTAGGAATGTTACGAGATAACTCAGGCTACGCAACAACTTTCCATATCATTACGGTTATTGTGGCCATTGCCGGTGTTTATGCATTCTTTATGATTAAAAGAGATGATCAAGATGTAAATGGTGAGCCATTAGTTAAGCCAGCTGCTTAAGAAGAAAGGAATTTGACATAATGACTGAAAAATTAATACAAGTAACTAATCCACGTTATCGTCCTAATTTTCATGTGACAGCACCATCAGGTTGGATTAATGATCCAAACGGTTTTGTTTATTTTAAAGGGTATTATCATATTTTCTATCAATACCATCCGTACAGTGCAGAATGGGGACCAATGCATTGGGGGCATGCCCGTAGTTTAGATCTTGTTCATTGGGAATCATTGCCAATTGCATTATCACCGGAAAAACCAATTTCTAAGAACGGTATTTTTTCAGGAAGTGCGCTTGTTAAAGATGATAAATTGTATTTGATGTACACAGGACATCATTTTGGCGATAGTGGTGATGATGATGACTTCTATGAGGATCAAAATATTGCTGTTAGCGAAGATGGACTTAATTTTGAAAAATATGCAAATAATCCAGTTATTTCAACGCCACCCCGTGATAATACAGCTAATTTCCGTGATCCAAAACTTTGGCAAAGCGACGACACTTATTATGTAATTCTTGGTGGGCAAACGCTAGATTCAAAAGTAGGGCGCGTATTGCTTTATTCATCAAAAGATTTGTTGAGTTGGCATTATGAAGGTACAATCGCGCAATCGCAATCAGTCGCTACAGAAGGTTATATGTGGGAGTGTCCAGATATCTTTTCACTTGCTGACCAAGATGTTTTGTTGATGTCACCACAAGGTATGCAACCTGATCATGAAAAGTATTTAAATCTACATCAAACAGGATATATGATTGGTAAATTGGATGTGGCGACAGCAAACTTTGAAAGAAGTGGGTTTGTTGAAATTGATCATGGTCATGATTTTTATGCTAGCCAGACCATGTTAGCACCAGACGGTCGACGCATTATGTTTGGTTGGATGGCCATGTGGGAAAGTGAAATGCCTGAGAAAAAAGATGGCTGGGCAGGAGCATTAACTTTTCCCCGTGAATTAACGCTCAAGGACAATCATGTTTATATGCAACCGGTTGCCGAACTAGATCAGTTAAGGATTAAGCAGACTAAAAATAAAATATCATTTGTATCAGGTTCAACAACGCAATTATTGCTATCAGATGCTGATAGTCACGAAATTCAAATGCAATTAAAGGCAGATGAAGATTTTACGATAACGTTTATGGCGGCTGATGATGCGGCCTTAGCCTTACAATTTGCGCATCAAGAAAATAAGGTAACGATTTCAAGATCTGATCGCATAGACAAACGAATAGCTTACGTTAACGAATCAGCAATAATAAAGTTACAATTATTGATTGATCGTAGTTCAGCAGAAATTTTTATTAATGATGGTGAAACAGTATTTACAGAACGGTATTATAGTGAGATTCATCCAAATATCATCCTAGATAGAATAAACTTTGATGATGTGCAAGTGACCACGTATGAGTTAGAGAAAGATGCTGTTAAATATTAACATAACTAAAATAGGAGAAATAAAATGTCACTTTTAGGAGCAATTGAAGCAGGCGGAACAAAGTTTGTTGTTGCAGTAGCTGATGTAAGTGATCCAGATACAGTTATTGCACGTGAAAGTTTCCCGACGTTAGATGGATCGGCAACAATTAAGCAAGTTACGACATTCTTTGATCAATTCGATGATATTGCTGCGATTGGTGTTGCTGCGTTTGGTCCAATTGATATTAATCCACACAGTCGGACATATGGGTATGTCTTGGATACACCCAAAAGAGGTTGGTCGGGTTATGATTTTTTGGGAGCTATGAAAGCATGGCGTGACATACCTTACTATTGGACGACAGATGTGAATGGTGCCGGTTGGTCAGAGTATGTTTCCGGCGCCGCAAAAGATGTTGAAAATGTGGTTTATCTAACGGTCGGTACCGGTATTGGGGCAGGAATCATTCAACATGGTCAATTACTAAGTGGGCATTCACATCCTGAGGCTGGTCATATTATGATGCGCAAACATCCTAAAGACCAATATGTCGGTCATTGCCCCTTTCATGGCGATACATGTTTAGAAGGATTAGCTTCAGGACCAGCCATTGAAGAGCGCTGGCAAGAATCAGCTAAGTCTTTACCTGATGATCATGTAGCTTGGGAAATTGAAGCAGATTATTTAGCACAGGCTTTGGTAACTTATACGACTATTTTAAGACCAGATAGGATTGTATTTGGTGGTGGTGTACCACATCGTCGAATCTTGTTGCCAATGGTTCGTCAATCATTTGCACGACAATTAGCGGATTATTTGCCAGTTGATGATTTAGAACGTTATATTGTACCTGTTGAACATGGGGACAATGCGGGAATCTTAGGATGCTTTTACTTAGCTAAATCATTGTTAATCGAATAAATTGATAAAACAAAAAGTCATTGCTTACTAACGATGTTGACCACACTAGTTAGATAAGCAATGACTTTTTTAGTGCCGTTGAATGACGAGGGCACTTTCGGTAGTTAATAGGTCTTCATAGTAAGAGACGCTATAAGAATTGGCGGGTAGTTTTGCAAAGTAGGCTTTGCTGGTGTTTAGCAATTGCGCATCGTCACTTAGCAAACATAATAAACCATCTGTTTTTAAAAACATTAAAATGGCCTTAGCAGCATTTTGCACAGCAGCTAAATCCATTTTGGAATCTACTTGAAACATGGCAGCACCAATGGGCTGTGTTGGTTCTAGGTAGTTAATAATATTTGAAAAATCTTTATTAATTAAATCAACTCGGTCGTTCAGACCACTTAAGAATAGTGAGGCAGCAACATCATCGATTTCATCTTTTTTTTCTGAAAAAGCCAAAAGTTTGCCAGTATCACCAATACGACTAGCTAAAAAACGAGTGATGTCCCCATGATGAATAGTGGCATCAATCGCGAGGTCACCAGGGTTTAGGTATTCATTTAGTGATATTTGAACTAGATTTTGAATTTTGCGCATTTTCGAAAACCTCTCGTGTACGATATTTAAAAATAATTTCCTTAGACATGATTAATAGGAAGACGCCCAAGCCAAAACCGGCCAAAACATCTGACAAGTAGTGTACGCCCAAATAGACACGACTAACAGGAATGGCAATAATTAAAGCCGCAAACAAAGTCATAAAAGCATAGCGAATATTATCTTCAGATTTTAAATAATAATGAACTAAAACAATTAATGAACCATAGAGCAAAATGGCATTTAACGCATGCCCTGAAGGAAATGAATAACCTGATTGCTCAATAACATGATAAATGTCGGGGCGTGGCCGTTTGAAAATATGCTTAAACACACTCATAACGCCACCACCAAAGACACCAACGTTGACAACCATAAATACAGCAACATCCCATTTGCGAATCAATAATGCAATGATGGCGGTGATAGCCATGACGAGAGCAGTCCATTTTGTGTTACCAGCACGTGTAATGTTGCGGAAAAACCAGGATCTTTCAGGGGTTAATGGTTCACGAATATAACGGAAACCAAAGTGATCGATTATGCCAATGTAACCAAGATTGTAGACATAACCCAATGCCATGATAATAAAGATTGCTAAACCACCTAAAGCAACGGCTAATTGGAAATAATCAAATTTACGTAAGTGCACTTGTTGCGACCTCCTTCTTATTTATTTCTCATTTTATTAGTTTAGCACAAAATGTCTTAAAAATATTAATAAGAATTAATTTGACGAATCCTTTATGAATATTGAAAGCTCGGTCTTTTTTTGATAAAGTAAGACTATTAAAGTGAGGTTATCAATCATGGCATATCAACACAAATTAGTAGAGAAAAAATGGCAACATTTTTGGGATGAAAATCAGACATTTAAAACAACAAATGCAACTGATAAAGAAAAGTTTTTTGCAATGGACATGTTTCCATTTCCATCTGGTCAAGGCTTGCATGTTGGTCATCCAGAAGGTTATACGGCGACGGACATTGTATCACGTATGAAGCGGATGCAAGGCTATAATGTTTTACATCCAATGGGATTTGATGCTTTTGGGTTACCAACTGAAGAATACGCCATTAAAACTGGTGAAGATCCAAAAACGGTAACGGCTAAAAACGTTAAGACTTTCCGTCACCAAATGAAATCATTGGGGTTGTCTTATGATTGGTCACGCGAAGTTAACACAACGGATCCAAAGTATTATAAGTGGACACAATGGATTTTTGAACAATTATATAAAAAAGGGTTAGCTTACGAAGATGAAATCATGGTTAACTGGGCCCCTGATTATAACGGTGGAACAGTGGTTGCCAATGAGGAAATCATTGATGGTAAAACTGAACGTGGGGGTTATCCAGTTTATCGTGTGCCAATGCGCCAATGGGCTTTGAAAATCACGGCATATGCAGATCGTTTAATTGATGATTTGGAAGATTTAGATTGGCCAGAAGCCATTAAGGAACAACAACGTCACTGGATTGGTCGTTCAATTGGGGCATCAGTTAATTTTAAAGTACAAAATACTGATGATGAAATTGAAGTCTTTACGACACGTGCTGATACGTTGTTTGGTGCAACATATTTGGTCCTATCACCAGAACACCAACTTGTTGAAACGATTGTTAGTGATGCACAACGTGATGCTGTTGAAGCTTTGAAGGCTGAAATTGCTTCTAAGTCAGATTTAGAGCGTACGGACTTGAATAAAGATAAAACTGGTGTGTTCACAGGGGCTTATGCCATTAACCCAGTTAATGGTGAAGCATTACCAATCTGGATTGGTGATTATGTCTTAGCATCATACGGAACGGGTGCTATTATGGCAGTTTCTGCTCACGACAGTCGTGATTATGATTTTGCTAAGAAATACGACTTGCCAATTCGTCCTGTTATTGCTGGCGGTGATCTTGAAAAAGAGGCTTATACTGGCAATGGTGAACACATCAATTCTGGCTTCTTAAACGGTTTGGATAAAGAAGAAGCCATTACAAAGATGATTGATTGGCTAGAAGAAAATCATGCTGGCCATAAGAAGGTTAACTTCCGTTTGCGTGATTGGATTTTCTCACGTCAACGTTATTGGGGTGAGCCAATTCCTGTTATTCACTGGGAGGATGGCGAACAAACATTAGTACCTGAGTCAGAACTACCATTACGTTTGCCAGAGGTTGACAATATCATGCCTTCTGGTACTGGTGAGTCACCATTGGTTAATGTTGATGATTGGGTTAATGTTGTTGATGAAAATGGCCGTAAAGGTAAGCGTGAAACGAACACGATGCCACAGTGGGCTGGTTCATCATGGTACTACTTACGTTATATGGATCCACACAATGATCAAGAAATTGTGTCACCAGAAGCAGAAGCTTACTGGAAAAATGTTGATTTGTATATCGGTGGTGCTGAACATGCGGTATTGCATTTGCTATATGCACGTTTCTGGCACAAGGTATTGTACGACTTAGGCGTTGTGCATACGAAGGAACCATTCCAAAAGTTAGCTAATCAAGGAATGATTCTTGGTGAAAACCATGAAAAGATGTCAAAGTCAAAAGGAAACGTTGTTAATCCTGATGATGTTGTTGATGAATATGGTGCAGATACATTGCGCTTGTATGAAATGTTCATGGGACCCTTGGAACAATCGATTGCTTGGTCAGAAGAAGGATTGGCTGGTTCACGTCGTTGGCTAGATCGCGTTTGGCGTTTGTTTATTGATGATGAAGATAAGTTGCGCGATCACATTACAACAGTTAATGATCACAAGCTTGATAAAATCTACAATGAAACAGTCAAAAAAGTAACTGATGATTACGAGAACTTACGTTTTAATACGGCAGTTTCACAAATGATGATTTTCATCAATGAAGCTTATAAGCAAGAAAACTTGGCAGTTGAATATGTTGAAGGATTTATTAAAATGTTAAATCCAATTGCGCCACACATGACTGAAGAATTGTGGAGCTACTTACATGCTGACGAGTCAATTGCGTACGCTAAGTGGCCAACATATGATGAAGCTGCTTTGGTAGCTGATGAAATAGAAATAATTTTACAAGTTAATGGTAAGTTACGTGGTCGGGTTACTGTTCCTGCTGATGCTGATCGTGAAGCAATGATTACGATTGCTACTAACGAAGAAGCTATTCAAAAGCAACTTGATGGTGCTGAACCAAAGAAAGTTATTGCCGTACCTGGTAAGCTAGTTAACTTTGTTGTTTAGTTTGACAATTTATTTGTAATAGGTAAATGAAATCACTGTATTCGTCTGAACACAGTGATTTTTTTATGTGTTATTTATGGTCAAATACGTTATCATTATTGAATATGGTGAATTACATCTACAAACAATGAGATTTCTTGTGTATAATAATATATTGGGTTGATACTGGCGCTATAGTTCAACAGGATAGAACAAGGACCTCCTAAGTCTTAGATCACAGTTCGAGTCTGTGTAGCGTCATTAAATATTAGGAAGGGGACCACGCATGAAGGACGATAAAACACCCCAATCAAATTCACCATTTCGACGAGATATTACGTTTGAAGAATTAAATCAAATTATTAATGGTAAAAAAGTTGATGAAATTTTTGATGAGCGGCATGATGAGGCACTTTCTCCGGAAAATACAACGTCAGAGCGTACGAAACCACTGACAGTAAATAGTGCTAACGTTAAAATGCATAAAAATGGGGTTGCAACGTTTAAAGTACATGAAGTACCCGACACGGTCACTAGCAATTCAGCAACGCCCCTGACTAAACAACCAGTAACTGAGAAGGTGTTTAAAAACAGTGTTGCAGCGCCGCCTGTACAACCAGAAGTAACCAATCAAGAAACAATGACACCACCAGTAGAATCAGAGAAGGATGCAAAATCCCGAATGTTACGTGGATCAGCTTGGATGACAATTGGTAGCTTAGCATCACGTCTGTTAGGTGCATTATATGTGATTCCTTGGATTGCAATGATTGGTAATGTGTACTATAACTTAGCTAATTCACTATTTTCACAAGGTTATCAAATTTATAGTGTAGCTTTGCTGATTGCTACAGCTGGGTTGCCTAACGTTTTGGCACGATTAGTTGCTGAATATAGTGCTTCGCGTCAGTATGAAGCAATTCGGCATATTTTCCGGCAAGCTTTAAATTTAGGTGCTATTTTAGGCATTGTTTCTGGTGCAGCATTGTATTTGTTAGCAGGGTTATTATCACAAGGTGATCCTAACGTCGTTCGGGTTATCAGAGCTTTATCGGCTGCTGTTGTGATTATTCCGGTTCTATCAATGTTGCGAGGCTATGTGCAAGGGTTTGAATTCATGGCTTTATCGGCTTGGTCACAGTTTATTGAACAACTAGTGCGAGTCGTGTACATGCTGGCCATGACGTATTGGATTATGGTCGGACATCATGGTAACTGGGTTGATGCCACTGTCCAATCAACGTTTGCTGCCTTTTGGGGTGCTTTGGCAGCGATTATTATTTTACTATTTGGCATTTTACGTAGGCGTCGTTTCTTTAGTGAACAACGCCAGCAGGGTGTTCAAGTTAAGAAATTTGATGCTCGTGCTATTTTAATCAGAATGGCACGACAATCAGTACCGGTTATCTTTGCAGGGTCAGCCATTTCCTTAGTCCAAGTATTTGATCAGTATACATTCTTTAGAATTATACGTGCCTTTACTAGTGTTTCGAATGATGCAATGCAAGCAATGTATGCCCAATTTGCTTTTAATTCAAATAAGTTGGTCATGTTAGTTGTGTCGCTAGCAGTTGGGATGTCTGAAACAGCGTTGCCAATGATTTCAAGAGCACGTGAGCTGGGTGATCGTGAAAATATTGGCCATCAGATTCAATTTGCTTTTAAATTATTAGCGTTTGTTATGGTGCCGGCAGTTTTGGGGATGGTGGCAATTGCACGACCACTTTATATTTTGTTTTATCAAACATCTGATTTGACTAATGGTACTTTAATTTTACAATTTGCTAGTTATTCAGCTATTTTCTTGAGTTTATATATGGTTGTTTTAGCAATTTATCAAGGATTAGGACGATTGGGTTATACAGTTAGACTGTTAGTACTAATTTTCATTTTGAAATTTGTTTTGCAAATACCATTAACCATCTGGCTACAAGGTATGGGACCATTGCTTGCAACAACCATTGCATTTATGGTGGGGATGATTATTGCGATTCATCATCTATCAACGCTATATCATATTGATTGGTCATCCT
Organism: Weissella sagaensis; assembly: GCF_010306265.1. Taxonomy (NCBI): domain Bacteria; kingdom Bacillati; phylum Bacillota; class Bacilli; order Lactobacillales; family Lactobacillaceae; genus Weissella; species Weissella sagaensis. The sequence goes on along the minus strand of NZ_BLKA01000003.1, from coordinate 147,996 downwards.
TTAATGCAACATTCATGGTTATTCTGTTTTGGAGCTTGATTATGTATGCGGTTGTCACGCCAATTACGTACACGTTAGGTTTGTTTGTGCCAGATACTAAATCAGCACAATTATTATTGTTGCTAATTGCTGGTGCGATCGGGACCGTTATTTATGGTATTACTATCTTAAAAACGCATGTTGGTGAAGAAATTTTAGGTGCTCGTGCTGTTAAATTAGCACATAAGTTGCATTTGAAAAAATAAAATGATGAATATTAAGATAAAGTTGGACTCAAATATTGAGTCCAACTTTTTTTATGCTAAACTGTGGAAAAACTTGTGCAAAAGATCGCTTGTTTGTGGAAAACTCGCGTGAAAAGGTGGAAAAGATGGTTAGATTTCCACCGACTATTTTTAATTTAAGTTTGAAGCCATAAAAAAATAGTAAAAAACCAATACAAATTGCTTGTTTGGACACTTTTTATTAAAATTTTTAACACTATTTACTGTGGAAAACGTAGATTTATGAGTTGTTTGCCAAAATTTAAGGCAGATAGCGTATAATTTAAAATAACATATATGAAGATAAGGATGAGAGTTAAACATGACACGTTCATTTGAAGAATTAACAACGGCAGAATTTGAAGCATTTGCCCAAACGCATGCTGATGGTAGTTATTTACAAACAGCCTCACAAGCTCGCCTGTTGGCTCGTCGTGGCTGGCAAACAAGATTAGTTGGTTTAGTTGAAGATCATAAAGTTCAAGCAGCTGCAGTTTTGGGATGGATTCCAGTTAAAATGGGAAATCTTTTTCAAATTGACGGTGGTATGTTGATTGATTTTAGTAATCAAGAATTAGTTACAGAATTTGTTGCAGGTGTTATGGCGTTTGCCAAGGAACATCGAGGTCTATTTTTACGAATTATGCCAAATGCAATTTATCGTAAATTTAATGATGACGGTGACCAAATTGGTACAGATAATCGTACTGTGATTGATGCACTAACAGCAATTGGGTTTACACATACGCCAGCAACCCAAGGCTGGACGACTAATTCATCACCATCTTGGCAATATGTGAAATCACTACAGCCAGTATTAGATGCTGGTGGTGATTCTAAGGCATTACGGGCATCGTTTGCCAAAGATGGTAAATATTATTTGAAGAAAACAGATCAATTTGGTATCAAAGTGCATCGTTTAGTCAAAGATGAATTACCAGCATTTAAGGCTTTAACGCAAGATACGGCTAATCGATTAGACTATCACGATAAAGACTTAGATTTTTATGAAACTGTCTTTGAAGAATATGGTGATGATGCGTACTTTGTGTTTGCTGAAATGGATTTTCCAGCCTATATTAAGGGACAACAACAAGCTCGTGATCATTTAGCTGAAGTTGTGGCTAATTTAGATACACGCATTTCTGAGAAACCAAATTATAAAAAGTTAAAACGACAACGCGCTGAATATGCTGATCAACATAAGCAACATGAGAAACGAATTGCGCAAGCACAGACTGCACGACAAGAAGCTGGTAAGGATGTTGTTGTCATTGCAGGTGCTTTATTCTTGGCGACAGCTAATGAAATGATTTACCTTTATTCAGGAACGTATGATGAATATAAGAATTTTTATGGACCATATGCTGTGCAAGAATACGCGTTTAAACAGGCAGTTGCACGTAAAATTCCAAATTATAATTTTTATGGTATTTCTGGTGTGTTTGATGGTTCTGATGGTGTATTAGGATTTAAACAAGGTTTTGCTGGTCATGCAGAAGAAAAAGTTGGTTCATTTATTAAGCCGATTAACAGTACCAAGTATGCCGTGTATCGCTTCTTAAAGAAAATTTTGGCTCGAGGATAGTGTGAATAAATAAAAAAATGTAACGAAGGCCGTTCTAAACGACGTTTGTTACATTTTTTTGTTTTATTTATTTTTTAAAGAAACCATAACGCCATAGAATTAGTGTGATAATAACCATAAAAATAACGGTAATCAAGATAGTGTATATCCAACCATCGTTAACACGCGTTAATGGTAGAATGACGTTTTGACCAAAGAAGCCAGAGATAATTGTGGGGACGGTTAAAACGATTGATGACACAGTTAATAATTTCATTGTCCAATTTAGATTAGCGTTGGCAACATTATCAAAAGCATTCGCAACACTACTGGTAACTTCTTGAGATAGTTTGCTAGTATCTAAAGCTTGCTTTAGTTCTACCTCAACATCTTCAATTCGTTCGATTTGCCGAGAATTTAGATTGTTATGATCATGATTTTTAAGCGTTGTTAGTAATGTATAGTCAGTTTGTAATGAATTAATTAAATAAATTAAGTCCGTTTGTAGGGACATTAATTGATTAATGGCAGGTTGAGTAGGTTTCGTTGACTTGATTGAACTTTGAATAGAAAGACGTTTCCGATTGATATTTAAAATTACTTTCATAAATTCATCAGACAGTTTTTCAGCAACGTTGAGAATAAGATCAATGGGTTGGATTTGTGAATTTTCATCTGCTTTATTGGTGAATTCTGTGATGTAATTAATAACATAGTCAGTTTCTTTACGTGTAAATATGTACAAATCAGGTTGGTCAATGTTGTATAAAAAGCTAATTGGTTCAGTTGTTGCACGATTTGATGTCGGAGTAACAACGTCAAAAATCATTAGATTATAATGATGGTCATCATCAAATTCCATGCGTGCACTTTCATAGGGATCGATAGCATAGTTTATTATTTCGTTTGGAATATTTTGGGAATTTATTAGCCATGCACGGTCGTTGGAAGTTAATTCATCGATTTGGTACCAAGTAGAGTTGGCAGATAATGGTTGCTTGTTAATCATGGGAGTGGCTCTTTTCTTTAATTAATTCATACATTTTTAGAGTATTTTATCATACTTTAACCAAATAGATGGTATATATAAAGACCGACAAACTAACTCATTGAATATGAGCAGCTTGTCGGTCTTTGGTTTGACTATAAATTTTATTGATTGTTGAACATAGAAGAGTCGGTTAAGCGATTTGTGTACCTGCTTCTAATGTGTTGTCTAATTTAAAAATATGCTCTACATCGATAATAACCAGAGCAGCGCGTGGAAAACGTTCGAAAATACTTTCAGGCAATAGTTCATTAGCTAAATCATCATTTTCATGTATGTGAGCTTGGCCTTCAAAGCGGAATCCTTTTTGCGCCTCTCTGTCAGCAACGGCAACAGCAGCTCGTCCGTTTTGTTGTAAATTATGGTATGCATGATGGAAAGTGTGCTCGAAATATACTAAATGTGAGTCGTCTAACACGTGTAATGATCCTTTTGGTCCAACTTTTGGCATACCGTTTTCATCAGCAGTTGCTAAAAATGGGAATTGTTCTTGTAGCATTTTTTTCATGTCATCAGTTAATTTAGCCATAATAAATGACCTCCCTCATAAAATTCAGACTATATCACTTACTAATTATAAGGAGTCGAAAGCTAGAAAGCAAATGATTATTTCTTATTTAGAAATTATGTAATCTAACGGTAATGAGGAGTTGACTAATTTGGTAAATATCGGTATACTTTAAAAGTTATCGATAACAAAAATGGAGGAATTAAACTATGACAGTAAAGTCACCATATAACTCATGGGCCAGCCGTCGTCCAGTTTCACATGACCAAGCAAAGAAGGCTCGTCATGCTGAAGTTGTTAACATCCAACAATGGGCCAAGGGTAAAGCTGAATTAGAATCAAAGTAATCCGATTCTAATTAGTGATTAAACAAAAACCGTACTGATGTAGATATACATTTGTACGGTTTTTTTGTTATTAAAAAAGCAGTGATTATAAGATATAGGTAAAATAGAAGATGAATGAGTTATAAAATATCAAAAGATTAATAGGAAGGTTAAACTATGGCAAGTAAATATCCGACAGCAGAATTGATCGGCGTTGTAATGCAACAAACCAATAATGGTCAATACGCACTAAAAGAAAAGCAAGTCGACCAGGTAATGTTCCATAGTTGGCGTATCGGCAAACATACTAAAGGTAAATTACTAGAACCAGGTCAATTATTTTTAACAGAAAATAATTTAATTGTGATGTTGATTGCAATTAGACCATTAGCGTTTAAAAATCGGCATGACTTAAATCCAATAGCACGCTTTCTAACAACAATGGGACCAGAATCGTTGAAAAATCAATTATTAACAAACTATACCAGTTAACTTTTATTATCAAATATTGGGCTGCTATTTTATAAGACTCAGGTTAAAATAATGAATATAGACTATTTTTATTTGAACAAATAGGGGGGATTTAAATATGGCAACAGCCGAATTTGGGGTTGTAGGACTAGCTGTTATGGGACGTAATTTAGCCTTGAATGTCGCATCACGTGGCTATAAGGTAGCACTTTATAATCGTACATCTGGGCGTACGGAAGACTTGGTGGCAAAGCATCCTGATTCAGGATTTGTCCCTAGTTATTCGATTGAAGATTTTGTCGCATCAATTCAAAAGCCACGTCGTATTCTGCTAATGGTTAAGGCAGGTGCCGGAACTGATGCCGTCATTGAAGAATTATTACCTTATCTAAATGAGGGTGATATTTTATTGGATGGTGGTAACACTTTCTTTGAAGATACGATTCGTCGTTCTAAAAAGTTAGAAAAATCAGGGATTAACTTTATTGGCATGGGAGTGTCTGGTGGTGAATTGGGAGCTTTACAAGGTCCTTCAATGATGCCAGGTGGTCAGCGGGGTGCTTATGATTTAGTCGAACCAATTTTGCAAGAAATTGCAGCAAAAGCGCCTGAAGATGGCAAGCCAACAGTTACTTATATTGGGCCTGATGGTGCTGGTCATTATGTGAAAATGGTACACAATGGGATTGAATATGGCGATATGCAGCTAATTGCAGAATCATATGATATTTTAAAGCGTGTTCTTAAACTAGATAAGCAACATTTAGCGGATACTTTTGCGCAATGGAATACAGGTGAATTAGATTCATACTTGATTGAAATTACGGCAGATATTCTAACGCGTGATGATGACTTGGGGTCAGGTAACCCAATGGTTGATATGATTTTGGACCGTGCTGGTAATAAGGGAACTGGTAAGTGGTCATCACAATCAGCCTTAGAAGTGGGGGCACCACAATCATTAATTACAGAATCTGTCTATGCACGCTATATTTCAGCATTGAAAACTGATCGTGTTGCAGCTGCTGAAGTATTATCAGGCCCAAATTATGAATTCCAAGGTGATCAAAATGCAACGATTGAAGATATTCGTAAGGCATTGTACTTTGGTAAAGTAATGTCATACGCGCAAGGATTTGATCAATTACGAATGGCTTCAAATTACTACGATTGGTCACTACCATTTGGTGAATTAGCACAATTGTGGCGTGCTGGTGCAATTATCCGCGCGCAATTCTTGCAACGCATTACTGATGCATATGATGAAACGCCTGATTTACACAATTTATTACTATCACCTTACTTTAAACAAATTGCTGAGTCGTACCAAGCTGCAGCCCGTCGTGTGATTGCATTAGCCACCACTGCAGGTGTCCCAGTGCCGTCATTGTCAGCAGCGGTGGCTTACTATGATTCATATCGTTCGGCAGTATTGCCAGCTAATTTAATCCAAGCACAACGTGATTATTTTGGCGCCCATACGTATGAACGTGTCGATAAGCCAGCTGGTGAAATGTATCATTATTCATGGTATGACGAAGCATAAAATAAAAACACATATTTATTTATGTTGTTATGCGATATAAAGTATGGTAATATTTATTTGGTTAAGCAAAACCCGTACATTGATTAAGGAGAGTTAAACAAATGATTGTATTTATGAACAATAATAATAATCGCTTGAACTCAACACAATTAGTGATTGGGCGTTTTGTGTAACGCTTAAACTGTGAGTACTTATCGAGCAGTCACCCAATTACTAAATTGGGTGACTGCTTTTTTTGTTTATTTTTATATTAGGAGAGTGATTATATGGCGCAGGATGTCGAGTTAAAACGATCGATGGGTATTTGGTCAGGATTATCGTTGGTCGTGGGGACGGTAATTGGATCTGGAATCTTTTTCAAACAAGCAGGTGTTTTACAAACAGCTGGTTCATCAACATTAGGGTTATTAGCTTGGCTAGCGGGAGGAATTATTACGCTGGCGGCTGGTTTAACCATTGCAGAAATTGGCGCACGTTTACCTAAGACAGGAGGGTTGTATAGCTATATTGAATCTTTATATGGTCCTGTTGCTGGCTTTTTAACAGGGTGGATGCAAGTCGTTATTTATGCACCAGCAGTTATAGCATCAATTGCAGGTTATGCTGCCTTTTTAACAGCTAACTTTTTAGGTGTGTCAACAAAATATGCGACTTGGATTTCTGTCTTATATGTTGCCTTCATTGCAGCTGTCAACTTATTTGAAAATCGTGTGGCAGCTGGGTTTCAAGTATTAACAACATCAATTAAATTAATTCCCATTGCAATTTTAATTATTTATGGACTATTTTTTGGGAAAGTTGATGCTCTTGGACAAACTGTGACACATACTGTGACACACGGTGGTGGATTTGGAATGGCTATTTTGGCAACATTATTTGCCTATGATGGTTGGATTTTATTGGCTAATATTGCTGGTGAATTAAAGAATCCTCGCCGCGATTTGCCACGATCACTTGTTGGTGGCGTTAGTATCATTGTAGTTGCTTATGTAGGTGTCTCGTTTGGTGTGTATCATGCATTACCATCAGATAAAATCGTTGCATTACAAAACAATGCAACATTTGCTGTTATGCGCTCGGCTTTTGGTGATTTAGGTGGACGTGCTTTGAGTATTGCCATTATTATTTCAATGTTAGGGACCTTGAATGGAAAAATGATGTCATTTCCTCGTATGGCCTATGCAATGTCTTTGGATGGCTTATTTCCAAAATATTTATCAAAGTTAACACGTAAAACGCAAGAGCCAACAAATGCCATTTTGACTGTTGCCGGTATGACAATTGCTTTAGCGATTGTTTATACAAATGGTGTTGATCGTTTGTCAGATATTGCTATTTTTACAATTTGGATTTTTTATACAGCTGCATTTATTGGTGTTTTCATCTTGCGTCGTAAAAAGACGGATGCAACATTAGATGAGAAAACTTTGTTTAAGACACCTTTGTTCCCAGTTACACCATTAGTTGCTATTTTCGGTGCTCTTTTTGTGATTTTTTCAACGATTATTAATGATTTCACTGGTGCAGTTATTTCTTTGCTATTAGTTGCGGTTGGATTACCAGTATTTTATTACTATAACCATAGGCGTCAGCACTAATTGTGATGATTGTCAGCAATGTTAAAACGCGGTACACTAACTCTATTAGAATTTAATTAGAGGTAGGGATAATGACGTGGGCGACACAAGCAAAACAGTATGAACAAGCATTAATTAATGATTTAAATCAAATTATTCGGATTCCTTCTGTGTTGGATGTAAAGACGCAAACGCCACAGACACCATTTGGGATTGATATGATTCGTGCTTTGAGTCAAATGGAGGCGTTTGCCAGTCGCGATGGGTTTAGGTATGGGCGTGTTGATAACATGGTGACATGGATTGAATTTGGACCACAAGATGCTATTGAAACAGTTGGCATTTTAACACATATCGATGTTGTTCCAGCGGGGGATGGTTGGCTACGACCAGCGTTTAATCCAGAAATATTAGATGGTTTATACTTTGGCCGGGGTGCTGCTGATATGAAAGCAGATCTTATGTCAGCTTATTATGCGATTAAGATGCTAGCTGATCAAAATCGATTATTAAAGCGAAAAATTCGACTTATTATTGGAACTGATGAAGAAAATGGTTGGCGTGATATACCACGCTATATTGAACAAGAAGGCGAACCGACATTGGGCTTTTCGCCTGATGGTGCCTTCCCGGTTATTAATGGCGAAAAAGCTTTTCAAACGGTACAATTACGATTTCCTAGTATTTCAAATGGTACTTATATTTTAGAGCGGTTTATATCAGGAAATCGACCAAATGTCGTGCCAGGTGAAGCTAAAGCTCGTATTCAAGTACCACACGGTGTTAACTTGGTGCAAGATTTTGATAACTTCTTACAACAACAGCCTTTTTTAAACGGCGATGCACAACAAATTGGTCAAACAGTTAAACTGTCGTTGTTGGGTGTACAGGCGCATGGGGCTTATCCGGCTGATGGGAAAAATGCTGGCACTTATCTTGCTCATTTTTTGAGTCATTATGACTTTGGTGGGGATGCTCGTGCTTTTCTTGATTTTGTGGGTATCACCATTCACCAAGATGTATATGCGCATGGATTAGGCTTAGCCTATCAAGATGCACAAATGGGTGATTTAACGTTAAATGTTGGGGTGATGCGTTATAGTAATCATGGTCAGGGAACAATCTTATTGAACTTCCGTTATCCGCAGGGTGTTAATTTACAAGCGGTTATTACACAAGTTCAACGCCATTTAAATGGGTTACAAGCAACGGTAAATCAAGTTCAAGCGGGGATGCCGCCACATCTAGTACCAGTTGAAGATGAATTGGTACGAGTTTTATCCGATGTTTATGCCAAACAAACTGGGCAGTATTTACCACCTAGGACATCAAATGGTGGGTCATATGCACGTTTATTGAAACGAGGCGTTGCTTTTGGCGGTCAGTTTCCGGATTTAAAAGTGACCAGCCATCAAGCGAATGAAAATATACCAGTTGTTAATTTGACTAAAACGATGGCTATTTTCGCAGAATCTCTATGGCGATTATGTCAATAAAGAGATTTTTAATGTTTAATCAGCCATAAACAGTCGTTAACGGTTCATGAGGTGTACCCCGAAAGTTAATTTTTAACTTTCGGGGTATTTTTGTGATTAAAATGACTAAACAAATGAAATTACAAGCTAGTTATATCTATTTAAACTGTTCCAATAGTGTTAAGGAAATTTGTTAGTCAAATCAGACGATAACCAAATTTAATCCAATAGATAAAACTGGTAAAATGATAACAAACAAAACAATTAATGGGGGTAAGAAATGGCATTAGAATTATTGTTTGGTCGCGCAAGTGCTGATCATGAGCTAGCTTTGTTAGAGCGGGCACAACATATTTTAGCTAATGATGATCAAGCAGAAATATTTTATTTGGTGCCTAATCACATTAAATTTGAAACGGAAATTAAGGTTTTAAATCGATTGGCCAATTTGTCGGGACATTATGGTGCAGCTGTCTCAGTGCCACGAGTATCCGTGTTTTCCTTGAGCCGTTTAGCATGGTATTACATGCAAAATGATCCGTTATATCAACGAGCAACGATGTCACAAAATGGCTTAACCATGTTGGTACAAACGTTACTTCAAAAAAATAAAAAGTCTTTAGAACTTTATGGTAATTTGCTATCAAAGCAAGGGTTTATCGGTCAATTCACGACCCAATTACTAGAATTAAAGCAATCGGGTGTGCGTTGGTCAGAAGTTAATGAGATGGCTGATCAATTAACGAATCAAGAAACCTTACAGATGAAATTGCACGATTTAGCAACGATTGGGATTGATTTAGATAATGAGTTGATGCAACGTGAACAATATCTAAGTAGCGACTTGTTGTTAGCGTTACGCGTTTATTTAGCAACCGGTAAAACAGATATCTCGCATCATTACTTTTTAATTAACGATTATTCGCAAATGACATCAGTGGAGCAAAGTTTAGTTGAAGCTTTGATTATGTATAGTGCGGGGGTTATTTTAGCATTACCAGCTGATGATGGTGCAGCGAGTTTGACGCAAGCTGCAATCAGTGAAAACGATTTATTTTATCGCCCTAAAAAATTAGGCCGCCAATTACGTGATTTCTCAATTAAGCATGATATTCAGGTCGTAACGAAGACGATTGAACCACAAAGAAAAATTAGTTCAAGTATGCAGGCAATTGAATCATTTTGGATTCAGTATGAGCAAACTGGTGTCACGCAAACGGTTTATCAAGCTGATGATGTGGCCGTGTGGCAGTTGCACACACGTTATCAAGAAGTTGAACAAATGGCGCGACTAATTCGTCAAGAAGTTGCTAGTGGTAAACGGCGTTATCGGGATTATTTGTTGATGACTCGTGATTTAGGGCAATATGAAAATATTATGCCAGCAGTTTTTGAACGCTATAATATTCCCATGTTCATGGATTTAGATCGGCCGATGGCAGCTCACCCATTAGTAGCCTTTTTAGATAAATTATTGCGATTAGCACCAGCATACACAATTACTGATGTTATGAGTTTTTTAAAAACAGAATTATTTATACCAGCAGATGTATCGGTAGCAGATTATCGCGAAGCGCTGACAGAAACTGAAAACTTTGTGCTAGCTAAAAATCTTGGCGGGTGGCAATGGACAAATACAAATGCCTGGCGCTATGATCGGCAAGCACAAGTTAGTGATGATAAAGTAACGCGTGAACGAGTAGCTAGTAAAGATGCGCAATTGTCGCTGATTCACGATCAGATTAGCCAAGTAGTAGCGCCATTTTTAAAAGATTTGCAACATGCAACGAATGCTCGTGATATGGCTGTAAAGTTGTATGAATTTATGACGCAAATTGGTATTCAAAAACGTTTGATAGACTGGCGCGATACAGCAATTGCACGTGGTGATTTATGGGCAGCCCAGCAGCCTGAACAAGTTTGGCGGGTCTTTATTGATGTTTTAGATGATTTTGCCACAATTTTTGATCAAGACACGATGACTGTCGTGCAAATGCAAGAAATTTTTAAAGCAGCTTTTGATAATGCCAAGTATGCAGGTATTCCAGCAACGATGGATCAAGTGCGGATTTCAGAAAGTGGTATTGTACAACGAACGGGATATGAAACAGTCATTGTGTTTGGGGCAACCAATCATAATTTACCAGCTGTTACCCGTACTAAAGCTATTTTGCACGATGGTGATCGCGATATATTACAATCAATTTTACCGGAACATGTCTTTTTAAAGGAAACCTCCGAGCAACAAATGGCACAAGAATCATTATTGATGTATAAAGCGATGATGATCGCTGATCAACGTTTGATTTGGACGTATGCGACTAGTGATGGTGATAGTGGGCAACAACCGTCAACGTATGTCACACGGATTCAAAAACAATTTAATTTAGTAGTAAAGCAATTTGATGCTTTACCAGATCCTGATAGTGATGATTTAACACCATATGTTGGTACGCCAATAAGCACAATTGCACAATTAGTTGTTGTTAATCGACAAGCAAAATTACAACAAAAAGATCAAATAGTGCTGAGCTCAGCTTGGCAGAACCTGACGCAACAACTACAACAAATTGCGCCGAATAAGTTAAGACAGTTATTGGGCGGTCTTTATTATGTTAATGAACCCGAGCTCTTACAACCAGCATTAGTGACATCATTATTTGGTCAAGAATTAAAGGTATCTATTTCACGACTAGAAAGTTATTCACGAAATCCATTTGAATTTTTCTTGCAGTATGGATTAAAACTACAAGAACGCCAAGTTTTACAATTAACACCAGCAGAAAAAGGAACATTAATGCATGCATTGTTAGAACAAGTATTCCAAGCATTAATTGCACAACAAAAAGCCTTAGGTGAACTGACCGAACAGGCGCTACAGCAATTAGAACAAGACATGTTACAAGGCCTTTTAAAGAGTGATGATCCAACCTATGATATTTTTAATAGTTCATATCGTATGGGCTTTTTAACGAAGCGATTGGCTGATCAAGTTCATGAAACGATTATGAGTATGCGTCGGGGGCAACTGGATCAAGGTGGTGTACAAACAATTGGTGTAGAAGCTGGCTTTGGGTTACCACAAAGTCAATTAAAACCTGTAATGTATGAAATGCCATTTGGTAAAGTGACCGTCCGAGGCAAAATTGATCGGTATGATTTGGTTACCACAGCGGCTGGTAATTTTTTGACAATTATTGATTACAAATCAGGAGCTCGTAAATTTGATTACAAAAAAGCATATGTTGGTCTTGAATTGCAGTTAATGACATATTGGACCGCTATTTTGATAAATCAGCAGTTGTTACCAGCAAGTCAGATGGGCGGTGCCTTGTTTTGGTCATTGAAAAATCCCTGGATTGAAATGAAAAATGTTACGGGCGATACGTTCACCCAAATGCAAGATAACGCGGGACAATTAATGGTTGAACAAGGTCGCTATCGCGGTGTTTTGAAAAATGATGAGGATTATATTAGTCGTTTAGAAAGTGCTGATGAAATTGTCGCACCCTATGCGATTGATCGTAAAAAGGATGGCTCATTTAAAGCAGCTAGTGACGTAGTGACTGATGATGATTTGGACACGCTATTGTTATTTAATGAATTTAAAATTAAAGAAATCGCTGAAAATATATTGGCAGGTACTTTTCCATTGTCTCCTTTTAAGGATGGTGCTACGAGTACAGGATTAATGTATTCACCATATACGCCGGTGATGATGTTTGATGCCATGATGGGAAATAAATATAACGATATTAGTGGTGCACTTAAAGACAATGAGGTTTTGACGGCAATGAAGGCATTCATCGCACAGTACAATCAGACATCATCGCAAGGAGAAAAATAATGAATTTTACGGACTCACAAACTGCAGCAATTACCACAAAAGGACAAAATGTTTTGGTTTCTGCCTCTGCTGGTTCTGGTAAAACTCGTGTTTTGGTGGAACGCGTATTGCGACGCTTATTGGCAGGGGAAAACGTCAATCAGTTTTTGATTGTGACGTTTACGGAAGCAGCAGCAGCAGAAATGAAAGAGCGTTTAGAAACAGAAATTCGTAAAGCATTAGCAAATGCTAGTGGGCAAGAACGACAACACTTGTTAAAACAATTACGGTTATTAAATGTTGCTAATATTTCAACCTTGCATGCATTTGCATTACGTTTAATTGAACAATATCATTATACGATTGATTTAGATCCGCAGTTTCGGTTGATGGATGATGCAGAACGTACTTTAGTGATGTTAGAAGTCTATAACACATTATTAGAAACGCAGTATACACAAGGTGTCGAAGATGAGTTTGCGACTTTTGCAACGCAGTTTACAAGTAGTACGACTGATGATCAAAGTCTGCAAGATGCTGTGTTCTCATTATATAATTTTGCAACAGCACGCCCGGATACTAAGGAATGGCTAAGTCATTTAGCAGATTTATATGATATTGGGACTGATGATTTCACCCAAAGTGATTTTTACCGTAATTACTTACGCCCAGTTATCTTAACAGAATTACAAGCGATTTATGATAAAGCACATCAATTAAGCCAACAAGCGCCAGATACCATGGATGCCGCACCGGCAATCAATCGGTTATTAAATTTACAAACTGATGAAACAACGTATCAAAATGTTTTAAAGGTTGTACAAAATGAGACAAGCGATTGGCATACGATTCGCCAAGTCGTTCAGAATGCTGATTTGATGGGATGGGGAAAGGACGATCAAGGTAAAGGCAAAAACTTTACTAAAAAACACGATCCGGCACTAAAGGCAGCTTGGGAACAAGTTAAGGTTGAACGAGTAGCTTTAAAAGATCGATTTGATAAATTACAAGCGCAATATTTTACCTTAGATCAAGATGGTTTACGTTTTGCTATTCAAGGCGCGAAAAAAGTCATGCAACAGCTTGTGGCATTGACCACAGCATTTAGTGATGATTTTCTAACTGAAAAATTACAGCGGAAAGTTTTAGATTTCAATGATTTAGAGCATTTTGCATTGCAGATTGTAAATCAAGAAAAAGTAAAAAAAGAGTTGCAAGCACACTATAGTGAAATTATGGTGGATGAATACCAAGATACAAATCAATTACAAGAAGCCATTTTGCATGAAATGACTGCAGGCGATAATTTATTTCAAGTAGGTGATATTAAACAATCAATTTATAAATTTCGTCAAGCTGATCCAACATTGTTTGCGCATAAACTGACAACATATCCACAAACTACCGATAATACTGTGATTACATTGCAAGAAAATTTTCGCTCGTTACCAAATGTCACCAATTTTATTAATTACATCTTTGCCCAATCGATGAGCCAATCATTAGGTGACATTGATTATGAAGGGGATGCTGAACTAGTAGCTGGTGCTGATTATTATCCAGATGAATTAGTGAAAAAAGCTGATTTATTAGTGTATTTGAATGACGATCAGGATGAATCATTAGATGAAACAGCAGCATCATTGTTGACATCAGAGAGTTATACAAAGGCTACTGGTCAAATTCGCATGACGGCGTTGAAAATTCAAGAATTAATGCAATCCAAATTTGTCATATTTGACCGTAAAGCTGGAATATCACGACCAATTAAGTATAGTGATATCACAATTTTAGTCCCAACGAAGGGACAAAATTTAGAAGTGTTGGACGTTTTTCGTGAAATGAATATTCCCATTGTGATTGATGGTACAGAAAATTATTTTCAAACGACTGAAATTTCTGTCATGATGAGTTTTTTGAAAGTAATTGATAATCCGCATCAAGATATTCCGCTAGCAGCGGTTTTGCGTTCACCTTTGTATAATATTACTGAAAATGGCTTGGCCTTAATTAGATTACAAGCAACGGATGCTGATTTTTATACGGCTGTTCAATCTATGGCCAAGCTCGATATCGCTAACCAGACGGCAACGGATGATACACAATTAGCCAGTCAAACGCAGCAAAAAGTCCAACAATTTTTACATGATTTGGCTATTTTTCGAGACTTAGCAGTCCAAAATCAAATCGTGACATTACTATGGTCAATTTATAATGAAACTGGTTGGCTCGATTATGTAGGTGGTTTACCATCTGGTGCCCAACGGCAAGCTAATCTACATGCACTATATGAACGTGCTGCAGCCTATCAAAAGAGTAGTTTTATTGGTTTATATCAATTTATTAATTACGTCACACAGTTGCAAAGTCAAACGAAGGATCTTGGTGAAGCTGATGCGAATGTTGCCCAAGAGACAGTTTCTTTGATGACAATCCATCATTCCAAAGGTCTAGAGTTCCCAGTTGTCTTTTTGCTAAATGCAACACGCACGATGATTAGTACTCGTGAAACGCAAGGTAGTATTTTATTAGATGCGCATGCTGGTGGTGGGTTAAACTATGTTGATATTGCACATCATTTGAATTTATTGACACCACAACATGAATACATCGCACAGGTGAAGCGGAAGAATGCCTATGCAGAGGCGTTACGCGTGTTATATGTTGCCTTAACACGTGCAGAGCAACAATTGTTTATTGTGGGTGCGTATGACAATGTTCAAAAACTTTGGTCAATGTGGCAACAAAGCGCGGGTGAAACAGAATGGATGTTGCCAGAGACAGTTCGTTTAGCTGGTAAATCATTTATGGATTTAGTGGGGATGGCATTAGTACGCCATCCCCAAGCGCCAGAAAAATTAGCAGCATTGGTAAAATACGATACGGATGATAACATGCAATTTGATGATATTCGGATAAAAACGCCTAAACAACCGTTTGAATTCAATGTGGAAGCTTTGAATGCGCAAGAATTAGCTGATGCGATGACGAATTATCAACCAATTATTAAGGAGACAACAACGCCGATAGCTGTTGCAACGTCTACCAGTGATGTTACCCAAGATTGGCGGCAAGTTTTAGAATTTAAATATCCTTATGACAATGCCACTCGCGCAACCTCATATCAATCCGTTTCAGAAATTAAACGGTTGTTTGAAGATCCGGACTTGCCACAAGGTCGGGTTCCAGTCGACCGACGCTTAGTGACTGATGATTTTGCTGGATTACGTGCGTTAGATGAAACATTGCCCGAACCGGCGTTTATGCAGGTTAGTACACCGCAGGTTTCACCGGCAGCTATTGGAACAGCGACGCATTTAGTGATGCAGCGGATTGATTTAGCTAATGGTCAGATTGATACCGCAACGATTCGGGCGCTTATTCAACAATTAGTTACGGATAAAATGATTGATGAAAAAGTTGCCCCATTAATTAGTGTGACGAAAATTCAGCGTTTCTTTACTGAATCTGTTCTAGGACAGCAGATGGTGCAACATGCGAATACTCTGAAACGTGAAGTGCCTTTTTCGTTGTTATTGGATGCCAATCGTTTGTATCGCAACTTTGATGGTGATGATAAGGTGTTGGTCCATGGAATTATTGATGGTTATTTCCAGGTAGGTGATGAAGTATGGTTATTTGATTATAAAACAGATCATGTTAAGCCGGCACAGGCAGCCACAACTTTAAAACAGCGATACGCTGGTCAAATAAATATCTATTCACAAGCGTTAATTGCGATGGGATTAGCAGTGCCTAGAAAGTTTATTTATGCGTTAAACGCAGAAACCTTAATCGAACTAACGAATTAATATAAAAAGAAATCCTGATAGCTATTGATATATGAAATCAATAGCTATCAGGATTTTTAATGTTATATCAGCCCTAAATTTAGCAGAAGCAGTCTGATAATTTATGCTCTTTTATGTAAGTTACTGAGTAACCAAGTTAATATGATGAAGAACAACATTATAATAAAGACTGACGTAAATAGTAATTTATACGAACCACTGTCAATTAATAAGCCACCGTATAATGGTCCGATTGCGCGTCCTAAGGATACAAACATGGTTAATAATCCTTGGGCATGTCCTTTAGCATTTGGATCACTAACATCATCTACCCAAGCAGGAATTTGAGGACTAGCTAAAATTTCACCAATCGTCAGAATCAAGAAACTAACAATAAACATTGAATAAGTTGTCGCTTGAATCAAAACTAAGAATGAGCCGGCAAATAAGGTTGAACCAACTAATACGGTCCAACGTACAGGTAAACGTTCGATAAAACGATCCAGCAAGCCTTGACCAAATATAATGACGATACCGTTTAGCGTCCATAAGAATGAATAATCTTTGGTCGTCATGCCTAAATCAGTCATGTGAGTCGCAATAACAGTTTCCCAGAGGATGTATGCCATATAAAATGAAAAAGCTAATCCTAAAATGGCATAAATAACAACGGGGGTTTTAAAGTTGCTTTTAGAAGCCCTAGCGGCAGCACGAGCGCTTTGCTTAGCAAGACCTTTGACGTTGAAATAGTAGCAAACCAGGATAAAAAAGATACCATACATGATGGCAGCACTACCAAAGACCAATTGAACACCATGGTCGAATAAAAAGCCAACAATAGCAGTACCAGCAACAACACCAACATTCATAAATAAATATTGTAAATTAAAAACTTTACGTGTATCAATTTTTTGAATTGTTGTGGCGTAAGAATTTAATAATGTATAAATTAAGCCATCTGAAAAACCTAATAGTAATAAAAAAATAGCAAATACTGGCCAATCATTCCAAAAAGTTAAGCATAACAGTGTGGTTAAAGCTAGGCCAACTGAAATGACGAGGGCTTTAAACGGATTCCAATGATCAAAAAGTTTGCCACCAAACCAATTGCCAAGCATCATTGCAGCAGAAAGCCCCATGACAACACTACCTGATATTGTCATATTTTTATGTAAGACATTATGCATATATAAAGTTGTTATTGGCCAAATTAATGATGCGCCAGTTGATTGGAAAAAAGTTGTGATATAAAGAACAATAGCGTTAATTTCGACGTGCTGTGATCTGAGCACATCGCCGTCTTGTGACGACTGACTTATCATAAATCCTCCATGATGATGTAGTTTTATTTAAACTAAAATTTGATGCCAGATATCATTTAAATTATATCTGGCATCGAACACATTTTTAATGTGTTTGTCCGTTTTTATTAACGAGAAAAGTTTAGCATAAATCAAAGGAGTTGGTATACTTAAAAAAGATAAGTTTCAAATTTATATAGAATTATTGGGGAATAGAAGATGGCGATTAAGAAACCAGAATACATTTTAGCGATTGATCAAGGGACGACAGGGACACGGGCCATCGTTTTTAATCACAATGCTCGCCGTGTGACATCAGCATCGATTCCAATGACGTTAATAGCACCACAACCAGGTTGGTTAGAACAACAACCTTTGGATATTTGGCATGCAACGCAAACTGCCATCGCAGATGCATTGATTAATGCAGGTATTCGTGGTGACGAAATCAAAGCGTTAGGCATTGCAAATCAGCGTGAGACGGCCATTGTATGGAATCGTCATACTGGTCAACCGATTTATAATGCTATTAGTTGGTCGTCAACACAATCACAAGCAATTGCACAAAAAATTGCAGATGATGAACAAAAAACAGAATTAATCCGCCAAAAAACAGGATTACCAATTAGTGCCTATTTTTCAGCTACTAAAATTCGTTGGATGCTAGATAATGTACCTGATGCACAAGCTGCAGCGCAACGTGGTGATTTGTTGTTTGGAACGGTAGATACCTGGTTAACATGGCAATTAACAGATGGTGCAGTGCATGCAACGGATGCAACTAATGCAGCTCGAACAATGTTGTACAACATTCATACACAAAAATGGGATGAAGAGTTATTAGCATTATTCAATATTCCAGCAGCAATGTTGCCACAAGTGCATAAAAGTAGTGAAGTCATCGGTCATACCAGCCCAATGACATTTTTTGGTGGCCGTGTACCAATTGCTAGTGTGATTGGTGATCAAAATGCCTCAATGGTGGGTCAGTTAGCCTTGGAAAAAGGGATGGTTAAAAACACTTATGGTGCAGGAGCATTTATGATTATGAATACTGGTGAACAGCCAGTTGTTTCAAATAATCGTTTGGTAACAACGATTGCTTATCAAGTTGAAGATCAACCAGTTTATGCTTTAGAAGGATCTATTTTTTCAGCAGGAACTGCTATTCAGTGGTTGCATGAGCGACTAGATATGATTGATACACAATTAGACGCATGGATGTTAGCCGAAGATTCTAAAAATCATAACGAAGTTTACGTTGTCCCTGCTTTTAATGGTTTGGGTGCACCATATTGGGACCCACATGTACAAGGAACTGTATTTGGTATGACTAGAGGGACTAATAAGGCTGATTTTGTTAAGGCAACGTTGCAATCAATCGCGTATCAAACAGCGGATATCTTAGATATTATGAAAAAGGACTCGGGTTATACGTTAGCAACAATGAAGGCGGATGGTTCTGTATCACGTAATCCATATTTGATGCAATTCCAGGCTGATATTGCTCATGTTGCAATTGAACGTTCATTAGATGAAGACGCAACCCCAATGGGAGCGGCCTTTCTTGCAGGATTAGCAGTTGGTTATTGGCGTGATTTGTCAGACTTAGAGCAATATGTACAAGCAGGTCGGCATTTTGAGCCACAGTTACCAAAAGAACAAAGACAACGTTTGCACAAGGGCTGGCAATCAGCGATTAAAGCGACCCAATATTTTGGAGAAATTTAAATAAGTAAGCGTTTCACATTATGATAGAAAAAAGATGATAAAAAGTTTATAATTAAATGGTGAATATAGTAACGAACTTATTAAACGACCATTTTAATGAACTAACTAGCAAAGGAGCATCCATCGTGCCTAAAGAAATTACAACATTGTTGACGTTTTTTGGTGGAACAGGAGATTTAGCTAAGCGTAAGCTATATCCATCTACTTACAACCTTTTTAAGAAGGGATTTTTGCAAGAGCATTTTGCAATTATTGGAACTGCTCGTCAAGATATGACGAATGATGAATTCCGTGAAGTTGTTCGTACATCTATTGCTGATTTTACGGAAGATAAGGCAAACGCCGAAGCATTTATTGAACACTTTTACTATATTCAACAAGATATCACTGACCAGTCTGGTTATGCTGATATGCTTGCTTTGAATAATAAGTTAGACGCGCAATATGATTTGAAGGGTAACCGTATTTTTTATATGTCAGTTGCGCCTCGCTTCTTTGGTACTGTAGCGCAATATTTGAATTCAGAAGGTTTAATTACTAAAAATGGTGAATTCAACCGTTTGATGATTGAAAAGCCATTCGGTTCATCATATGAAACTGCTGAAAAATTGCAAAATGAATTATCAGAAGCTTTTGATGAAAATCAAATTTATCGTATTGACCACTACTTAGGTAAGGAAATGGTTCAAAATATTGCAGCTGTTCGTTTTGGTAATCCATTATTTGATGCAGCTTGGAATAAAGACTACATCGAAAACATTCAAGTAACGTTGTCAGAAGTCTTGGGTGTAGAAGAACGTGCTGGATATTACGATACAGCTGGTGCTTTACGTGATATGATTCAAAACCACACGATGCAAGTAATCGGTTGGTTAGCAATGGAAAAGCCAGCATCATTTACTGATAAGGAAATTCGTGCTGCCAAGAACGCAGCATTTGATTCTTTGAAGATTTATAATTCAGCTGAAGAAGTTGCACAAAACTTCGTTCGTGGACAATACGGTGAATCTGCTGATGGATCTCAAAAGAAATACTTGGATGAAATGGATGTTCCTGCTGATTCACAAAATAATACGTTTGTGGCAGGAAAATTGCAATTTGATATGCCACGTTGGGAAGGTGTACCTTTCTACATTCGTTCAGGAAAGCGTTTAGCTGCCAAGTCAACGCGTGTTGATGTTGTCTTTAAGAAGGGTTTGAATATCTTTGGTGATGATATTTCATTAGCAAATCCGGTGCTATCAATTTTGATTGATCCTAAGGGTGGTATTGAATTTAAGATTAACGCCAAGGATATTAAGTCAGCCTTTGATACACGTACAATTGATTTGGCATGGCAAGTATCAGACGAAGATAAGGCCGTTACACCAGAGCCTTATGAACGAATGATCCATGATGCTATGAATGGTGATGGTTCAAACTTCGCTGATTGGAATGGTGTTGGTACTGCATGGCGTTTTGTTGACGCTATTCAAGCTGCTTGGGATGCGAAGAAGGAACAATTCCCTAATTATGTTTCAGGTTCAATGGGTCCAGCTGCATCTGATGAGTTATTAGCTAAAGATGATAATGAATGGGTCTTTAAAGGTTAATATTTAAATAATTATAAAATTGATAAACAAAATAAACCTTCGTGATACATGCTAGCTTGCTGGTAAATTGCGAAGGTTTATTTTTGTTAATGAGAAAGGCATTGGTATGGCTAGATATACGGAAATTGAATTAACAAATATGATTATGATTGAAAATCCTGTAACGCAAGAGATTTTAGTTGAAAATCGACAAAATCCCAATTGGGCAGGCGTGACGTTTCCTGGTGGACATATTGAAGTAGGAGAAACGGTGACACAATCAGTTTACCGCGAAGCTTATGAAGAAACGGGTCTGACCATTGTAGAGCCACAATTGAAGGGCATTAAAGAATGGCCATTGGCGAACGGGGCACGTTACATTGTGTTTTTGTATAAAGCGACCTCTTATACTGGCGAAATTCATGCGAGTCGTGAAGGTGACATTTTTTGGACAACACGTGAAAAATTATTACATGGTCAGTATCATTTGCCAAATACATTTGCGGAAATGTTGCCAGTATTTGATGATGCAAATATTAATGAACTGGCACTGCATACGATTGTTAACGGGGTGGAACAACATATTGCCTGGCAATAAAAATCAAAAAACGAACGTCCGATAAAAGCGGGTTTCGAAGTTTAAAATAGTTGCTGAATTCGTGTTTGCTGTCATTTTTAAAACTTAAGATGAACAAATGTGTTATAATGCCAGTATTAAATTAAAAATTACCGAACGTTCGAGGTTATAAAATTATGAAAACACGCCGAAGCGATCGTCTAGTAGATATGACTCGTTATTTATTAGAACGACCACGTACATTAGTATCACTAACACATTTTTCAGAAGAATATGAAAGTGCTAAATCTTCCATTTCAGAAGATTTAACAATTTTAAAGCGTACTTTCCAAGAGCGCGGCATTGGTTTATTGGAGACAATTCCAGGCGCTGCTGGCGGGGCTCGTTTTACACCTTATATGACGCAAGCTGATGCCAAAGATTTTGTGGCTTCATTAGTTAATGCAATCGACGATGAAACTCGGGTATTGCCTGGGGGCTATGTCTATCTATCAGATATTTTAGGTCAACCATGGTTTTTGCAGCGAATCGGGCGCTTGATTGCAACGCAATACTTGCGTGAGCCAATTGATGCAGTTATGACTGCTGCAACAAAGGGTGTACCTGTTGCACAAGCAGTTGCAGCGCAACTAAATGTGCCTTTTGTTATTGTCCGTAATGACACAAAAGTCACTGAAGGACCTACAATGTCGGTTAACTATGTAACTGGTCAATCACAACGTTTAGAAAAGCTGGAATTATCACGACGTTCATTACCTATGGGTTCACGTGTGTTAATTGTGGATGATTTTATGAAGGCCGGCGGTACAATTCGTGGTATGGCTTCGCTAGTTAAAGAATTTGAAGGCCAAGTTGTTGGTGCGGCTGTGGTTGCTGAAGGTCGCGTGGCACACCGTGTGATTGATGATTATACATCATTGATCCATGTTGATACGAATAAGGATGATGGCATTATTAGTGTTACTGCAGGTAATTATGCAGATGAAATTTATGCTAATTTTGAAGAGAATTTAGAAAATAAAGTTAAATAAAAGGGTGGGAATCATGGAGAGATTTGTCATTGTTTTGGCAGCTGGAAAAGGTACGCGAATGAAGTCAACCCGACCAAAAGTTTTACATGAAGTCGGTGGAAAACCGATGGTACAGTTGGTAGTTGACACAGTAAAGCGTGCTAATGTTGGCAAAATTGTTACGGTAGTTGGTAATGGTGCACAACAAGTAGAGGAGGTTCTAAAAGAAACTTCTGAATTTGCTGTACAAGCAGAACAACTCGGAACAGGACATGCGATTAAAATGGCAGCCCCGTTATTAGCTGATAAAAAAGGCATGACCTTGATTGCATCTGGTGATGCACCAATGTTTACAACAACAACGTATGAAGAATTGTATAGTTATCATGAACAATCAAATAATGCTGTCACTGTTTTGACTGCTAAAGCACCTGACCCAACAGGGTATGGTCGAATTATTCGTGATGAACAAGGCAATGTCTTGCGGATTGTTGAACAAAAAGATGCCGATGATGATGAAAAGAAAGTTGATGAAATCAATACTGGTGTTTATGTATTTGATAACCAACTACTCTTTGAAAGCTTGCAGCATGTCAATAATGATAATGCGCAAGGTGAGTATTATCTACCAGATACGTTAGAAATTTTACGTGAATCAGGGCATACTGTTGGGGCTTTCCAAATTAGTGATTTTGGTGAATCGATGGGTGTTAATGACCGAGTTGCATTAGCGAAGGCAAATGAAATTATGCGTCAACGAGTTAATGAAGCGCATATGCGTGCGGGTGTAACACTGATTGATCCAATGAATACATATATTGACGTCGATGTGGAAATTGGACGTGATACATTGATTGAACCAAATGTTTACTTAAAGGGAAAAACAAAAATTGGTCAGGGTGTTGTGTTAACGTCTGGCACCAAGATTATTGATTCGATTGTTGCTGATGGTGCCCAAATTGATAGCAGTCATTTGGAAGAAGCCGAGGTTCGTGAAGATGCAACTGTTGGTCCGTATGCACATTTGCGTCCAGCTGCTTATTTAGCTCGTCAAGCACATGCCGGTAACTTCGTTGAAGTAAAGAAGGCCGTTTTGGGTGAGCGTTCAAAGATGGGGCATTTGTCATACCTTGGGGATGCGACGGTCGGTAAAGATGTTAATATTGGCGCTGGCACGGTTTTTGTTAATTATGATGGTAAAAATAAGTGGCACTCAAATGTTGGTGATCGCGCATTTATTGGTTCTGGTTCAAAAATTATTAGTCCGGTTGAAATTGCGACTGAATCATTTGTGGCAGCCGGCTCAATTATTACAGATGACATTCCAATGCATGCAATGGGCATCGGACGTGCACGCCAAACAATTAAAAAAGATTTTTGGCAACGGACACCTTTGTTTAATAAGTTTAACTAATCGTAAGTGCTTTGGGGTCTTATTAGATAGTTTGGTCGATAATAATGGATTGAAGATTAAGGTAAAAAACTGTACAATAAAATTATTAAAGACTTGAGCACACATTTGAATGTGTCTATGGAGGAAAGCATGTCAACTTATTCGGATCCACATTTGAAAATTTTTTCGTTGAGTAGCAATCGCCCATTAGCGGAAAAGATTGCCGCTTCTATTGGTGTGGAACTATCGGAAATAAATATCTCTCGGTTTAGTGACGGGGAAATTCAAATTAACATTGAGGAGTCTGTCCGTGGCGATAATGTATATGTTATCCAACCGACTTCAGCACCAGTTAATGATAGTTTAATGGAACTACTTATTATGATTGATGCATTGCGTCGTGCAAGTGCGCGTTCAATTAATGTTGTTATGCCTTATTATGGCTATGCACGTCAAGATCGTAAGGCGCGTTCTCGCGAGCCAATTTCAGCAAAATTAGTTGCTAATATGTTACAAATGGTCGGTGCAACACGTGTGTTGGCACTTGATTTACACGCATCACAAATTCAAGGATTCTTTGATATTCCTGTTGATCATATGATGGGTGCCCCTTTGCTAGCTGATTACTTAATTACAACGGGTATTGCAGATGATAATACGGTTGTTGTTTCACCAGATCATGGTGGGGTTACGCGTGCACGTGCTCTAGCAGAACTATTGGGTTCACACGAACCAATTGCGATTATTGATAAGCGTCGTCCTAAGGCTAATGTCGCACGTATTATGAACGTCATTGGTGATGTTAAGGGTAAGCGTGCAATTATGATCGATGACATGATTGATACTGGTGGCACTATTACACAAGGTGCGCAAAAGCTAAAAGATGAGGGCGCTTCAGAAGTTTATGTTGTGGCAACTCATGCAGTATTCTCAGGTAAAGCTGTTGAGAATTTGCAAAATTCTGTTTTTGAGAAAGTTATCGTGACAGACTCAATTAGTTTGCCTGAAGAAAAGCACTTCTCTAAGTTAGTTCAAGTTTCAACAGCTGAACTGATCGGTGAAACAATTAAGCGTATTAATGAAAATAGGCCTGTTTCACCATTGTTTAAGAGTCGCTTCCATCGCACGACTGATTAAGAAAAAGCATATCGTTGTTCTAGCATAGTTTAGAGCAACGATTTTTTATCATAAGGGGAAAATAATGGCAAAAAAGAAAATGATTTTGGACTTAGATACTGGTGTTGATGACGCATTGGCACTTGCATATGCTTTGGCAACACCGGATGCTGATTTGATTGGAGTGGTGACCTCATTTGGTAATACACAAATGCAAACGGCTGCTCAAAACACATTAAAATTATTAGAATTATTGGGTGAGGATAAGGTGCCGGTATTCTTGGGTGCTAGTCATTCGTCGACAACAACTGATTTTGAGACAATGCAGGTATCAAAGGATATTCATGGAGATAATGCCATTGGGGATGTTATTTTGCCTGAACCAAAACAAGATGTGGCAGGACAAACAGCTGTTGATTTTCTAATTGAATCAGCACACAAATATGCGGCTGATTTGGTTGTTGTGCCAACTGGACCATTAACTAATTTAGCAGCAGCATATCAAAAAGATTCGGCGATTGCCGATTTAATTGGTAATGTTACATTAATGGGTGGTGCATTAACAGTGCCTGGTAATGTGACGCCTTATACAGAAGCGAATATTAATCAAGATCCAGCGGCAGCTGACTATGTTTTTAAACATGCAAAGCATCTGGTCATGGTTGGTTTAGATGTGACGTTGCAAACATTGTTGACCAAAAAAGAGACCCAACAATGGCGTGATTTAGGGACTGAAAAAGGACGCGTGTTTGCTGATATTTTTGATTTTTATATTGATGCTTATGATAATTTGAATATCAATAAAGCTGGTGCAGCGTTACATGATCCTTTAGCTGTTGGTGTTGCAGTTGATCCTAAATTAGTCACATTGTTACCACTAAATATGATGGTTGATACTAATGATGGTCGTACAATTGGTGATCCGACTCGTTTGCGCCAGGCACACAAGAATAATTTTGCGGCAGTTGCAGTTGACGAACCGTTTTATTTAGAACGCTTTATGAACTACACGTTAGCTATTTTGAGTTAATACGAAGGTGTTATTGCTTGCAAAAAGGTGTATTGTCGTGTATCATGAATGTTTGTGAGTTATCAAATAAATGATGACTCTCCTTGCCGGCAGGTAGTCGGCCACAGACCAAAAGGAGGAATATATATAATGGCATACGAATTAACTTACATTATTCGCCCTGACATGAATGCTGACGATAAGAAGGCATTGGTTGAGCGTTTTGACAAGATTTTGTCAGATAATGGTGCTACGGTGGCTGAGTCAAAAGACTGGTCATCACGTCGCTTTGCATATGAAATTGCGGGTTACCGTGAGGGTCTATACCACATCGTTAACTTTACTGCAGAAGATGACGCAGCTATTAACGAATTCGATCGTTTAGCAAAGATTTCAGAAGATATCTTGCGTCATATGGTCGTTAAGCGCGAAGTAGCATCAGCTAAGTAATTTTTGAAATTACCTATTAATTTAATAAGTTTGGTGTTTAGGTGTAAAAACCTTGGAAGGAGGCTTTCCATATGATAAATCGTGTTGTTTTGATTGGTCGTTTAACGCGTGATGTTGAATTGCGCTATACGACTAACGGTTCTGCTGTTGCTTCGTTTTCGCTTGCTGTTAATCGGCAATTTACAAATGCCAATGGTGAACGTGATACTGATTTTATTAATGCGGTTATTTGGCGTAAAGCAGCAGAAAATTTTGCTAACTTTACTTCAAAAGGCTCATTAGTTGGTATCGAAGGTCGGATTCAAACACGTAATTATGAAAATCAACAGGGCCAACGTGTTTATGTCACGGAAGTTGTTGTTGAAAACTTTTCATTATTGGAAAGTCGTGCTGAAAGTGAAGCGCGGCGTAGCCAAAATGGTTCAAATAATACGAATAATTTTGGCGGTGGCCAACAAGCTAGTCAAGGGAACTATAATGCTTCGGCATCACAAAACCCATTTGGAGCACCCGCTTCAAATGGTAATGTGTTTAATGGCAACAACTCGGCTAGTTCGCAATCAGCTAATGATCCTTTCGGTGGTGGCCAAGAGATTGAAATATCAGATGACCAACTACCATTCTAATTTATTAAAGACAACATTGTCTTAGACATTCTATCAGGAGGAATTTAATCATGGCACAACAACGTCGTGGTGGCGGACCTCGTCGCCGTCGTAAGGTTGACTTCATCGCAGCCAACCACATTGAATATGTGGACTACAAAGATACTGAATTGTTGGAGCGTTTCATCTCAGAACGTGGTAAGATTTTGCCTCGTCGTGTGACTGGTACTTCATCAAAGAACCAACGCAAAGTTACGACAGCTATCAAGCGTGCTCGTATCATGGGACTTTTGCCATTCGTTGCAGAAGACTAATTTGCTTAAAAAGGCTATCACTTTATAGTGATAGCCTTTTTTGTGTATTTTGTTCATAAAATCAGATAAAATAAACAATAAAGGAGGGTGGTTATGAAAAGGGTTCTATTGTATATTATAATTTTTGTATTGGGCGTACTTGCTGGTGGTGTAGGTGTTCATTATTGGACAGAATACCAAGGGGATAGGACTGAGAGTCAATATGAGTCAAGTTACCGTGGGACGCAAGCTTCTTCTCTTGCTGAGAGTCAGACGAGTAGCGATTCACAGTCAGCATCTTCTGCAGTAGATTTACCATCCCAAGATACTGTGACGAAACGAGTAAATGATGATCTAAACAAATTTATTAAGGAACAAAAGCAGGATTTGATTAAACAAACATCAGTTGATGATGCTGTTGATGCTTTTGAAGATTCTTACCTTGATACGTATGAAAATGAATTACAAGCACAATTTCCGGGTGAGACAAATGAAAATCAAATTGAACATTTAATTGATGTCGCTGTAACAACAATCAATGTCCACCAAAAAGTAACAGATGCGAAATAATTCGTGTGTGTATACGGGGCATTTATGAAAAAAAGCACAAAAAAAGAGAGTGATGATTATCACTCTCTTTTAAGTAGTGGACAAGCAGGGGCTCGAACCCTGGACCCACGGATTAAGAGTCCGTTGCTCTACCAACTGAGCTACTTGTCCAAAAAAGTATATGTTGTCTCATAACAACGTATATAATATTAACACATAATAAATCAACATACAAGATGTTTTTAGATAAAAAGTCAAAACTAATTATCGATGGACAAGCAGGGGCTCGAACCCTGGACCCACGGATTAAGAGTCCGTTGCTCTACCAACTGAGCTACTTGTCCAATAAATTAAGTGTTGTCTCACAACAACGAATACTAATATATCATATAAATCAATACTATGCAAGCTTTTTCGTAATAAAATAGAGGGTTGCTTTTTTTAAAAACCCGTGTAAAATCAATTGATAAATAAATATTTAAATATTTTGTAGATTTAATCGTTAGATGAATGGGCTAACAAGTTTCTACCGCCTACCCAAGTTATAGGCGACAATCCACAAATGTTCTAAAATACGTGAGTTAATGGGCATTTGTAGGATTCTATACTATTCTACTAATGCTTTTTTTATACAAAAAAATGGAGGAATGATGGCTAATTATAGTATTGCTAATAAATTTGTACCAATGGGTTTGACGTTTCAAGATGTGACGTTACCAATCGACAAGACGGAAAATAAACAAGATGAAGTATTGATGCAAACTATATTGACGCCAACGTTAAAGTTAAATAAGCCAATTTTGTCAGCTGCTATGGATACGGTAACAGAATCAACAATGGCGATTGCTTTGGCTAATTTTGGTGGTTTGGGTGTTATTCACAAGAATATGCTGATCAAAGATCAAGCTGCTGAAATTAAAATTGTAAAAGATATTCACGTTGATTTTAAAACAGCGCCAAATGCAGCAGTTGATGCGCATAATCGGTTATTAGTTGCTGGTGCTGTTGGTGTAACTTCAGATACGATTGATCGTGTGACTGCTTTAGTTGAAGCAGGAGCTGATGCAATTGTGCTAGATTCAGCACATGGTCATTCAGAAGGTGTTTTGCGTAAGATTAGTGAGGTACGCAATGCCTTCCCTAAAATTAATATTATTGCTGGTAATGTGGCAACTAAAGCAGGGGCAAAAGCTTTATATGATGCCGGTGCCGATGTTGCTAAAGTTGGTATTGGGCCTGGCTCAATTTGCACAACTCGTGTTGTTGCTGGTGTTGGCGTGCCGCAAATTTCAGCAATTGCAGCGGCTCAAGAAGCGGCGCATGAGTATAACAAAGCGATCATTGCCGATGGTGGTATTAAAACGGCAGATGATATGAGCAAGGCAGTTCTAGCTGGTGGTAATGCTATTATGCTAGGATCAGTATTAGCTGGTACATTTGAAACGCCAGGCGAGGTCATTGTTGACGAAAAGACAGGGCAACGTTACAAAGCTTATCGTGGTATGGGTTCAATTGCGGCTATGGAAAATGGGTCAAAAGATCGTTACTTCCAAGGTGAAGTTAATGAAGCTAATAAGATGGTTCCAGAAGGTATTGAGGGACGAACAGCTTATAAAGGAGAGTTGCTAGACGTTGTTGTGCCGATGATGGCAACAGTAGCAAAAAATATTGGGCAAGCTGGTTTTAAATCAATTACACAAGCAGCTAATGAAGGTCAATTATTGAATACAACAACAATGGTTGATTATGCACAAGTTACACAGAATAAGCGTATTATCACAACAAAGGAGGCATTTGCATAATGATTAGTCAAGGTGGATTAGGGTTAGATGAAGTGTTGTTAGTACCTAGTGCTTCAGATGTATTGCCCAATACAATTGATATTCAAACGCAACTAGCTGATCAAGTGAAATTAGCTATTCCAGTTATTGGATCAGCGAACTTTACAACTGTGAATCGAGCAATTGAATTTGCACAAGAAGGTGCACTTGCTATCTTACCTTCAGCATTGGCTACCATTGAAAATATAGCCACAGTTAAAGCGAAAGATTCCCATTATTTAGTGGGGGCTATTGTGGATAATGCAACAAATGCCAATGCATTAGTTAACGCTGGTGCTGATGTTCTTCAATTAGTTGTAACGAACGATACAGATGCTTTGGTACAAAATATTGAAATGATTAAGGCGACAAATCAAACAGTTCCATTATGGGTTGGGCCAATTAATGATTTGGCTATCGCTAAACGTGCTTTAGCAGCTGGTGCTGATACTATTATTGTAGCTAATGCAGACGGTAAATCATTAGTAAATGTTGTTACAACAGTAATGTCGTTTGCGCAATTAGCTGCTGAATATGATGGCAACGTTATTTTGGGATCAGAT
Source organism: Weissella sagaensis (assembly GCF_010306265.1). Classification (NCBI taxonomy): domain Bacteria; kingdom Bacillati; phylum Bacillota; class Bacilli; order Lactobacillales; family Lactobacillaceae; genus Weissella; species Weissella sagaensis. The sequence continues at coordinate 117,610 of NZ_BLKA01000003.1, read as the reverse complement.
GTAAAATATTCAGGCGATGTTGTGAAAGCTTTGGCGGCCGGTGCTGTAGCTGTTATGGTTGATGACGCCATTATGACTGATGTGATTGCAGATAATCTTTTCCAAATTAGTGGTGGTTTACGTTCGGGAATGGGGTATACCGGATCAGGTGATGTGTCCACACTACGTCGCCAAGCACAATTTGTCCAAATTACTGCTGCTGGTTTAACAGAAAGTCATCCACATGACGTTGAATTAACGAGGGATGCACCAAATTATCATCAACGTTAAATTTAAAAGATGCATCAAAAAACGACCATCACATATGTGATGGTCGTTTTTAATGATGGACAAGCAGGGGCTCGAACCCTGGACCCACGGATTAAGAGTCCGTTGCTCTACCAACTGAGCTACTTGTCCAAAAAAGTAATAGTTGTTTTTTAACAACGTTTATAAATATATCATGTATATACATATAATGCAACAAAATAATTGCTTTTTCTAAATATTTAGGTATAAAAGTCGTTTGAATATCTAAATTAGAATTTTTTTGATTTGCGAATATTTTGAAATTATTCAGAGATAATTATTTATAAATAAAGTATAATGTGGACTGCCATATCATTTATGAAGTTTTATTTTGGTAAAATTGGCTCGCATGCTATAATGAAAATCAGAGACCCACATTGGGAGGAATGATAATGAGTAAAATATTAGTTGTAGATGACGAAAAGCCTATTTCAGATATTATAAAATTTAATTTGACTAAAGAGGGTTATGAAGTTGCAGTCGCAATGGATGGTCGTGAAGCTTTAGATTTATTTGAAAGTGAAATGCCTGATTTGGTATTGTTAGACCAAATGTTACCTGAGGTTGAAGGAACAGAAGTGTTACGTCAAATTCGAACAACTTCTCAGACGCCAGTTATTATGGTGACTGCTAAAGATTCAGAAATAGATAAAGTTTTAGGATTGGAAATGGGTGCGGATGATTATGTCACCAAGCCATTTTCAAATCGTGAATTATTAGCGCGAATTAAAGCTAATTTGCGTCGTAAGTCATCCGTAACGGGTCAGGGCCAAGTTGATGATAGCGGTGATATTAAAATTGGTGCTTTGACAATTCATCCGGAAGCTTACATGGTTTCTAAGAATGGTCAAGATATTGAATTGACGCATCGTGAATTCGAATTATTGCATCATTTATCAAAGCATATTGGTCAAGTTATGACGCGTGATGACCTGTTGCAAACAGTTTGGGGTTATGATTATTTTGGTGATGTACGAACAGTTGATGTAACAGTGCGTCGAATTCGTGAAAAGATTGAAGAAACACCTAGTCATCCACAAATTTTGATGACACGTCGTGGTGTAGGTTACTATCTAAAAGCTTCAGAAGAATAAAGTGTTTAGACACAGAGGCTAGTGCCTTGCCGAAATGGCATGGGACTAGCTTTTTTTCAATTAAGAAAGGTAGTATATAAAAGATATGGAAAGTGGGCATAAGCGACGTCGTTTTTTTGCGTCGATTCATTTTAAAATTGCATTGGTCTTTACGTTAACGCTAATTGTGACTTTGGAATTAGTGGGTGCTTTTTTCGTGCGTCAATTAGAACAGCAAAGTTTATCAACATTCCGTGATCAAATTACACTACCTGCCTATGTTGACGATTCGTTAACGCAACAGTTAGCTAGTAATAATCAGCGTAATGTTAATCAAAATATTCATACAATTTTAAATTCTACCAATAATGCAGCTATTTCAGAAATTCAAGTTTTTGACACCGTTGGTATTTTACGAGGAACTAGTGATGTTAATAATCAAGATGAAATTGGTAAAAAAACAACTGATACCAACGTTAAAGCTGCAATTGCGGGAGGAAAGTATAAAAAAAATGTCATTGTGACGCAGAATGGACTGCGTTATCAACTAGTTATCAAAACTTTAACAAATACAGTTGATGGTGAAAGTAATGTGGTTGGTGTGGTTGTTGTACGTGCTAGTGTAGAGACCGTTTATGATAATTTATCTAAAATTTCATTTATTTATTTTGCGTCAATGGTGTTTGCAATTGTGCTAGGAATTATCATGGCGATATTTATTTCACGTAGTATCACACGCCCAATTGCACAAATTAGTGCACGAACTAATAAAATTGCCCAAGGTGATTATTCTGGAGGGATTAATGTCCATACAGATGACGAAATTGGTCAATTAGCACAAAATGTTAATATGCTAGCGGAACGGATAGAAGAAACAACTAATTCAATGGACTTTGAACGGCGACGTTTGGATTCAGTTCTTGAATATATGACTGATGGCGTGATTGCGACCGATAGGCGCGGCAATATTAATATCATTAATATTGCAGCCTTAAGAATGACAGGGCTTGCAGATAATCATGATGCAATAGGACGTTCAATTCTAGATATCTTACGCATTGCCGATCAATATAGTTTGCGTGATTTATTGGACAATCGTCATGAATTATTGTTAGATTTTAGTACCAATGAACATCAATTAATGATTCGGGCATACTTTAGTTTAATTGAGCGGTCATCCGGATTTATTTCTGGATTAGTCATTGTGTTGCATGATGTTACTGAACAGCAGCGCACTGAACGAGAACGTCGACAATTCGTATCAAATGTGTCTCACGAGTTAAGAACACCATTAACATCAGTTAAGTCATATGTTGATGCCTTGCAAGATGGTGCATTAGAAGATCCAGAAGTGGCTCATAGTTTCTTGAGTGTTGCACAAGATGAAACAACACGTATGATTCATATGATTAATGACTTGTTAGAATTATCACGCATGGATTCTGGTACGATGAAAATTGATAATGAATTTATCAATATTGCTAATTTATTTAATTATGTTTTAGATCGTTTCGATATGATTATTGCAAATGATGATAAACCTGAAAAATATTATACCGTTAAACGAGTTATTCCAGATTTTCAAATTTGGGTTGATGTCGATACATCAAAGTTAACTCAGGTGCTTGATAATATTATGAATAATGCAATTAAATATTCTCCTGATGGCGGTGTGATTACGGCACGACTAGAAGATCATCAAACTGAGGTTGTCTTAAGTATTACAGACCAAGGTTTGGGTATTCCAAATAAGGATGTAACGCAAATATTTGATCGTTTCTTTCGTGTTGATAAAGCACGTTCACGTGCACAAGGTGGTACTGGGCTTGGTTTGGCAATTTCTAAGGAAATTATCGAACGTTTTGGTGGCCGCGTTTGGGTTGAATCAACTGAAGGCCGTGGATCAACATTTTTTGTAGCATTACCATATGAGCCATACAACGAAATAGATGATGATTGGGATGATGGTGATTGGGATGAAGAAAGATAGGCAATGGCGGATTCGCTTAATTTATTTTCGACAACGATATGGTTTAATCATAGCCCTAATTATTGCCATTTTAATTAGCGTATTTTTGTCAGTTCAATTATGGCAAACACCAGGACATGTCACGCAAAAAAAGCAAATAACAGCTACACAACAAGAAGAAGCTGTGGGGAAGAATTTAGCGAATGTTTACGGCCTTTCAAAATTGACGTTTAATGGTAAATCAAAAAATTTAAGCGTGTTGGATTATCAAGCAGTTTCCTCGAAATTAATTTCGCGAGTTAAAGGTTGGCATCTGAAGTATAAAGGTGATCAGAAACTTTCTAAAAGCGCTTATTTGCAATCTTTATCAAAGCAAAATATGCTTGTGATGAGTTTTCCGGATTCAGTGTCAGGAAGTGTTATTAAAAACGTGTTTGGTAAGGATATCAAAATTGCTGATAATGTCATGATTGATCACGTACGTTTGCCACAAAGTGGAACAAATATTATTTTGTATAATGATGCTCATCATAAAACTTATCATTATCAAGGAACTGATGTTGTACAAACGATTAAACAGGTGAAACGTAGTGAAAGTGCAGTACCGGTAGATTATCGATGGATTGGTAAGCATGTTGTGACTGCACCAACAGAACGTGTTCAGTTACAGGCGCACAGTTATTTATTGAATTCTGATGATACGATGGCACAATTATTAAAAATTTTCCCTGATGGTGGCAAACGCACAGTTAATAATGATCAAGAAATTCTGACTTATACAAATGGAAATAATCAGCGTATGACTCGTAATATGACGACTGGTATCATTAGTTATGATGCGTATGGTATAAATGATCATGTTGATCAAGTTAGTCAACGACAACGGCAAGGTTATCAATGGCTAGTTGATTTGCATCAATTGACGGATGATTTATATTATTTTGAAGAAACTAATAATGCCAAGTCGTTAATGTACCGTTTGTTTGTAAATGGATTGCCTGTATTTAACCAAACTGATAATGGTACGGTACAGGTAAAACAAAAACCTAATAACCATGAACAAATTATTTTGTCGCAATATTCATTACGGGTGCCGTTACCAACTGATAATAAAAATAAAGTAACGTTACCAACGATGGATGAAGAAATTAATAAATTAATGGCAGCTGGGATTGATAAAACTGATATTCAAAAAATTTTACTGGGTTATCGTTGGCGACTTAATCCCAAAGATCAAATTGTGACGTTAGAACCAACTTGGTATTTTGAACAAGATCATGTATGGCGTTCGGTAGATAACTGGACAGCTGATAAAGGAGGGCAATAAATGGATTTTAAAAAAGTCTTAACTGCCTTCTTGATTGTCTTTGTGTCTTTGGATATATTCTTAGGTACGCAATGGTTACGACAATATCCATTTAATGATCGTCGTACAACGGAAGAACAAATTATAGACGAGATGCATGATGATGGTATTGCTTACCGGACATTGTCAAAGAGTCGTACAACAGGATCGTATGTGGCTGGTAAAGATGGTAGGAGTATTTTGGCTGCACATCAAGCACAGTTGAATCATGATTGGAAAAGTAAAATGGTAGGCGATACGTTGAAGGTAACGATGCCTACACCAGTTAAATTACATTATCCAAGTAAAAATGATATTCATGCTTTGAATGATTTTATAAAGCAGGACGATCAAGTTATCAATGGTTCCCAATATAAGTTGAGCACTAAATTGAGTGAAATTGCGCAAAAAGATAATAAATCAGCAAATAAATTATATGTTTATGTACAAAAGATTGCGAAAGAGAAAAGAACATTTACTACAAAGCGTGCGCAAATTATTTTTGAAGTCACACCAAATCATGAAATTAAGGGGTATGAACAACGTTATATAAGTGATACACAGTATTTACGGGATGACGTACAATTAATTTCTGAAGAGCAAGCATTGATTTCATTGTATCAATATAATGATTTATCGAATAACAGTCAGATTACCTTTTCACAATTAGGGTATCGTGAAATGACGACCGTAGGAAAAGATGTTATTTTTGTGCCAACATGGCAATTTTGGGTGTCGAATAATAAACGGAAGGCAACAATTATTACAGTTAATGCAATAAATGGTGCAATTATGAAATAAAGGTTTTACAACGTGTTAAAATATAACAAGTGGTGGAATCAGAAATAAAAAGCCGCTTGTTTTAGGATAACTAAAATAAACGGCTTTTTATTTGATAAGGAGTTAGGAATGTCAAATGATTTTAAAGTATCAATGTTAGCATCTGGTAGTAAAGGTAATGTGACATACATTGAAACTCCCAGACATAAGGTGCTTGTTGATGCTGGCTTATCAGGTAAAAAAATAACGGCGCTCATGTCACAAATTGGGCGTTCACTAAATGATGTTGATGCATTATTTGTGACACATGAGCATAGTGATCATATTGCTGGCGTAGGCGTGTTGGCGCGTAAGTATGGTATGGATGTTTATGCTAATCAAAAAACATGGCAGGCGATGGCTGGTAAAATTGGAAAAATTAATACCGATCAAATTCAATTATTTGAACCAGGTCAAACCAAATTAATGGATGATTTGGACATTGAAAGTTTTGGCGTTTCGCATGATGCGGCTAATCCGCAGTTTTACGCTTTTCATCATGATAATAAAACTTTTGCTATGTTGACAGACACGGGCTATGTAAATGATCGTATTGTGGGGACATTAAAAAATGCGGATGCAATTTTGATGGAAGCCAATCATGATTATGAAATGTTACGTATGGGGAGTTACGCCTGGCCATTAAAACAACGTATTTTGGGTGATCAAGGGCATTTATCTAATGAGGATGGCGCATTAGCGTTAACCCAGATATTAGGTAATCGTACAAAACAAGTTTATTTAGGTCATTTGAGTCAAGAAAATAATCAAAAACCCTTGGCACATTTGACTGTACAATCAGTTTTGTCAGAACATGATTTTGGGGTAGATCATGATTTTAATTTACTAGATACAGATCCAAATATTGCAACGAGATTGATTCAAATATAGCCTGGGGTTAAGGCGATTTAAAGGGAATCAGCTTAAAGTAACAACTAACGTTAGTTATGATAAATATATGATGAAATGAATAAGATATGGGGCATAGATATGAAATTATCTTCGGGAACAAAAATTGTTGTCATGAGTGTTGTTGCTGGTTTAATTGGTGGTGGTGTTGCTGCCGGTGGTGTCGTACATTTTACACAAAATGATCAAGCAGCAAACGTGACGACTGCAAAGAATAGTGCAGTTAAAGTGAATGAAAATAATGTAAAAGGCAAGTCTAGTGCAACTAAAGCGTTTAAAAATGTTTCTGGCGCAGTCGTGTCTGTTATTAATTTACAAAAACAACAATCATTACAGTCCGATTTTTTTGGGGATCAAACACAAAATCGTGATAGTGATTCGTCAGATTTACAAACAGCTTCGGAAGGATCAGGAGTTGTGTATAAAAAAGATCGTAATATGGCCTATATTGTGACAAATAATCACGTGGTGGCAGGTTCGAATGCGATTCAAGTCTTATTAAGTGATGGCACGAAGTTAACAGGAAAATTAGTGGGGACTGATGAACAAACCGATTTGGCAGTTTTGAAGGTGAAAGCTGATAAGATTAGTGAGGTTGCTAACTTTGCCGACTCTGGTAAAGTTGAAGCAGGACAATCAGTTCTAGCTATTGGGTCGCCGCTAGGATCTGATTATGCCACTTCAGTAACGGAAGGTATTATTTCGGCAACGAAGCGTCAAGTTGATGCAACAGATGAATCAGGAAATTCTCTTGGTAAAGCAAATGTTTTGCAAACTGATGCAGCTATTAATCCTGGTAACTCTGGAGGCCCACTAGTTAATCTAGCGGGTCAAGTTGTTGGTATTAATTCGATGAAGTTAGCGTCATCTGAAGATGGTACATCAGTTGAAGGGATGGGTTTTGCAATTCCGTCAAACACAGTGGTTACCATTATTAATGGTCTGGAAAAAGATGGTAAAATTGAACGGCCAGCTTTGGGTGTATCAATGGTTGATTTGAGTAACGTGTCAGCTAGTGACCAAAGAGAGGTATTGCATTTGCCAGATAGTGTTTCTGATGGTGTTATTATTGTAGAGGCACAAGATGATTCGCCAGCAGCAAAGGCTGGACTTGAACGTTATGATGTGATTACAAAGATTGACGATACAAAGGTGAGCGATTCTGGTGAATTACGTGATGCGCTTTATAAGCATAAAGTTGGTGATTCTGTTAAATTTACGTACTATCACAAGGGACAAGAAAAGACGGTTACAGTTAAATTAGATAAAACAACCAGTTCTTTAAATAATGCACAATAAACATGACGAGAAAGTACACTTCAAGTATACTTTCTTTTTTTGTGTTTAAATCGAAAGAATTATGAAACTTTTTTGTAACTTTAGTTGTATATATTATATATATTCACTTTTGTTAGTGGAATTCATTACTCCCCAAAGTATATGAAATTACATAGTTCCCCAAACTATGTATCCCCCCTTCGCTGGTTGCGATAGTAGCCGGCGGTGGACCATCGTTGCGTTCCCCCTCTTGCACGATGGTCTTTTTTTTACCCCAAAAAACCGTTTACAAAAGAATTGACAAGTGTCAATCTATTTTTGTAAACGGTTTTTGTTTTATCAGTTAGCTTTTGCTATGGATAAATTTAAGGCATAAGTGCCAATGATGCTATCGTTATTAAGCAATGAATAAGTAATCGCTAGTTGCCCATAAGGATGGTCAGCAGTGATTTGATTAACAAATGAATCAGTACGAACTGCTATTGGTATGTTTCCTTGAGAGGTAACATATTGCGTTTGAAAGGTTTTGTTTGGCACGAAATGCAGTTGCATATCAGTAAAGTCATTATGACGATGCAACAGCACAGCATCAATCTGTGATATTTTAAACGTAACGGGTGTTTCAAGGTTTTGTTGATGCTCTGTGTAGCGAATGTATAATGCGTTTTGCGTACGTGTTAAAATGCCGACTTCTTCAAATGAAAATTCTTCATGACTTGTATCCTGGGTAATTTGTGTGGTGAGGGTGACAATAGTTGACCAACTTTTTGGTGTGGTTTGCATATTAAACTCCTTATAATTAAAGATTACTTCAGTTTATTATACCGTGTTCAATAAGGTATAATATAGTAAATTAGGTATTATTCGTCAGAATTGGAAAGGATATCATGGCACAATTTATTAAAACAGGTTCGGAAAAAGTTTTTAGGGATCCTGTGTTAAATTCAATACGAGTAAAAGATCAAGTGATTTTGGATTTGATTGGAACGTCAGAATTTCAACGTCTACGTCGTATTAAACAACTAGGTGTTGCCAGTGCAGTCTTTCATGGTGCTGAACATTCTAGATTTTCACATTCATTGGGCGTGTATGAAATTGCGCGTCGGTTTGCGAATCACTTAGCGCAATTTTATCCTTCACAGGAGCCTGGGGATGGGTTATGGGATGTGAATGAACGATTGGTGTTATTATGTGCAGCGTTGCTACATGATGTTGGACATGGGCCGTATTCTCATACTTTTGAACATATTTTTAATACTGATCATGAAGCTTATACGCAATCGATTATTTTATCACCAGATACTGAAATTCATCAGGTCTTGGTAAAGGTAAGTACAGATTTTCCACAAAAAGTTGCGAGTGTTATTGCCAAAACATATCCAAATCCACAAGTTGTCCAGTTGATTTCCAGTCAAATTGACGCAGACCGCATGGATTATTTATTACGTGATGCTTACTATTCTGGCGCTACATATGGTCAGTTTGATTTATCACGTATTATTCATGTGATGCGCCCGTACGCAGGTGGCATTGCCTTTGATGATAAAGGTTCATATGCTATTGAAGACTATGTGGTGTCACGTTACCAAATGTACGTTCAAGTTTATTTTCATCCAGTATCACGTTCGTTTGAAGTTGTATTGCAACATTTATTAGAGCGGGCAAAATTTATATATGATGAAAGTAAGCACGATACTCGCGTTAATATTAATTTCATCTCACCGACGCTACAACCGTTATTTGCAGGTGATTTAACCTTGCAACAGTATTTGATGCTGGATGATGCCGTGATGATAGCTGATATTAGTGCTTGGCGGCATGCTGATGATCCCATTTTGAAAGATTTAGCAACACGTTTTATTGATCGCAAGCCATTAAAATCGATTGTGATTACAGATGAAACACGAAATTTGTTGCCAACCATTAAACAGTTAATTGATTCGGCTGGGTTTGATACACGTTATTATACTGCTGAAAATGATAGCTTCGATTTGCCGTATGATGCTTATGATCCCAAGGTTAAAAAGCCACGTACCCAAATTGAATTAATGCAGTTAGATGGCTCGCTGGTTGAATTATCAACGCAAAGTGCTTTGGTAGAAGCGATGACTGGGCGCGTCTTTGGTAATGCACGCTTTTTCTTCCCGCGTGAAATGTTAGTACAACATGCAGTGGATGATATTATGGCACCAATTTATTCAGATTTTCAAAGGTATGTCCATAACGAGACGTTGGTGGCACCAAAATAAATAACTAGGGGAAATATTATTAAAATGGGAATAGAATTAATTACAATTGATATTGACGACACATTGGTGAATTCAGATAAAAAAATTACGCCACGTGTCAAAAAAGCTTTGCAAGATGCGACTGAGCAAGGGGCTAAAGTCGTGTTAGCAACGGGACGTCCACTGTCTGGCGTAAAAGATTACTTAGCAGAGTTGGGGTTGGCTGATGAAACAAATCAATTTGCCATTACATATAATGGGAGTATTGTACAAACAACAGCCGGCGAAAAATTGGGTGGTCATGAATTATCATTGGCAGATTTTAAGAAATTTAAGGCGGTTGCTGATGAATACGATGCGTATTTTCAAATTGAATCGTTAGACTATGCGATTACTGCCAATACATTGATTAATCGTTATGCAAATGGTGAAAACAACATGGTACAAATGCCATTGCAAATTAAGTCAGTTGATGACATGTCGGCTGATGAGCATTATATAAAATTTATGTTTATTGATGAAACAGAAATAATCGATAAATTAGTTGCTAATATGCCAAAAGAATTGCAAGATAATTATTATATTGTGCAGTCGACACCTAATTTTTTAGAGGTCATGCATAAAGAATCAACAAAAGGTAATGGCTTAGCTATTTTGGCGGATAAATTGGGCATTGATCTAGCAAAGACGATGGCGTTGGGTGATCAACATAATGATCTAACAATGATTCAACAAGCTGGTTTGGGGATTGCGATGGCCAACGCAGTTGATGAAATTAAAGATAATGCTGATTTCATAACAACTTCACAAAATGACGATGGCGTTGGCTTGGCTGTTGAAAAGTGGGTTTTAGGTAAAAATGTGCCTGAGTTAGAAAAATAAAGTGAAAAAGATTTGCTGAAAAGCTAGAAATATTGTAATATTAGACATTGAGTAAAATCGCGAAAGGACGTGCAGTGATTTGGCATTAACACAATTTGACGGCCAAAATAAGGATGAGCTTTCAATGATTGAAGTTGCTCGTGCAATTTTGTCTGACCGTAATGAAACAATGGGATTTAATGATTTGTTGAATGAAGTACAATCATTCACGGGTAAGTCGGACGAAGAGATTCGTGCGCGCTTATCACAATTTTATACTGATTTGAATATTGACGGCTCATTCATTTCATTGGGTGATACGATGTGGGGATTGCGTTCGTGGTACCCAATCGACTCAATTGATGAGGCCGTTCATTTGGATCTAGAAGAAGAAGTTGAAGGCAAGCCAAAGAAGAAGAAGCGTAAGAAAATCAACGCCTTCTTGGCAGATGCTGACGCTGATGATGATGTTATTGATTACAATAATGATGATCCTGAAGACGATGATTTTGATGTAGATGCGACGGATGATGAAGTAGCAGATGCAGCAGATGATGATGATATCGATGATGACGATACCGATGACGATGACAGTACGGATGATGATTTTGGTCATGATGAAGTTGCTGGCGGCATTGGCGATGAAATTAGTGGTATTAAGACTGATGTCGATGATGATTATGGTTCAGGAGATATTGAACACTAATTAATCGGTTGAAGGTTGTCTTTGATTAATTGCTTGACAGTCATGTGTTTTTAATGTATAGTTAAATTCCGGGCTCTTGTATTAATATACAAGGCGTAATCAAAGTTGATTAATGCTCCCAACGCTACCTAAGCATTGGGAGCTTTTTTATTTTTTTTGGCATTGACATAGAACTCGGAGGATATATTTATATGACGGCTAAATACATCTTTGTTACTGGTGGTGTGGTTTCATCATTAGGTAAAGGTATCGTTGCAGCTTCATTAGGACGCTTGTTAAAAAACCGTGGCTTCAAAATCGCAGTACAAAAATTTGATCCCTACATTAACATTGATCCTGGTACCATGTCACCATATCAACACGGTGAGACATTTGTGACCGAAGACGGTTTAGAAACTGATTTGGACCTTGGACATTACGAGCGTTTCATTGATATTAACTTAAATAAATATTCAAATGTGACGTCAGGACGTGTCTACTCAGAGGTTCTTGCAAAAGAACGTCGTGGTGACTATGATGGGGCAACTGTTCAAGTAATTCCACATATTACAAATGCACTAAAAGAAAAAATGATGCGTGCAGCGGAAACGACAGATGCAGATATCGTGATTACTGAAGTGGGTGGAACTGTAGGTGATATTGAATCACTACCATTCATCGAGGCTTTACGTCAAATGAAGAGTGAAGTAGGAGCAGAAAACGTTGCTTATATCCACACATCATTGATTCCATATTTACGTGCTGCTGGTGAAATGAAAACTAAGCCAACTCAACATTCTGTTGCTGAATTACGTTCACTAGGTATTCAGCCTGATATGTTGGTTGTCCGTACTGAACAACCAATTAGTCAAGGCATGCGTGATAAGTTAGCTTTGTTTACAGATGTTAAACCAGAAGCTGTTATTGAATCATTAGACGTTGATATTTTGTATGAAGTTGTCTTGAATATGCAAAAGCAAAGTATGGACGACGTTATTTTGAAACGTCTAGGCCTAACGGCACCTGCTGCTGACTTGACTGAATGGCGTGCGATGATTGATAAAATCCGCTATTTAAAGAAGGAAATTAACATCACTTTGGTTGGTAAGTATGCCGACTTGCAAGATGCGTATATCTCAGTTAATGAGGCGTTACGTGCGGGTGGTTATGCCGTTGATGCCGACGTAAAGATTACGGCTATTAATTCTGAAAAGGTTAATGCTGAAAATGTTCCTGAGATACTTGCTGATGCTGATGGTGTGATGGTTCCAGGTGGATTTGGTTCTCGTGGTACTGAAGGTAAGATGGCAGCTATCCAATATGCGCGTGAAAATAATGTGCCATTCTTGGGTGTTTGCTTAGGAATGCAACTGGCAACTGTTGAATTTGCACGTAATGTTTTGGGACATGCTAACGCTAACTCAATTGAATTAGATGAAAAGACGGATACACCAATCATTGCTTTGATGAATGATCAAAAAGAAATCACTGATCGTGGTGGCACAATGCGTTTGGGATTATATCCAGCTAAATTAAAAGAAGGTAGTTTAACGAAAAAGTTGTATGGAGATAAGACTGAAATTACAGCTCGTCACCGTCATCGTTATGAATTTAATACGACTTACCGTCAAGAACTAGAAGAAGCTGGTATGGTATTTGTCGGCACTTCACCTGATGAAACATTAATGGAAATTATTGAAATTCCAGCAAATGATTTCTTTGTGGCTGCACAATACCACCCAGAATTCACATCACGTCCAGATCATCCTGAACCTTTGTATGCCGGATTTGTTAAGGCTGCCTTGGCTCATCATGAAAATTAATAAATGATATAAAAAGAGCTGATAATTTTAAATTGTCAGCTCTTTTTTAGGTTATTATAGTATTCAGTTGTTATAATAAAATATATAGTTATTTTTTGAATGTTTTGTATTATTTTAAAGATGTTTAATAACGACATGTTGTTGTAATTTAAATGTAACTACTGTAAAATTGACTGAGTATATTATTCATGATGATATGGGGTCATTATCGTTTGGCGATAGTCATGCGAAGTAAAATAACAAAAAATTTTGAATGAATGGACCTTGATTAAGGATGATAGAGTTTTAACTCTAAAAGGATTAATAAAATGAAGAAGTTGATTATCCATGGTGGACGGCGACTCAGTGGTGAAGTGACCATTGGGGGGGCTAAAAATTCGACTGTCGCGTTAATTCCAGCAGCTATTTTAGCTGAGACACCGGTGAAATTCGACAGTGTACCTGATATTTTAGATGTTTATAATTTGCAAGCTATTTTAAGTTCTATGAACGTTAATTCAACGTTTAAGGGTGGCGAGTTGATGATCGATCCAACGGAAATTGTTGAATCAGAGTTACCATCAACAGCCATCAAGTCTTTGCGTGCATCTTATTATTTTATGGGATCTTTACTGGGACGCTTTGGTCGTGCAACAGTGACGTTCCCAGGTGGCGATAATATTGGTCCACGTCCAATTGACCAACATATTAAAGGGTTTGAAGCATTAGGTGCAACTGTATATGAAAAAAATGACACCGTGTATATTAATGCTGAAAATGGCTTGAAAGGTGCTCGTATCTTTTTGGATGTTGTTTCAGTAGGTGCCACAATGAATATCATTATGGCTGCTGTTCATGCTGAAGGAACGACAGTTTTAGAAAACGCTGCTCGTGAACCAGAAATTATTGATTTGGCAACATTTTTGAACAATATGGGTGCCCAAATTCGTGGTGCAGGAACTGACGTTATCCGCATTACTGGGGTGTCACGTTTAGAGTCTAAAAATACACATACAATTATTCCTGATCGTATTGAAGCAGGTACGTATCTTGCTTTGGCTGCGGCTCAAGGAGATGGTGTTTTAGTTAAAAATGTGATTCCAGAGCATTTAGAATCATTTACAGCGAAGTTACTTGAAATGGGTGTCAAATTAGATGTTCGCGAGGATAGCATTTACGTCCCTAAGTCAGTTGACTTAAAGCCTATTCAAATTAAGACAGCACCATTCCCTGGCTTTGCAACAGATTTGCAACAGCCAGTGACGCCATTGCTAACATTAGCAAATGGTGAAAGTATTGTGCATGAAACAATTTATCCGGAGCGTACACGTCATGTACCAGAGTTGCAAAAACTTGGGATGGCAGTTACAAATCCAGAACATGGCAAGATGGTCGTCGCACAATGCAGTGATTTCCATGGTGCTCGTGTTTCGGCTGCTGAAATTCGTGCCGGTGCTGCGTTGGTTTCAGCGGGGTTGATGGCTGATGGCGTAACAGAAGTAATTAATGCAGAACACGTATTACGTGGTTACGATCGCATTGTTTATAAGTTAACCATGTTGAACGCTGATATTGAAATTGCTGAAGAATAATGTCTCAAAATGTAAAAGTCAAACAGGTCATGAAAGCGGACTCATTTTGATTTTTACATTTTTTTTGAGTAATTAAGTAAAAAAAGAGTGTTAATGGTTGCTAATTGCTGATTATAAGGATAAACTAGATAAGTTACAAAAATTAGCGGACGATTACTAAAAACAGACGCAGTAGGGACGCCGGATTGTGTCTAGTCTGTTTTTATGTTGATAAGTTCAAGACAATTAGAGAACGTTTGTTGCGGCAATCGTTACTGGAGGAAAAATTTTGAAGTTTTCAGAGTTAGGTCTTACACAAGACCTTTTGACGGCCATTGAGAAGCATGGCTATGTAGAAGCTACGCCAATTCAGGAAAAGACAATTCCGTTGACGATGGCTGGTAAAGACGTTATTGGTCAAGCCCAAACAGGAACCGGTAAGACAGCTGCATTTGGTTTGCCAATCCTAGAAATGATTGACAATGATAATAAAGATGTTCAAGCCTTGGTTGTTTCACCAACCCGTGAATTAGCTATCCAAACCCAAGAAGAATTATTCAAGTTGGGTCGTGATAAGCATGTTCGTGTACAAGCCGTTTTCGGTGGTGCTGATATTCGTCGCCAAATTAATGGGTTAAACCATGGTGCCCACATTGTTGTTGGAACACCTGGTCGTTTAATTGACCATATTCGTCGTGGTACGATTAACCTATCACATGTTAAGACATTGGTATTAGATGAAGCCGATGAAATGTTGAACATGGGATTCTTAGAAGATATTGAATCAATCTTGAAGGCCGTCCCTGATGAGCGTCAAACATTGTTGTTCTCAGCAACGATGCCTGCAGCTATCAAGCGTATTGGTGTTCAATTTATGACTAATCCTGAGCACATTCAAATTGCTGCTAAGGAATTAACAACAGACTTAGTTGACCAATATTACGTACGTGTACGTGATTTTGAAAAGTTCGATGTACTAACGCGTATTTTGGATGTACAACAACCACAACTAGCTATTATGTTCGGTCGTACAAAGCGTCGTGTTGATGAATTGACACGTGGTTTGGAATTACGTGGCTTTAATGCTGCTGGTATTCATGGTGACTTGACACAACAAAAGCGTACACAAGTTTTGAAACAATTCAAGAATGGTGAAATTCGCATTTTGGTTGCAACTGATGTTGCTGCTCGTGGATTAGATGTTTCTGGTGTTGATTACGTTTATAACTTTGATATTCCACAAGATTCAGAGTCATATGTTCACCGTATTGGTCGTACAGGTCGTGCCGGTGCTCATGGAACTTCTGTAACTTTCATTTCAAATGCTGAGATGGATTACTTGAAGGATATTGAAAAGCTAACTAAGAAACGTATGCAACCATTAAAGCCATACACACACGAAGAAGCACTTGCTGGTCGTATGAGTGTTGCAGCTGCATCTGTTGATGCAATTGTTAAGACGACTGCTAACGTTGCTGATTCAGAATTAGTTGATCAATTAGCTGAAAAGTATGATGCTCGTGAATTAGCAGCTGCCTTATTAGGTTCTGCCGCTAATGTTGAAGAGATGGATGCTGAATTTAAGTTATCACACGAACGTCCTTTGCCACACAAGCATGGTGGTAATGGTGGCCGTCATGGTGGCGGTAACCGTGGTCGTCGCGATGGTGACCGTCGTCATGGTAATGGTGGTGGTTACCGTGGTAACCGTGGACAACGTGAGCGTCGTTCATATGATCGTGGTTCACGTACTGGTTCAGGTGATCGTTCACAACGTGGACATTCAGGTGCACCACGTCGTCAATCACGTAACTTTGTGATTAAGAATAACGACTAATCATTAAGTCAAAAATTATTAAAAGCATCACAAGAATTTATTCAAATTCTTGTGATGCTTTTGTGTATGGTAGAATAAAAATTAAGCGAATATATTTGGACATAGAGGGTATAATGAAATTAGTATTTTTTTGGGAGGAAACAACATGATTGTGGGACATGGAATTGATGCACAAATGATTAGTCATGTTGCTGACGTTGCAAAACGACGTCCGAGTTTCATTGACGTTATTTTGACACCAGCTGAACTAGCAGTGTACAATGCTCGAAAAGGCAAACATCAAAAAGAATTTTTAGCGGGTAGATTTTCAATTAAAGAGGCTTATAGTAAGGCGATTGGAACTGGTATTGGCACACAAGCTCGTTGGCAAGATATTGAAGTTTTGCCAAATGAAGCAGGTCAGCCGGTTATGGTTAAGCACCCTAAGCAAGGGGAAGTTAACGTACATATTTCAATATCACATACAGGTGATATGGTTCATAGTTCTGTTATTTTAGAAACGGCTACATCAAAAATAACTGCACCACATCAACTTGATGTCATCGATCAAGCTGTTATTAGTACTAGGCGTCCGGCTTGGATTGAAGTTTCAGCAAGTGCCATTGCACATAATATAACGGCAGTACGCCATTTAACGGGTACTAAACGATTTATCGCAATTGTAAAAGCGAATGCGTATGGTCATGGCTTAACACAAGTGGTGTTGGCTGCGCAAAAGGCAAATGTTGATGGTTTTGGTGTCGCAACAATTGATGAAGCCATCTGGTTACGTGAATTTGGCATTGACTTACCAATTTTTATCCTTGGTGTAACGCCGGCTACTTATGCAGCTGATTTAGTTAAATATCAATTAATACCAGTTGTAACTAGTGAAGCTTGGTTAGATGAGTTAATTAACAATATGCCTCAAGGCAAGCGGCTAGACGTGTCAATTGGGGTCGATACGGGGATGGGACGAATTGGTATTCGTCAAAAAGATGAGTTGGTACGAGTCGTTGCACAAATAATAGCACATCAGCAATTATCTCTAAAAGGAATTGGTATGCATTTTGCAACAGCTGATCAAAAAGATACGGCTTACTATCAAAAGCAACTTCAAAATTGGCATGACTTGGTTGATGATTTAACTTTGCCAGCGGATGTTTGGTATCACATGGCTAATTCAGCCACGACATTATGGCATGAACAACCGACGTTAGATACCGTGCGTGTTGGAGCAGCTATGTATGGTTTTAACCCGTCTGGTGATGAATTAGCAACTGATAAGTTAATCGCTGCTTTATCATTAAAAGCAGCTTTAGTGCATGTTAAACAGGTAGCGGCAGGAACATCTGTATCCTATGGGGCGACTTATACAACTAGCCAACCAGAATGGATTGGGACGTTGCCAATTGGTTATGCAGATGGTTATGCACGTCAATTACAAGGAATGTACGGTTTGTTACCCGATGGCCGCCGTGTTGAAATTATTGGGCGCATTGCAATGGATCAATTAATGGTTCGTTTACCAGAAGCGTTACCAGTGGGAACGGTTATAACGTTAATTGGTCAAGCTGGTCAAGAAACAATTACGCTAGAAATGTTAGCCAATCGCTTAGGAACAATTCCGTATGAAGTAGCAACCAGTTTAGCGCCCCGCTTACCACGAAAATTAGTGAAGTAAAGAGAGACGTATGGCAAATAAAAATGAAATTAAACGCGGTGATATCTTTTTTGCAGACTTATCACCCGTTATTGGTTCAGAACAAGGTGGTCAACGCCCTGTCGTTATTATTCAAAATAATGTTGGTAATCAGCACTCACCAACTGTTATTATCGCACCAATTACAGCAAAAATTGCCAAGCCTAAATTACCAACACATGTTGGCTTACCGGCAGAAGCAACAGAAGCTGGCATTGGTCGTGATTCCGTTATTTTATTGGAACAAATCAGAACCATTGATAAAAGACGTTTGCAAGATCGTATTGGTTTGATACCGGATGAATTATTAGTTAGAGTTGATCAGGCATTAGTCATTAGTTTGGGACTAGTGTAATTTAATGTTAGATAGGTGGATAAAGCGCTAATGCTTTAGCCGCCTGTTTTTATTAGTAACATCCGTGAAAAGGAGGGTAGTATGGCTAAGGAAAGAGATCTTGAACAACATAGATTAAATGATGTGGCTCAAGAAATTGATAAGCAATTACAAAAAGCTGAAACGTTTTATGATAAAGCACATTCAGAGACCCGGGCAGTTGAAAGTAATTATATTGCCAATACTTCGATTAATACTGCTGAAGTAGATGATGCAATGGAAACGAATGCCGAAATTCAACAACAACGAAGTATTGTCGCCCGTGTTACGGAAACTGAAAATATCATGGCTAAAACAGTTGGTACACTTAAACTTTTACGGAAGAGTCCTTATTTTGGTCGCGTAGATATTATTGAAGATAATTGGCCTGAAACTTTATATATTGGTTTAGCATCTTTACAAGATGAGGCGGGTAATTTCCTGATTTATGATTGGCGGGCACCAATTAGCGGTATTTATTATAATGGTACGTTAGGTAAAGTTGCTTATCCCACACCAAATGGTGAACAAACGGTTGACTTACAAAAAAAGCGGCAATTTGTTATTCAGGATGGTCAAATCACGAGTATGTTTGATACAAATGAAACTGTTGGGGATGAAATGTTACAATATGCGCTTGGACAACAAAACGATGATGTGATGCGTAATATTGTGGCAACTATTCAAAAAGAACAAAATCAAATTATTCGTGATACAACTAGTGATTTATTAGTCGTACAAGGTGTTGCTGGTTCCGGTAAAACATCAGCCATTTTGCAACGTATTGCTTTTTTGCTTTTCCATTCTAGAGAAGAATTGAATTCTGATCAAATTGTGTTGTTTTCACCTAATCGTTTATTTTCAAGTTATATTGCGGATGTCTTGCCGTCACTTGGTGAACGAAATATGCGTCAGGTAACGTTAGCAGAGTTCTTTAGCGCTCGTTTGCAAGGGTTAATCGTTCAGACGTTGTTTGATCGTTATGAGCAAGAACAGCATTTTATCGGTCAGGCTAGTTACTCTGTACGCCAAGAATTAGAAAGTGAACAGATTGTATCGTTAATTGATGATTATATGGCACAACTATCTGCTAGTGATATCCATTTTGTTGATATTTATTACGAAGATAAAGTTTTCTTTGGTGCGCAAGAATTTCAGGCATATTTGGCAACGCTATCAACCAGTTATACAATACGCGAACGGATTAGCCAACTTCAAAAACATTTTATGCAAGTGTTAACTGATCGTATTGAAAGTTTACAGGACGCTGACTGGGTACAAACAGAACTAGATAATCTAACAGACCAAGAATATCAAAATTTACTTGGCGATGATGATCTTGAAGAAACGCTGGTTGCTGAAAATGAAGATAGTGTTATTTCATTAGTTGCTAAACGTTATTTAACAAAACAATGGCAAGCTATTGATGATGCTTTGTACAATAATTTTTATTTAGATATTTATCAACAATATCGTTCATTTTTACAATATGTTATGCAACAAAAAAATGATGAACAAGCTGAATGGTGGCGGGCTAAGCAACGACGTTTTGATCTGCAATTAGAATACCATCGCATTGATTTAGAAGACGCAGCACCCTTATTATTTTTGCGTGACGAGTTAACTGGTGGGGGAACTAACCAGGCAATGTCCTATGTCTTTATAGATGAAATGCAAGATTATGCGATGGCACAGTTACTATATTTGAAACATGCTTTTCCTAAGGCTAAATTTACCGTTTTGGGAGATTCTGAACAAGCATTATTCCGACAAGTTGAGACACCGCAAGCCTTGTTAAATAAATATGCGCAAGGATTTGATGCACAAAAACCAGCATTAATTAAATTAAATCGAGCTTATCGTTCAACGCATGAAATTATGAATTTTGCTAAAGCACTCTTACCTGATGGTAATGATATTGTGACTTTTACACGCCACGGCGAAAAGCCAAGCTTACGGCAAGCATATCCAGAAACGATTGTGGAGGTTTTAAATGATGAAGTAGCCCAGCTACGTCAGAATTTTCAAACAGTGGCGATTTTAACTAAAACAGCAGAACAAGCTGAATTAGTACTGGAAGCTTTACGCCGTTACCCAGAAAAAGTACAATTGCTACATGCAATGGATCGTACACGGACAGCTAATGTGTTAGTGATGCCAATTTATTTAGCCAAGGGATTGGAATTTGATGCCGTTATTGGTTATGATGTATCACAAAGCAATTATCCTGATGATAAAGCAATTGGTTTATTATATACATTAGCTTCCAGAGCAATGCATGCGTTACATTTGGTGACAATTGGTCCGGTATCACCATTAATAATTCAAGTACAAAATACGGTGGCGTCATCATTATTAGTACAATAATGATTTAAGTGCTTGTTATCATGCAAAAAAACTTTTACAATTGGGTTTGACGAATTTAAATTTGTGGTTTTACCGCATAGAAAGAAGAAAAGATATGGATGAAAAGAAAGTTTTGTTAACGGGTGATCGCCCAACTGGTAAATTACACATTGGGCATTACGTTGGTTCTTTAAAAACACGTGTTGCAATGCAAGATTCTGGTTTGTACGACCCATATATTATGGTTGCTGATAAGCAAGCATTTACGGATAATGCACGAAATCCCGAAAAAATTCAAAACTCTCTTTTGGAAGTTGTTTTGGATTACTTGGCGGTGGGCATTGACCCTAAGAAAACAACAATTTTCGTGCAATCAGCAGTACCTGAATTATCTGAATTAACGGAATACTTTCTTAACTTGGTCTCAGTTGCACGTGTACAACGTAATCCAACTGTTAAAGCAGAAATTCAACAAAAAGGTTTTGGTGAAAGTATCCCAACAGGTTTCTTTATCTATCCTGTATCGCAGGCAGCTGACATTGCTTTGTTTAAAGGCCAAGTTGTTCCGGTAGGGGATGATCAAAAGCCTATGTTGGAACAAACACGTGAATTAGTTCGTACGTTTAATCGTTATTACAATACAGACCTTTTGGTTGAACCAGAAGGTATCTTCCCACCAGAGGGTCACGGACGTATTCCAGGATTAGATGGTAATGCTAAGATGTCAAAATCTTTGGGTAACGCAATTTACTTGAGTGATGATGAAGAAACATTATGGGCAAAAGTTAAGTCAATGTATACAGACCCAACACATGTTCGGTTGACTGATCCAGGT
This sequence comes from Weissella sagaensis, assembly GCF_010306265.1. Classification (NCBI taxonomy): domain Bacteria; kingdom Bacillati; phylum Bacillota; class Bacilli; order Lactobacillales; family Lactobacillaceae; genus Weissella; species Weissella sagaensis. Next base: position 95,710 of record NZ_BLKA01000003.1, on the reverse strand, counting down.
CATATTGAAGGTAATATGGTATTCACATATCTTGATATTTTTGATGAAGATAAAGCATATGTTGCGGATCTTAAAGCACAATATCAAGCAGGTGGCTTGGGCGACATGAAAATTAAAAAGTATTTGTTTGAAGTATTAAACAAAGAATTAGCCCCAATTCGTGAACGTCGTGCGCGATATGCGGAGGATCATGATGCTGTTTTGCAGATTGTTAAAGAAGGTTCGGAAAAAGCACGCTTAATTGGACAACAAACCATGGCTGAGGTTCGTCACGCTATGGGTGTTGATTATTGGGGTTAATGATTAATTAGTACCTTTAAGGAGTATTAAATGAGTTATTTAGCAGTCATTGACTTGGGTTCAAACTCAACTCGTATGGTAGTTGAAGAACTGCAAGCAGATGGGAATTTTATTGAATTGCGTCGCCGTAAATTGGACACACGTTTGGCAGAAGGTATGGCCGAAAATGATGGTGAATTAACAGATGCAGCGATGACACGTGTTGTTAATGCATTGTTAGAGTTTCAACAAGATTATATGATGTTTGACGATGTGACAGTTGTGGGTATTGCAACAGCAGCTGTGCGTGAGGCTGAGAATCAAGCTGTATTCTTAGATAAAGTTTTCCGTGCAGTTGGTGTGGAAATTCGAGTACTAACAGGTGATCAAGAAGCCTATTATGATTATCTTGGTGCTGCATCAGCGTTGGATATTACTGATGCGTGGTTGTTAGATACTGGTGGTGCAAGTGTTGAATTAGTTGGTATTGAAGATCGAATGGCAACAAATATGATGAGCTTACCATTTGGTGCCGTTAATTTATCAGAAAAATTTAAATTGAATATTGAAGGTGTTGTATCACCTGAGTCCATTGAAAAGGCAGCTAAATATGTTAATACACAGTATGCTAAGTTGCCTTGGCTTGATGATACGGTAACGCTACCAATTATTTTATTAGGCGGTGCTAATCGTTCATTGGCCCGGTTAGATCGGGTAAAACATGGGTTACCTGCTGATTCAGATTTTCATGGATATGAAATGTCAACATCCGCAGTTGTCGAAACCTATCATAAATTAACAATGATGACTAAGGCCGAACGAGAAGAACTATTAGACTTAGAAGCTAATCGTGCTGATATTATTGTGAGTGGTTTGCTACCTTTGATTGAATTAATCAAACACACTGGTGCAAATAAAGTAATTTTCTCCGCTTCAGGGGTACGCGAGGGATTGCTACAAGAATACCGTATGGAAAATTAATAGAAAACAGCGTTTGGAGCATTGCTCCAAACGCTGTTTTGATTTGTTATACAAAACGGTAGTTATATCCGCTCTTCATAAACGCGCACCAATCAGCAACATTCCTTATATAAGCCCAATTTTGACCCAGACTCTTGGCAGAGTCAGGGCACAAAACAGGTCTTATACCGGAACGTTATTCGCAGATTGGCGACGCTCTCCATACAAAAAGCCGCCGGTTCGTTGACCCGCGGCTGTTTTTGTTAGATATGATACGTCTAACAAGGGGTACACTTTAATTTGTATCCCTATATTCAATTGTAATGGTAACTACTAGAGGTTTAATCTGCAGATTTAAACGACTGTCGCTAGCAATTACCTAAACCAACTACATCTTGCTGCAACTACTACTGCATCCAAAGTTATTCGTATAAAAAGCGAATCGTGTCGGGAGCAGCCTTCAAATCAAGATATATGCTTACGCCCTAATGTGGGTTATCATATCTCGTTGAAGAAACTGATGCTAATGATAACAAGATAGTCAATTCATGACTTAATGTTTATCTTTAAAATTTGATACGAAAATTATCTTGTTTCATTACTGTAACACGCCCATATGGATCTGTGTAGAAGAAGTGATGTTTGTGGTTAGATTAATATAATCTGTCAAATCACGCCCTCCTTTTCCTTTTGGTACACCTATATAGTAGCATTTAATGAAAGCGGTTACAAGAAAAAGTGTCTGATTAATCGTTAAAATTTACAATATGAGGACTAGGTGCTGATGCACCAGCTTCTAGAATACTAATTGTTGTGAGTAATTGCTCATTGGAAACCAGTTTATCCTGATGATTAACAAGTGTTTCATAAACGGCATCATAGACACGCCCATAATCACCATTAATAGTAGGAATGATTTTTTCGATACGATCGTTGTTTTGATTATAGTAAGTGACTTTACCATAATCTTGCGGTGCATCAATTCCAAAACCAGTATCACCAGGCATAATACCGGTTTTTAAATCATATTCTTGTTGGTCGATATTGTATTTAATATATGAACCTTTAGACCCATGTAAAATCCACTTAGGATAGTGTACTGCAGTTATTTCACTAGATTGAATCGTTGCTTTAAAAGCATCTTTATAAAATAGGTTGACTTCAAACTGGTCAGACAAACTGGCTGATAAATCACGCGCAACGCGTAAATCATATGCAACATGTTGTGGTTTACCAAATAAGGCAACCATTTGATCGACTAAGTGTGCACCATGATCAAACCAAGTTGTTTCCATAACGCCACCAGATTGTTTAGCATCATTCGGACGATAGTGATCCATATGTAGTTCAAGTTCAATAGGACGACCAATATAACCAGCAGCTAGCACATGCTGTAAAGTAATAAAATCACTATCAAAGCGACGGTTTTGGAATGGCATAAAGAAGGCGTTGTGTTGTTTGGCCAAATCAATTAATTCAGTAATTTCTTTAACAGTTGCAACAACGGGTTTATCGATCAAAACATTTTTACCAGCAGCTAGTAATTGTTTAGCAACAGCAAAATGAGTTGGCGCAGGTGTGACAACAACAACTAAATCTAGCGTGTTATCAGCAATGATATCTTGAATATCGGTTGAAAAGACAGTCCCAGTTGCCTCAAGCTTTGCACGATCACTGGGTCGTTTATCAATATGTGGTGCAACAATACGGCTAATGTGGAAATGTTCTGAACGCTCTTTAACGTAAGGAATATGATAACGATTAGTACTTTTACCAAATCCAATATAAGCAATATTAAGCATAAAAATTCTCCTAAAATATTAATTACTATTATTGTTACTTAATTAATGTATTTGTGCAATAGATGATAGAATAGTAATATAAAATAAAAAATATCGGTTAATCTTATACCACTATCTGGACGCGGTATAATTGATATACTAGACAAACGGAGCGTGACCATGGTTATTAATGAATTAAAATCAGATATTTTACATGAAGTTATTTTAAGGCGTCCTGACGATAGCCATAAAGGGGATTTTGGTCGTGTGCTGTTAATCGGGGGCAGCATGCAATATGGCGGTGCCATCTTAATGGCTGGACAAGCCAGTGTTGGTGCAGGTGCAGGTTTGACCACAGTGGCAACAGATAGGGTTAATTTAACTGCTTTACACACGAGAACACCAGAAGCCATGTTTTTAGATTGGCAAGATGATGACCAATTACTAACTAATATTGAAAAGAGTGATGTTATTGTTATTGGGCCAGGTTTGGGTGTTGATCAACACGCATTACATCTTGTGAAGTTAGTGTTTAAAGCAGTAACTAATAAGCACATTTTAGTTGTTGATGGTTCCGCTTTGACAGTGATGGCAGATAATCATTTAACTTTTCCAAGGTCAGCATTTACAATTGCAACACCGCATCAAATGGAATGGGCCCGTTTAAGTGGTATTCAATTAAATTATCAGACAGAGCACCAATTAAATGAAGTACAACGGCAAATTTTAAATTTGGATGTCTTAGTATTAAAACAACATCATACGTTGATTTATGCTGAAAACGTCTTGCATCAACTGATGATTGGTGGTGCATATCAAGCAACTGGTGGAATGGGTGATGTTTTAGCAGGCATTATTGGTGGATTTGTTGGTCAGTTTAAACAAAATCATCTTAAAGCAACGGAAGCAGCTGTCTATGCGCATTCAATTATTGCGCAAGAAATGGCAGTGCATAGCTATGTTGTTAAACCATCATTTATAGCGGATGCAATATCAAATTATATGTCACGCATTCAATCTAATTTGTAAGGGCATCTAAAGTAAGGTGTGTAATAATATAAAGAAGTGTATAATTGAGAACAAATATGAATGACTCTTGGAGGGATTTACAAATGGTAAAACAATGGCATGCTGAAGCCTTAAAATATGAAGATGATTTATTAACAGATTTAAAAGAAATGTTAGCAATCAAATCTGTTCGTGATGACGATGCAGCAACAACTGATGCACCTTTGGGGCCAGGTCCTAAGGAAGCTTTGTTGAAGTTTGAAGAGTTTGCAAAGCGCGATGGTTTCCGTGTTGGTAACTACAAAAATTTGGTTGCCTATGCTGAATTAGGTCCAGAGGATGCTGAAGAAACAGTTGCTATTATTGGACACTTGGATGTGATGCCTGAAGGGGATGGCTGGACTAAAGATCCTTGGACACCAGTTATCGAAGATGGTCGTTTGTATGCTCGTGGCTCATCTGATGATAAGGGACCAACTTTCACAGCTTATTATGCTTTGAAGATGATTAAAGATTTAGGTTTGAAACTAAACCGTAAACTCGTCTTAGTTGTCGGCATTGATGAGGAGTCTGATTGGACTGGAATGGACGAATTCTTTGCAGAATATGGTGAGCCAACAATGGGCTTCTCACCTGATGCAGAGTTCCCAATCATCAATGGTGAAAAAGGAAATGTTTCAATTGTAACGCGCTTTGCTGGGACGCAAGATGGTGCGTTGAAGTTGGTATCATTTACGGCCGGGCAACGTCCAAACATGGTGCCTGGTGTTGCTAAGGCAGTAGTTGAAACTGTGGATGCAGATGCATTAGTTGCTGCTATGAACAATTATCTAGCAACTGAATCACGCGTTAAGGGTGAGGCTGACGTTGTCGACAATCAGGTAACCGTTACTTTTTATGGTAAGCAAGTTCATGGTGCCATGCCTGAAACTGGTGAAAATGCTGGGACTTACTTGGCTAACTTCCTCCAAGAACAAGACTTTGGTGGTAATGCACAAGGATTCTTAACATTCTTAGGAACGCAATTACATGATGATACAGTTGCAGCTAAAATTGGTGCCAAGACCCATGATGACTTGATGCATGACTTATCAATGAATGTTGGTATTCAACGCTTTGTTGATGGTGAAGATGGTTTTGTGAATGCTAATTTCCGTTATCCACAGAATACAACGGCACAAGAAATTGAAGACCATGTTGCAGCATCTTTGCCAGCTGGTTTTGAGGCAACTGCTAAGGCTGAAGGTCATGCTCAAGTACCACACTACGTGCCTGGGGATGATCCATTAGTTCAAACATTGTTGCAAGTTTATCGTGATCAAACTGGTTTGCCAGCAGCAGAACAGGTAATTGGTGGTGGAACATTTGGCCGCTTGTTGAAGCGCGGTGTTGCTTTCGGTGCAATGTTTGAAGGTGTTCCTGATACGATGCACCAAGCTGACGAATTTTATCCAGTTGCTGATCTAACACGTGCAATGGCTATTTTTGGTCAAGCGATGTATGAATTAGCAAACGTCTAAGCATATATAAATAGGATGTCGTAACAATAAACTACCTATTCTAACAAAAGCAAATTACCAATGTTATTGGTAATTTGCTTTTTTAAAAGGGTGCCGGTCAAAGTCAATATCTCATGATGCTTTTTTTCGTTTTCAATAAAAGTGTGTTACAATTATGTTACATGTCAATGCGTGATTGGTGCTTAATTAGCAAAAATGTTTTAAAATATAAGTCGTCACATAAAAGCATGTACAATTTTGTGCATGCTTTTATTGTGAAAAATTAATCGGTCAATTAAACTGAAAAGTGAAAATTAAAACAGATTGTTAGGGAACCTTAAGCATAACGCATTATACTAATAATAGTTAATTAAAGAGAGTAGAAAGAGTTATGAATCGAAAAATATTCGTTTTGACGGGCAATACTGGCACTGGGAAAACGACGGTTGCTAATTATTTAAATGAATTTTATGAAATGCCAAAAGTGATTACGCACACAACGCGACCACCACGTGAAGGAGAGATTGATCAAATTGATTATTATTTTGAGTCAACTGAAAGTTTTGCAAAAAATCATTATTTAGAAAGTGTGGCATATGCTAATTTTCAGTATGGTTCATCATATGAAGGCTTAGAGCGAGCTTGGGAAAAAAGTCCCTTAATTACAATTGTTCTAGACACAGCGGGCGCTAAAACTTATGCTGATAAACTAGGAGATGAAGCGGTGATTATTTTTTTGACCGTGACTAAAACAGATGAAATTTTAGGACGTCTATCTAAACGTGGTGATAATCTAGAAGAGATGCGTCAACGTTTAACCAGTCAAGAGTATCAACGTGATATTCAATTACCAGCATCATTACAAGATACAGCTCATGTGGTGGTAAATGATGATTGGCAAAGTACTAAAATGGCAATTGATAGGATTGTCAAACAGGCTGTGATTGTTGAACCAGAGGAGGAATAACATATGGCATACCGTACACCACCATTTATGACACCGGTAGCATTAGTGTCAATTATTTTAGCAGTTAGTGCTGGAAATGCGATTGTTAACGTTTCAACGCATTCATCAAACGGGGCACCTAAATCATCAGTAGTATCAACCAATACATCAACATCTGAGATTGACTCAACGAATAGTAGCAAGTCATCAAGTGAATCAGAAAATTCTGATACAACCAGTAGTCAATCTGTTGAAGATGATGCGGATGTTTCTTCATCTAGCGCAGTATCATCAGCTAGTGATGCAGATAGTAGCCAAACAAACGAACAACAGTCATCAAGTGAAGAGACAACGGATAATGCTGACCAAGCATCAAGTAGTAGCGATGCTGGTGGCGCTAATGATGTTACCCCGGATACAAATAATGCAACAAATGATGCCACGAATAATGCGGCAAATGATGCACCCCAGGAAGGAGTAACTAATTAATGTTAACGATCTTAGATTTACTTAATCATTATTTGGGTATGTTCAATGTGAATGCGCGTTGGAAGGGGCAAGTATACTCAATTCTTGCCGGTGTTGGTAACTTTTATATTTTGTATTTGGCAATACGACATATTCAAAATGGGGCTTATCTACGAGGTGCCGGCTTATTAATCGTCTTTTTGTTTATTTTGTATTGTGTCATCCTAAATATTCTTTATTACTACACTAAAAAAACAGTTAAATGGGATATTTCACCGTTACTTGAAAAAATGTTAGGTGGTTCACAAGCGGATAAGTCAGATAACAGTTCTGCTGCGATGCCCTATGTCCCAGCCAATGGCTTATATGATAAACAACAAGTGTTACCAGCAACTGCTGTATCTGATGGTGACATGGAAGCCGAACTAAGTAAAGTTGTTGATCAACTACGTGAAAGTGGTATGTTTACCGATAATTATGGTGGTTTATCAGAAAAAGAACAAATGGCTTTTTTGGCCACAGGTCAACCACATATTTTTGCTAATCATCCGGGAACACCATTACCTTACTTTCGTTTAGAAGAGGAACGCGGTGGCTTGTCAGTTTATGGTGGTGTTAATGAAATGCTATCATCACGTTTGGCTCGTATCCAAACCATCGGTTTACAGCCAGTAGATTTAGCTTTAAAGTCATACAATTTATATATTGCTTCAGTTGTGGTATCTGGGGGGCCTGGTAAGGCACGTGGCCGCAGCTCATTAACGCCAATTGAAAAGCCTTATTTTTTATCTGTTGAATTAGCATATACCAAAAAACAAACATTTTAAATGAACTAATTTCACATGTCGTGTTAATAAACTTAACAAGATGTTTGACATTTTAGATAATTTAAGATTATTATTAGTTTAGCGACCCGTCACGATTAAACTCGCGGCGGGCCATTTTATATACCAAGATAATCCATTGAGAAGATTATCTATAAGGAGGAACCGTTATGTCGATGATCGAATTCAAAGATGTCAATAAGTTCTATGGTGATTACCATGCGTTGACGGACATTAACTTAAAGGTAGAGGCTGGTGAAACAGTTGTTTTAATTGGACCTTCTGGGTCAGGTAAATCAACATTAATTCGGACAATTAATGGTCTAGAACCGGTACAAGGTGGTCAGTTAATTGTTAATGGTCAAGACTTAGCCAATCCTAAGACTGATATGAATCGTACACGTAAAAATGTGGGAATGGTTTTCCAACATTTTAATTTGTACGCTAATAAGACAGTTTTGGAAAATATCATGTTAGCACCACGTTTGGTACTACATCGTGATGAAGCCGAAAATAAGAAAATGGCTATGGAATTATTGGATCGTGTTGGTTTGGTTAGTCAAGCTAATAAAGTACCGTCAGCATTGTCTGGTGGTCAGCAACAACGTATTGCTATTGCGCGTTCATTAGCTATGAAACCAAAGGCTTTGTTGTTTGATGAACCAACTTCAGCTTTGGATCCGGAAATGGTTAATGGTGTTTTGCAAATTATTAAAGACATTGTTAATGATTCATCAATGACAACATTGGTTGTAACACACGAAATGGGATTTGCTAAGCAAGTGGCTGACCGTGTTATTTTCATGGATAAAGGACAAATTTTAGAGGATTCACCAACCAATGAATTCTTTGCGCAACCAAAGGAACCTCGTGCACAAGAATTCCTATCGCAAATTATTCGCTAAGGAGGTGCAACATGAAAAGTAGATTTCAAGTTGTTATGAAGTCAATATTAGCGGCTTCAGCCTTTGCATTGGTTGCTGGTGTATCAGCAACCAATGAGATACATGCTGATAATGTTAAAAATGACACATACAAGCGTATCATGAAAACGGACCGTATGAATTGGGGTGTTAAAGGTGACACTAAATTAATGGGGTTGATGAACATCAAAACGGGTAAACTAGAAGGTTTCGATGTTGAGATGGCTAAAGAAATTACGAAACGTGTTAATCCAGATGCTAAGGTTGTTTATACACAAATTACATCAGGAACACGTGTGCCAATGCTAATTAATGGGAACATTGACGCGATTATTGCAACAATGTCTGTTACCCCAGATCGTCAAAAAGTTGTTGATTTTTCACAACCTTATTTTAATGCGGGACAATCTATTTTAGTAAAGAAATCAAGTAAATATCATAATGTGAAGGAGCTTAATACGCCTAAAGCACGTGTTTTGGCAGTACAAGGGTCGACTTCAATTGATGAAATTAAGGAATTTGCACCTAAAGCAAAGGTTGTTGGTCTTCAAGATTATGCAACCGCTTTGACGGCCTTAAAAGCTGGTCAAGGAGATGCGTTGACCACTGATAACGGTATTTTGTATGGTATGGCTGCTGGTTCTAAGTCATTAGAAGTTCGTGGTGGTACCTTTACAAAGGAACCATATGGTGTTGCGATGCAAAAGCAAAATCCAAAGCTAGTAAAAGCTGTTGATAAGGCCATTGATGATATTAAACAAGATGGTACTTATGAAAAGATGGCTAAAAAGTGGTTTGGTGACGTTAAAGGTATGGACTGGAAGGAGTTGGCTGGAGAATGATATCATTATTTCAATCACATGCCGGTGAATTTCTAACCGGCTTTGGCTGGACGATTCTGTCGTCGGTATTAGCGTTGATTGGCTCAACTATTTTAGGAACAGCTTTTGCGATTATGGAAGTCGTTCCCAATAAATTAGCCAACATTATCGGACGTATTTATATAGAAATTGTACGTAATATTCCATTATTGGTTATCACGATGTTCTTTTATGTTGTAATTGCTAATGTCATTAAAATTAGTGGTTTTGCAGCTGGAACTTTTGGTTTGACCCTTTATACGTCTGCATTTATTGCTGAAACGGTACGCGCTGGAATTAATGCCGTGCCAAAGGGTCAATTAGAAGGTGCGATGTCAAATGGCTTGTCATGGTGGCAAGGAATGCGTTATGTTGTTTTGCCCCAAGCTTTTAAGTTAGTGATTCCACCACTAGGTAATCAATTCATTAATCTAATTAAGAATTCATCTGTTTTGGCATTCGTTGCAGGGTTGGATTTGATGTATCAAGCTAACCAAATTTCACAGTCAACTTTTGATACATTTGGACCATTTATTATTGTTGGTATTTTCTATCTTATTTTGACGATGCCTTTGAGTTACTACATGCGTTATTTGGAGAATCGTCTTGAGAAGAAAGGAGGCCAAGCATGAGTGAATTCTTTTCAGCCTTTTCATGGGTTAATTTACGTTTTCTAATAACTGGATTAGGTGTTACGGTCCAAGTAGCTGTTATCTCAGTTATTTTGAGTTTTATTATTGGATCAGTTTTGGGTGTGATTAGATATGTAAAGATTCCCTATTTTTCACAAATTATTGGTTTTATTATTGATTTAATTCGTAATTTACCATTATTGTTGATTATCTTCTTTACTTATTTTGCTTTGCCTAAGGTTGGTATTCATTTTGGGGTGGTAACGTCAACTATCTTTGCATTGACTATCTTTGAATCAGCGATGTTGGCCGAAATTATTCGTTCAGGTATTATGGCTGTGCCAAAGGGACAATTAGAAGGGGCATTATCAAATGGTTTGAATTTCAAGCAAGCGCTATGGCATATTATTTTGCCACAAGCTTACAAGAAAATGATTCCACCAATTGTGTCACAGTTCGTTTCTTTGATTAAAGATACGTCGTTGGCAACGATTATTATGTTGCCAGAAGTGACGTATCGTGCACAAATTGTTTATGCCCAAGAACCAAATGCAATTGTGTCAATGTTCTTTGCTTTAGCGGTTATTTACTTTATCCTAAATTTCATTATCTCAAAAATTGGAGATATGTTGGATCGTCGTATGGCTGCATAACAAAATTTTGAATATAAAAGCATATGCCAATTATTTTTTGGGTTATGTTTAAAAGCGTCAATCTACCAGACTAATATGGCTAGATTGACGCTTTTTTAATAGTTTAATGAGAAATGCAAACGTCATAAAATGAGCTGAAAATGAGAAACAATATTTTGATGAAACGTTTTAATTCGTTTGTATATCAGTGTTTTTGGGGTATAGTAGCAACTTTATTAAAAATAATCTTAAATAAATTGTTGACTAGGACAAATGTTTATTATACTATTATGAAAAAGTTATCACGTATTATAAATGTGGTTATAAGGAACGGGGAACGATTATGAATAAGACATTAAAGGTAAGTGCTTTGTTGTCTGGTGCAGTGATTTTAGGATCAGCTATTGTACCAGTTACAGCAAGTGCCGCAAAGTATAAGACAATTAACTGGACAGAAAGCGCTAACGTTGGAACGATGGACCCTTCAAAAACAACGGCCGCAATTGATTTTACATATCTACAATCAATTGGTGAAGGTTTGTACCGTATGGATAAATCTGGTAAGCCAGCATTGGCAGGTGCCACATCAGTTGATAAGTCTGATGATGGTTTGACATTTACCTATCATTTGCGTGATGCAAAGTGGTCAAATGGGGATCCTGTTACAGCTAATGATTATGTATACGGCTGGCAACGTACCAACGATCCTAAGACTGCATCACAATATGCATACCTATTCTCAGGTATTAAGAATGCCGATGAAATTCAAAAGGGTGACAAGCCTGTAGCTGACTTAGGGGTTAAAGCAATTGATGATAAGACACTTGAAGTAACCCTTGACCGACCAATGCCACAATTAGAATCAGTTATGACAATGGCTACTTTTGAACCACAGAACAAGAAGTTTGTGGACAAAGTTGGTAAGAAATATGGAACTGCTTCAAAGTATACAATTTCTAACGGACCTTTCGTCATGAAGGGTTGGACTGGTTCAAATAACAAAATTTCTTTGGTAAAGAACAAGGACTACTGGGATGCAAATACAGTTAAGACACCAAAGGTAAATATCCAAACTATTAAGGACCAAAACACAGGTTATAACTTGTATAAGTCAAAGAAGGTTGATTACACAACCCTATCACCTGATCAATATAAGGCCTCAAAGAACAAGAAAGACTACACTGTTATTTCACAAGCTTCAACGGCCTTCATTGAATTCAATGAGAACAAGAAGCCATTGGATAACACAAATATCCGTAAGGCATTATCAAAGTCAATTGACCGTAGCACAATGTCATCTAAGATTCTTGGTGGAGGTGGTAAGCCAGCCTACTCATTTACTGCTACAAAGTTAGCTAAGGATCCTAACTCAGGTAAGGACTTTGCTACAGTAGCAGCTGATAAAGATGCCAGTGGTTACGATCTAAAGGAAGCCAAGAAGCTATGGAAGCAAGGCTTGAAGGAAACTGGTAAGAAGAAGGTTAGCCTACAATACCTAACAGATGATACTGATGGTGCTAAGCGTTCAGCACAATTTATCCAATCACAAATGGAGAAGTTGCCAGGCTTGAAGGTAACTATCAAGACGGTACCATTTAAGCAACGTATTTCATTATCAGATGATAAGAAGTTTGATATGGTTAACACAATTTGGGGTGGTGACTATGCTGACCCATCAACATTCTTAGATTTGTATACATCTGATTCATCATTTAACAATGGTAGCTGGAAGAATGCTGATTACGATAAGTTGATGAGCGATGCTAAGACAACTGATGTTAATGATGAGAACAAGCGTTATGAAGATTATGCTAAGGCTGAAAGGTTGCTACAAGAAGATGCAGCAATTGCGCCAGTATACTACCAAGCAAAGCCATCACTATTGAATAAATCAGTAAAGGATGTTGTTTCAAATACAACCGGAGCACCGTTCGACTGGAAGTGGGCTTATAAGAAGTAATTTAATCCTTATATTAAATGACTGATTAAAAAGGGGGAGTGACGAATGCAGATTTGTCCTGCTCTCTTTTTTTATTCTCTAAAATAAGTAAAAAATTAGCATAGCTATTGTTAATAAGGTTCGTATAATGATTGATTTTATTAGGTAAACACGTATAAAAATTAAATGATTATGTGAAAAATTATCACAAACTCTTTTATAAACAGTAAACGTCTGGTAAAATTAAAAACATCTAATTAATAACTATGAGATATGAGAGTATGGTTATTTCAATAATGACTTTCTAGCATATTATGAATAGAAGTAAAAAATAGGGGAAGGCATAGCCATGTTCAAATATATAATTAAACGGTTAGCAATTATTGTGTTAACTTTGGTCTTGATTATTTCAGCCACATTCTTTTTAATGAAGCTGATGCCAGGATCACCGTTGGCTAACGCAGAACGTTTATCTGCCAGTCAACAAAAAATGATTGAATCACAGTATGGTCTAGATAAGCCATTAGTTGTGCAATACGTTACTTATCTTTGGGATGCACTGCATTTTGATTTTGGTGTTTCATTCCAATTTGCTAACCAAGAAGTTTCAACGTTGGTGGCACAACGTCTTGGCCCATCTGCTCAGCTTGGAATTCAAGCATTGATTTTTGGCCTAATAGCTGGAACAGGATTGGGTGCTGCAGCTGCCGTTCGACGTAACACAAAAACTGATACCTTCTTATCTGTTGTGGCAGTTTTGGGTATTTCAATCCCATCATTCGTATTCGCCGCTTTGTTGCAATATTGGATTGGATTGAAATTAGACTGGTTGCCAATTGCTGGTTGGAAAGGGTTTGCCGCAACTATTTTACCAACAATTGCGTTAGGAATGAGTCCGTTGGCAACATCAGCACGTTTTATTCGTACTGAAATGGTTGATGTGCTAGGTTCTGACTATATTGAATTGGCTCGTGCTAAGGGTCTTTCAAGTAATGAAATTATTTGGAAACATGCACTCCGTAATTCATTGATTCCATTGGTCACTTTGATTGGTCCAATGGCAGTTAACTTGCTAACTGGATCAATTGTGGTGGAGAATATTTTTTCAATTCCCGGTATTGGAAGTCAGTTCGTTGATTCAATTTTGACTAATGATTACCAAATTATTATGGGAACAACAATTGTTTATTCAATGATGTTAATGGTTATTTTGTTAATTACAGATATCCTTTACGGTATTATTGATCCACGTATCCGATTGGCTAAATAAGGAAGGAGCCGCTCATGTCTGAAAAAGTAAATTTAACAGCAGATGATTTTAAATTGCTTCCCGCTGATCGTCATACTGATAGTGAAGAGATTTTAAAGCCATCGGTCAGTTTTTTGAAAGATGCTTGGCGTCGTTTAAAGAAAAATAAAGGGGCATTCGTTTCACTTTGGATCTTAATTGCTGTTTTTGTGGTGGCTTTTGCGTCATCACCAGTGGCTAATTCAAAAGCAACTTCACGTCAAGATGTTACGATTCAAAATTTGCCAGCGCGTCTGCCAGGTGTGCTGGGTGAAATTCCTGGCTTTACAGGTGAAGCCAAATTAGATGGTACTAAAATTGATCAGTATGAATCAGCTGGTGTGTCTGATAAGAAAAATTATTGGTTTGGAACTGATCAATTCGGTCGTGATATTTTCAAACGTGTCCTATATGGAACACGTATTTCACTAGAAGTTGCCTTAATTGCGACCTTAATGGATTTGGTCATTGGTGTTATCTATGGTATTACGTCAGGTTGGCGTGGTGGTAAAGTTGATATCGTGATGCAACGAATTATTGAAATTGTTTCTTCAATTCCAAATTTGGTTGTCTTTGTGCTTTTGATTTTAATTATGAAACCAGGTATGTTGTCAATTTCATTAGGAATTGCATTAACTTCTTGGACTTCCATGGCCCGGCTAGTTAGAGCGCAGGTGCTAACAGCTAAGGAACAGGATTATATTCTAGCAGCTCGTACTTTGGGATCATCAACTTGGCGAATTGGATTACGGCATTTAGTACCGAACCTAAGTTCAACGATTATCGTACAACTAATGTTTACCATTCCATCAGCAATCTTCTTTGAGGCATTGCTTTCATTTATTGGATTAGGAATTCCAGTACCGATGGCTTCATTGGGTACGTTGTTAAATGATGGACAAAAAGCAATGCAATTCTATCCATATCAATTAGCAATTCCAGCTGTAATTTTGGGGATTATTATGATTGCGTTTAACTTATTAGGTGATGGATTACGTGATGCGTTTGATCCACGTACAAAGGATTAATGGAAGAGAGTGAAGAAATGGCAGAAAAAATTCTTGAGGTTGATGACCTTAAAATTAATTTCAATACCTATAATGGAAGTGTTCAGGCCATCCGCGATGTTTCATTTGACTTGTATAAGGGTGAAACATTGGCAATTGTTGGTGAGTCTGGATCAGGTAAGTCGGTAACGACACGTTCATTAATGGGACTATTGGCGAAAAACGCCCGAGTGGAAAAGGGTTCAATTACCTTTAAAGGTGATGAAATTATTGGTAAATCAGAAAAGCAGATGCAAAAAATCCGTGGTTCTGAAATTGCAATGATTTTCCAAGATCCAATGACGTCTTTGGATCCAACAATGAAAATAGGACAACAAATTGCAGAACCATTGATTAAACATCAAAAAATGAGTAAAAAGCACGCATGGGAAAAAGCTTTAGAGATGATGAAGCTTGTTGGTATTCCGAATGCTAAGGCACATATCAATGATTATCCGCATCAATTCTCTGGTGGAATGCGCCAACGTATTGTTATTGCAATTGCGTTGATTGATAGTCCTGAAATTTTAATTGCTGATGAACCAACGACTGCCTTGGACGTAACGATTCAAGCTCAAATTTTACATTTAATGAAGGATATCCAATCACGATTGGATACTTCAATTATCTTTATTACGCACGATTTGGGTGTGGTTGCCGGTATGGCTGACCGTGTTGCTGTGATGTACGCTGGTGAAATTATTGAGATTGGTAAGGTCGATGAGGTCTTTAATTTCCCGCAACATCCGTATACTTGGGGATTGTTAAATTCAATGCCAACAACCGCAACTGAACGTGGATCGCTAGAAGCAATTCCAGGTACGCCACCTGATTTGTTGAATCCACCTAAGGGGGATGCCTTTGCAGCACGTAATCGTTATGCAATTGCGGCTGATGAAAAGGTTAAGCCACCATTCTTTAAATTGTCACAAACGCACTATGCTGCAACTTGGTTATTAGATGAACGTGCACCAGAAGTTGTACCACCGGTAGAAGTTCAAAAACGATGGACACGTTTCCAAGCTGAGCACCCCGAAGCTGATCGGTCAAAGGCAGTTGCCGTTGAAAATTCAGCTGTTCTTGGTAATGGAGGTGGCAAATAATGGCTGATGAACGTAAAAAATTAGTTGAACTAAAAGGATTGGACATCACGTTTAATGCTGGTAAGTCTAATGAAACTAAAGCAGTTCAAAATGCTTCCTTTGATATCTATGAGGGAGAAACATTTGGCTTAGTTGGAGAATCTGGTTCTGGTAAGACGACTATTGGGCGTGCAATTATGAAATTGTATGAACCAACTAATGGCCAAATTTTGTTTGAAGGTGAAGATTTAGCACAAATTAAAAAGCGTGGTAAGTTAAGTAAATTCCGTCAGGCAGTTCAAATGATTTTCCAAGATCCGCAAGCATCTTTAGATTTACGTATGAAAGTTAAAGATATTGTTGCAGAAGGAATTGATGTTAATCATTTGGCTAAAAATGATGCTGATCGTTCAAAGCAAGTAGAGGATTTATTAGAGATAGTTGGTTTGAATCGCGATCATTCTAGTCGTTATCCGCATGAATTTTCAGGTGGACAACGACAACGTATTGGTATTGCGCGTGCACTTGCTGTTCAACCTAAGTTTATTATTGCTGACGAACCAATTTCAGCGTTGGATGTTTCAATTCAAGCACAAGTTGTTAACTTGCTGAAGGAACTACAAAAAAAGCAAGGACTAACATACTTGTTTATTGCGCACGATTTGTCGATGGTTAAATATATTTCAGATCGTATCGGGGTTATGCATTGGGGAAAAATGGTTGAAATTGGTCTTGCCGATGAAGTGTATAATCATCCTTTACATGACTATACACGTTCATTATTGAGTTCAATACCAGTGCCTGATCCAACTGTTGAAGAACAACGCGTGCCAATTAACTATGATCCGACTGCAGAATTAGATGGTCGCGATCGTCAAATGGTTGAAATTGCGCCCCAACATTTTGTTTGGGCAGCTGAAGATGAAATTGCAATCTATCAAGAGCGTGCGCGTGAGTTTGGCTTAATTGACTAATTGCTTGACTGCTCGTAAGCAAAAACGTAAAAATTAATAGCAACAAATAAAAAAGTTTGTAAGGTTGACGATTTTGTCAGCTTTGCAAACTTTTTTGGTTCGTTTTAATTGTAACAATATATTAAAGTCGAGTTGTAGCGATTCTTATGAGTATACTTATGTCTTTTTATGCAAATTGCACAACATTTTATTGGAAAGTTTCTTTATGTTATAATAATACGATACAAATAAAAGAATAGGCTAGGTGGAACGGGTGAGAAAATTTACGGCGTTACCGACATTCTTTAAAAACCAACGCCTTGGTAGTATGGCAGCGTTAGTGTCATTTATTGCCGTTGTGGGAGCAATTTTAGCATGGTTAGTTAATTGGGTTGTAGGAATCATTTGGGTAATATTAGTCGTTATTGCATTGATTGTCATTTTTAAAACTTTGCAAGATCTAAGTGAACAAACAACACATTATATTGAAAATTTGTCTTATCGTATTAATCGTGGTGAACAAGAATCAATTATTCAAATGCCATTAGGCGTGATGTTGTGTACTGATAGTGGTGATATTGAATGGGTTAATCCTTATTTGCAACAATTACTTGGTGAACAAACAATTGTTGGTCAAAACTTAAAAGATGTTTCAAAGCCGTTAACTGAAGTTGTTGACTTATGGTCAGATAACGAAAAACGCATAACAGAATGTCATTGGTTAGATCGTTTTTTTCAAGTACAGGTTCAGCCAGAACTAAATGCGATTTATTTAATGGATATGACAGCATCAGCACAAGTTACAGCAGATTATGAGAATCATAAATTGTTTTTAGGAATTGTTTCTTTAGATAATTATGATGAAGTTACGGAAGGAATGAGTGATGCAGATGCGTCTACGTTACGAACTTATGTAACCAAAACACTGTCTGACTGGATGACTGATCATGATATTTATGCGCGACGCCTTTCTGTTGATCGTTACCTATTAGTTGGTTATCGTGAATCACTGATAAAAGCGGAAAATGATAAATTTAATTTATTAAAGGTTATTCGTGAATCAACATCAATGCAGAATACGCAAATTACATTAAGTATTGGTATTGCTTATAATGAAATGGCAATTGATGTGCTAGCAGAAAATGCGCAATCTAATTTGGATCTGGCACTTGGTCGTGGTGGCGATCAAGTTGTTGTTAAATCTTCCACTGGTTCGGCACGCTTTTATGGTGGGAATACTAATCCAATGGCTAAGCGGACACGTGTTCGTGCTCGAGTGATTTCACAAGCGTTGGCTGATTTGTTTGATCAAGCTGACCAAGTGTTTGTGATGGGACATAAACGTCCTGATATGGATTCATTTGGTGGGGCATTAGGTGTGCGACGTTTAGCAGAAATGTTGGGGAAACCAGCATGGGTTGTGTATGAAGAAACCGGTCAAGAGCATTCTGACATTCGCTTACTATTAGATCAAATGGCAACGGATACTTCTGATGAAAATGCCATATTAGCACCAGATGATGTTATTGCGCAGATGACGGACCAAAGCTTATTAGTAATTGTTGATCACTCAAAACCATCGTTATCTGAATCACAAGATGTTTATGAGGCAATGAAAGACAGTGTCGTGATTATTGATCATCATCGTCGTGGCGAGGAGTTCCCCGATGAGGCTCAGTTGGTCTACGTTGAGTCGTATGCATCATCAACTTCGGAATTGGTAACAGAATTATTTGAGTATCAGCCACGTCGGGCACAAGGCTTACGTCGTTTGGAAGCTACTGCCATGTTAGCGGGTATCCAAATTGATACCAAATCATTTACGTTACGTTCAGGAACTCGGACATTTGATGCAGCGAGTTATCTACGTGCAGTGGGTGCAGATGGTTCATTACTACAAGATTTTATGAAGGAATCAGTTGATTCTTATCGACAACGTGCTCACTTAATTGAACGAGCAGAAATCCATGATAGTGCAGCTATTGTTACTGGTGAAGATGATATTCAATATGATTCAGTAGTGGCTGCACAGGCAGCGGATTCGCTGCTGCAAATGATTGGTGTGCAATCAGCATATGTCATTAGTCGTCGTGATAATAATACAGTAGCTGTATCAGCACGTTCGACTGGTAATGTTAGTGTTCAGTTAGTAATGGAAGCTATGGGTGGCGGTGGCCATCTAAGTAATGCGGCAACGCAATTTAAGGATACGACAACAGATGATGTTTACGATCTGTTGTTAACGGAACTTAATCAAGATAGTGATCAAGAGAATGAATAAAAAAGAAGGTATAAATTAATGAAAGTTATTTTCTTAGAAGATGTTAAAGGTCGCGGTAAAAAAGGTGAAGTTAAAAATGTACCTGATGGTTATGCCAATAATTTTTTGATTAAAAATAATAAGGCTAAACCAGCATCAAACGCAAATGTTTCAGCATTACGTGGGCAAAAGAAAGCGGCTGATCGTGAAGCTGCTGAAGAAAAAGCAGCTGCTGTTGCATTAAAAGAGCAATTGGAAGATGATAAAACGGTTATTGAGTTAAAGGCCAAGGCTGGTAAAGATGGTCGTTTATTCGGTGCTATTTCATCAAAGCAAGTCGTTGCTGGTTTGCTTGATCAATTTGGTATTAAAATTGACAAACGCAAAATGGATATGAAGGAACCCATCCGTGCGTTGGGTTACCGTAATGTGAAAGTAAAACTACATCATGATGTTGAAGCAACTATTCGCATCCACACTGACGAGCTATAATGAAGTAAATTTATAACAATAGGTCAACTTTTGGTTTTATTAACCTGGGTTAGACCTATTTTATTTTTCCCCATTGTCTTTGGTAATTTGGTACAATGAAGTTTGGACAAAACCACAACAATATTGTGGTTGATAAATAATGGAGAGGAGGTTATGTTCACATGGCTGATCAAAATTCTGGCGTGCCATTACAAGTGCCGCAAGATGTCGAAGCTGAACAAGCAGTTCTGGGTTCGATTTTATTAGCGACAGATCCACAGGATTTGTTAGCGGATTTAATGACTGTTTTGGCACCAGATGATTTTTATCGTACAGCTCATCGCTTAATTTATACGGCTATATTGGCCTTAGATGAGACACAAAGAGCAATTGATATTCTAACGATTACAGATGAGTTAGATAAAGATAATCAAGTTGAAAATGTGGGTGGCATGGCCTACCTAACAGAATTAGCATCAAGTGTGCCGGTTGCTGGTAATGCAATGTATTATGCGCGTATTGTTCGTGAACGTGCAGTGCGTCGCAATATGATTGATACCCTGCAAAATAGTTTGACACAAACTTATGAAGGTAGTGATTCTGTTGATGATGCTGTCGCTGATTTGTCGACGAAATTAGATTTAATCAATAGCGGCGAAAAAAGTGCTGATTTTAAAAACATTGCGGATGTTGTTAATAAATCATTTGAAGAAATTGAAGAAAACTCGCGTACTGAGGATACTGTTACGGGGTTAGCATCAGGTTTTCCAGCATTAGATAATTTAACGACAGGTTTTCATGACGGTGAAATGATTATTATTGCTGCACGACCTGCAGTTGGAAAAACAGCTTTTGTTTTAAATATTGCACAAAAAGTAGCAGTAGCTGATCCAAAATTACCAGTGGTTATTTTTTCATTAGAAATGCCTGATACGTCACTTGTTAATCGTATGTTAGCGGCGGAAGGCAACATTAATTCACAACATATGCGTACTGGTCAATTAGAACCTGAAGAATGGGATTCATTAGTTGTTGCAACGGATTCATTGGCACGTACGAATATCTATATTGATGATACACCGGGTATTCGCGTAACCGATATTCGTTCAAAACTACGTCGCTTGTATAAACGTGAGGGTCAATTAGGCTTAGTCATTATTGATTATTTGCAGTTGATTGAAGGAACACGTAGCGAAGGACGTCAACAAGAAGTTTCAGCTATTTCACGTGCAATTAAAATGATGGCAATGGAGATGAACGTGCCAATTATTGCCTTATCACAGTTATCACGTAGTGTGGAACAACGACAAGATAAACGACCAATGTTATCAGATATTCGTGAATCTGGATCTATTGAGCAAGATGCGGATATTGTGGCGTTTTTATATCGTGACGATTATTATGAGAAGTCAAATGAAGATGATGACAACCAAAATGATCCACGTGATGAAGAGCAGCAAGATATTGGTGAAATCGAAGTTATCTTGGAAAAGAATCGTTCAGGTGCACGTGGCACAGCACGATTATTATTTGTGAAATCTTATAATAAGTTTTCAAATATTGATTATCATAATGAAGAACCAGGTAGTTTTAATTAAACGGTCATAACAAAGAGTCGGGGTTGATGATGTCTATCATTGACCTCGCTCTATTTTATGTGGATAAAAAGAAAAGAGGTTTATGATGCAGGAGGTTAACAAGGGCATGTCATTACGCTGGCTATTGATAGCAAGTTTTATTAATAGTTTTGCATTTGGCTTTATTTGGCCGCTAACATCTGTTTATTTGTATAATGAATTATATCAAACGTTAGTAACCATTGGCTGGGTTATGATGGCCAACGCTGTTGGACAAGCAATTGGCTCGTTAATTAGTGGCCGTTTATTTGATCGCTTTAAACCATATGTGTTAATTCAATTTGGTGTTAGCGCTATGATTATTTTGCAAATTGCTTTTATTATTTGGCATGGTTGGCCAATTTATGCCATTATTTTAACACTAGTCGGCTTTTTTGGTGGTTGGATTACAGCGGCTGTAAATTCGTACGGGACACAAGTACGTTCTCATGATGGTCGCTTTGTTTTTAATATGTTGTACTTTACAAGTAACTTTGGTATGGTTTTTTCAACGGCATTAGTGGGACCGATTTATCCTTTAGGTATTACGTGGTTGTTTATTTTGGCCTTAATTTTATATCTTGTTTTATTTGTCATTGTTCATGCAAAATTCAACTTCACACTAGACAATCGATCAACTGGTAAAGTAATGGCTAAGATTAAATTACCTAAATGGAATATGGCATTGGTTTACGCCAGTGTCTTGGGGTTAGTCGTATTATGGATTTCATATGCACAGTGGCAGGGAAATTTGTCAGTTTATATGAACAGTGTTCTAAAACTACCATTATGGCAGTACTCAATGTTATGGACGATTAACGGTATTTTAATTGCTGCTATTCAACTGGGGATGAATGCTTTGAATTTATCAAGCAATCATCGTTCGATGTTTATTCAGATTTTCTTAGGAATTGTCATGTTTGGCTTATCATTTTTGATTCTGCCGTTTAGTCATCATTTTGTTGGCTTTGCGGTCGCAATGATTATTACGACAATTGGTGAGGCAACGGCTTTCCCAATGATTCCAGCGCTAGTTAATGAATTAACGCCAGTATCGTTAAAAGGTCGTTATCAAGGATTATCAGCAGCCGCGCCATCAGTTGGTCGTGCTGTTGGACCGTTAGTAGGTGGATTAATCATTCAACAACAAGGCTATGGGACCTTGTTTTATGCAGCGGCTGCCTTAACATTTGTTGCATTTGTTGGCTTGTTGTTTAGTATCATGACGGGATATCGTCATACTGTACGTTATGAAGAAAATTAAATAATTAAATGTTGAACGTCAATCTAATGATTTGTTAGATTGACGTTTTTAGTATGCTTAAAAAATTAATTAGCGTTTAACGGGTTTCAAATCATCTTGGGGTGCACACTATTTTGCGTATTATGAAAGAATAGATTAAGATTATCTTAGAATACGACAAGGGGAATATGATGACAGATCAAGATAAAATAACTTTATTAAGTGATTTAGTAGCGATTAAAACGGTCGCTGATCATGAAAAAGAGATTGCAATGTATTTAAAAAACTATTTTGCACAACATGGTATTGATAGTAAATTGGTAGATGTTACGCCAAATAGGGCTAATTTAATAGCTGAAATCGGTGAGGGCCATGGCCCGGTATTAGCCTTTGCCGGCCATATTGATACGGTACATGAAGGTGACTTGAATACTTGGGAAACCGATCCGTTTACGCTAAATGTGCAAGATGGTAAATTATACGGTCGTGGTGTAACGGACATGAAGGGTGGCTTAGCTGATTTGGTTATCGCTTTTGTAGAATTATACGAAAGCGATGTCCCTTTGCATGGAACATTGCGCTTTATTGCAACTGCTGATGAAGAAAAGAATGAATTAGGTGCTGACAAATTAGCAGCTGATGGGTATTTGGATGATATTGATGCAGTTATTATTGGGGAACCAACAGGTGTCGCTTTGAATGAAATTTCAGAGTATTTCACTAGTGGTGGTGCTGTCATTGAGCCGGCAACCTTGAAAAAATTACAACAAGCGGCAAAAACTTCGCCGGCAGCTGAACAGCATTTTATCTTTTTTGCCCATAAAGGCTTTTTGGCGTATGATGTCACGGCAACTGGTAAGGCTGCACATAGTTCAATGCCTAAATTAGGGGTGGATGCGATTAATCATTTGGTACAATACTATCAAGCAGAACAAGCGCTTTATGATGATTTGCCTGAAGAGAGTCCTATCTTAGCTAAAACGATGCGTGGCGCTAATATTATACAGGGAGGTGCGCAACAAAATTCAGTTTCTGATTTGGCGACGTTAACTGAGTTAACACGCACTATTCCAGAATTACCAGCTCAAACATTGATTGAACGATTACAAGCATTAATTGCTGATTTAAATCAGGCTGATGAGACAATGAACTTATCATTACACGTTAACGCTTATGATGAGGCTGTGGTGACACCACGGGATAGTCAATTAATTAAAATCGTCCAGGCAATCATCCCCCAGTATTTAATTGAACCCATGGTTGCACCAACAATAGCCGTTTCATTAGGCACTGATGCTGCCGCATTTGTTCATGCTAATCCAAGTGTGCAATTAGCAATTATCGGTCCAGGTAATACTACTGCTCATAAAGCCAATGAATATGTGACACAACAGGCTTATTTTGCGATGGTTGATATTTATCGTGAGGTGGCAAAACGATATTTAAAGTAAAAAACAATTGGTAGTACTTAGACTAGCCAATTGTTTTTTGGAGACTTTATTTTTCTACAAACCATTTTGTTAACCACCAACCACGATAAAAGCCTTCCATGGCTAAAATTTGTGATAGTGATGCTAGAATTAAGGTTATTTGTAACCAAAGCTTGCCCGACATAAAGAAGGGGATACACATGAAAGCGGCTGTAACAATATAAATGACAAGGCGATTTTTCTGAGTCAATTGGCGCTTGTAAATACCATCATGGATATACTGTTGGTAATACTTATTGTGTTCTAACCAATTCTGTAAACGTTTGGAAGACCGGCTCCAAAAATAAGCAGTTAGTAGATAAAAAGGAGTTGTTGGAATACCAGGTACCCAAATAAAAACAGTACCGATACCAAAAGTAATTAGACCTAAAATAATGTAAATAAAACGCATAGCAACTCCTTAATGAATATATAAATGTAAGTATATCAATAAAATGATGCTAGGCAAAGTTGAAATCTTTAGGCTGGTTATTTAACAATTTAATTCAACTTGCTATAATTAACATAATGTTATGAAAGGATTAAGCCGCAATGGAAGTATTAGAGCAAGCGTACGCTAAGTTAAATATTAGCCTTGATACCCCATTTCTCCATGCTAATGGTGAACAAGAATGGGATATGTTAATGGTAGCTATCGATCTAGCTGATACAGTAACCATTCGTACGACTACTGACCATCAAGAAATTGTGGTTGAGTCGACAAGTGGTGTCCTGCCACTCAATGAAAAAAATTTAGCTTATCAGGCTGCCCGTTTAATGCGAGAAATTGCTGGTAAGACTGACGGCATTGAAATTCATATCATGAAGCGAGTGCCAGTAGCTGCTGGATTAGGCGGTGGCTCTTCAGATGCTGCAGCCGTCCTGCGAGGGCTAAATCGTATTTGGCAATTAAACTACACGGAAGAAAAATTAGCTGTTATTGGTTTGAAAATCGATGCTGATGTTCCTTTTTGTGTTTATTCAAGACCAGCACGTGTTCGGGGACGTGGTGAAATAGTGGAACCATTAACACAGGCGTTGCCACCACTGTGGGTGATTGTTGCTAAACCAGGTATTAGTGTTTCAACTCCTAAAATATTAAAAATGGTTAACTATAATACCATGCAACATGGTAATATGGCGGCTTTGATGACTGCTGTCAATCAAGCAGATTTTCAAACGGCTTATCGACAAATGTTTAATGTATTAGAAGCCATAACTGGTGGTAAATATCCAGAAATTTTAAAACTTAAACAAAAAATGTACGAGTTTGGTGCTGAAGCAGCACAAATGTCAGGGACTGGGCCAACCGTATTTGCCGTTACTGAAAAGGCATCACGGGCTAAACGCATTTACAATGCTGTGAGCGGTTTTGTACCGGAATCTTATTTAGTACGCCTGGTTAATTCTGAAAAATGTAAATAATTAGCGAAACGTTCGTGTTTTAACACTGTAGCGTTTTTTTTATGTCGTTTTTTTAGTAAAAAGCTTTACTTTTGGAACATTATACATTATATTTAATGAGTAGTTCGTGATTGTCGAACAATATAATTGGTTTTTTAATAAAAAGGAGTAAAAAATGGCTTCAAACGCAAAGATGTGGGTGGCAGGTGCCGCAGTTGTAATTATTGCAGGGGGTGCATATGCCGCTTGGTCTGGAAACAAGTCAGGTGATACTAAGGATGATAAGACCTCAGTTGCCTTGATAACTGATGGTGGTGGAATTGATGATAAGTCATTCAATCAATCAGCTTGGGAAGGTATGAAAGTTTGGGCAAAAGATAATGGTGTCAAAGAAGGTAAAGGTGGGTATGCTTACTATCCTTCAAAGACAAGTGCAGATTTTACCACTAATATGGATCAAGCACGTTCTGATGGTTTTAAGAATATTTATGGTATTGGTTTCCAATTGGTTTCAACAATTAATGAACAATCAAAGAAAAATCCAAATACTAACTATATGATTATTGATGATATTGCTAAGGCACGTAAGAATACTGTTTCGGTAACGTTTAAGTCTGAACAATCATCATACTTGGCTGGTGTTGCAGCTGCTAAGACAACTAAGACCAACAAAGTTGGGTTTGTTGGTGGTATGAAGTCAGCAGTTGTGCAATCATTTGAAAAGGGCTTTACTGCTGGTGCTAAGTCTGTTAATCCGGATATTGTGGTTGATGCACAATATGTTGGTAGTTTTACGGATGCTGGTAAGGGTAAGACAATTGCCTCAACAATGTATCAAAGTGGTACGGATGTAGTCTTTACTGCTGCTGGTGGTTCTGGAGCCGGTGTCTTTACAGAAGCTAAGGATCTAAACAAAGCTAAAAATGCAGCTGATAAAGTTTGGGTAATTGGGGTTGACCGTGATCAAAATTCTGATGGTGCTTATACAGCAAAGGACGGTAAATCTAACTTTACATTAACATCTTCTGTTAAAAAGGTTGGTAAGGCCGTAACCGATGTTACGGAAAAAACTGCTAAAGGGAATTTCCCTGGTGGTAAGCACCTTGTGTACGGACTAGATGATAAGGGTGTCGCTTTGACACGTGGTCATATGTCAAAGGATGCATGGTCAGCTGTGCAAGATGCTGAGAAGAAAATCATCAATGGTGACGTCAAAGTATCGGCAAAATAAATAAATAATAATTAAAAACAAGTATCGTTTATCTGATACTTGTTTTTTTAATTTCCGATAAATAGGTTAAACAAAAAAACTTGATACTAATAATAGGTTTAAGCGTTTACAAATTTGCTTTTACAATATTATTGAATAATAATGAAACTTGTATTAGTCAAGTTATTACCGGTAATAAAACTATATACGTTTAAATAAATAGGTTTAATGGAGAAGTTTTTTGGTAAATAAAGAGAAGTTATTTAATAAAGGGTTTATCAGTGTTACATTGATAAACTTTTTGGTTTATTTTGTTTATTATTTATTGATGGTTATTATTGCAGTGGTCGCCCAAGACAAATTAGGCGCAACATTGAGCCAAGCAGGGCTAGCATCAGGTATTTACGTTATCGGTACATTAATTGCCCGATTATATATTGGTAAAAAACTTGAGGTTATGGGGCGTAAACAGGTATTACGAATCGGTATTGTATTATATTTAGTCACAACGATTATGTATCTATACATGCCGTCACTGATTGTATTATATGGCGTGCGTTTATTAAATGGTTTCTTTTATGGTATGGTATCTACGGCAACTAACGCAATCGTTACAGCATACATACCACTTGCACGACGTGGTGAAGGCATCAACTATTACGGATTAAGTACGAGTTTAGCAGCAGCAATTGGTCCATTTTTAGGGATGTTATTATTACAAACAACGAGTATTAATTTTATTGTTATAATGGCTAGTGTTATGTTGATTGTGACAACAATGGGTTGTTCTACAATCAAGGTTAATAATATGCAATTAACAACTAAACAGCGGGCTATTGCTGATAGTTGGCAAATAAATACGTTTATTGATACAAAAGTTGTCTTTATTGCAGGAATTGCATTTTTGATGGGATTAGCATATTCAAGTGTTTTGTCGTTTTTAGCATCGTATGTTGTCACAATTAATCTTGTATCCATTAGTTCATTGTTCTTCGTTGTTTATGCGCTTGTTATCACAGTTACAAGACCAATAGCCGGTAGAATTTTTGATCAATATGGTGAAAATTCGGTGATGTATCCAAGTTATATCTTCTTAGCAATTGGTTTATTGGTACTAAGTATGACAACGTCATCTTGGTCGTTATTGTTATCAGGCGCTTTGATTGGATTAGGATATGGGACATTTATGTCAAATGGGCAAGCAGTTGCTTTACACTTAGAAAAAGATGTTAGCCGGATTGGGGTTGCCTTATCAACTTATTTTGTGGGGCTAGACCTAGGTATTGGCGTTGGTCCTTACCTATTAGGCGCTTTGCGACGATTTGTTGATTTTAAACAAATGTATATCATCGTGGCAGTGTTACCAATTATATGCGCTATTTTGTATCGTTTATTTTATAAAGGTTTACCTCAAAAGCAGCATATTTAGTAAATTTAGTGATTTAATACGGGGTATTATCTGCACAATGTTCGTTAATTACGAATGTTGTGCAGGTTTTTTATTTTTATTTAGGACATCAGAGGTTTAAAACCGAATTATTTGTTTACATTAATCTTTTTTTGGGATATGATAAATATAATGCTTGAGGGGAAACGCAAGCAAGATGAAATACATATAGGGGCATATGATATTAGTTAAAAAGATACTTACAGATACTGGGGTAGTTATTCTTTAACTTGTCATAACCTAAAAAAGGTTGGTAATTTTACCAACCTTTTTTAGTCTTGATTTAAAATAGCGATGCCTGACAAAGATAGTGATATCCGTTATACTTGTTAAAAAGAGATGAGAAAGAATTAAGGAGAATAAGCACGCATGGATAACCAAGATGAAGAATTACGCAATGATAAGCTGCTTGATGCAATAGCAGTTTTTCGTGAAGAACAAAACGAGGTTACAGAACATAATTTTATCCAAGCATTGATTGATGCTGTCTTTATTGCACCTGTAAATTTCTCAGAGCAACCAAAAATTAAAGAAGATGGTAGCATTGATATTCCAGAAAATGCACAAATGCAGTTATTGACGTTTGAATTGGAAGACGGTAATGGGGTGTTCCCAATATTTACTGATTTAGATGCTTACAATGCAAAACCAATTGAATCAGATTTACCAGTTTATCCTTGGGCCATGGCCTTGTCAGATTATTTGCCAATCTTGCAAAATGATGATTCACAAAGCATAGAAGGCTTAGCACTTAATCCGTTTACTAATGGTATGCCGATTACGCGAGACAATATCGCTTATATCGCACAACAGGTCGCCCAAGATGCACAACAAGCAGAAAATGCATCTGAAAACGCAGGTGACAGTGATATGGAAATTTCATCTGCTGAAGAAATTATTCCGACACCATTACGTTATGATTTAATTGGGATTGCTGATGACGCAATGGGTGTAATCGAGAGCATGCATTTATTGTGGTTAACAAATAATGATGCACAGACATCAAACTATTTGTTGGTAGTGAATGGTCCTAATCGTGAAGACGTGCAGGCCTTGTATCAAAAAATCGCCACGACATTTGAAGAAAAGTCAGGTGAAGAAGGCAGTGCTGTAGATATTGTCTTTGCAGATGATTTCCAAGTTGATTTATCTGAATTTGATAGTCTATACAATCGTACGTTAGATTAAACGTTATAAGTCAAGATGTTAGAAGGTATGAAGTAATGAATGAAGACGTTGATTTAACAATCGTTGGAGCTGGTCCAGTTGGGATGTTTGCAGGCTTTTATGCAGGTCTACGTGAATTAAAGGTTGTTATTGTTGAAAGTTTAGCGGATTTGGGTGGCCAAGTTACAAATTTTTATCCTAAAAAAACCATTTTAGATATTCCGGGATATGTGAATGTTTTAGGAAAAGACATCGTGACCGATTTAACAAAACAACTAGAACAATTTGAACAAAAAGTGTTATTGGGCACAACTGTAACAGATATTGTTTCAAGTGGTGATGGGTTCCAAATTAAGACCGATAAACAAGATGCTTTTCATACAAAGGGTGTTTTATTAGCGACTGGTGCAGGTGCTTTTGAGCCACGTCGAATTGCGGATGAAATTTTAGGTGATAATGTTAGCCAAAATATTCATTATTCGATTCATGATTTACAGCTTTTTGCAGATAAACGTGTGTTGGTGGCTGGTGGTGGTGATTCAGCAGTCGAAATGGCACTACAATTAGAAACAACTGCAAAAAACGTTAAATTAACACATCGTCGTGACAAGTTCCGGGCACTTGAACATAGTTTAACTAAGTTGTCAGATTCATCAGTGACGTTAGAAACACCTTATACCATTAAACAAATTACCAGAGATACAACTGGGGCATTGTTGGTGACGTTACAATTGGCGCGATCAGAGGAGACCAAGGACGTTATTGTTGATGAAATTGTCATTAGCTATGGTTTTCAAACAGAAAATAAAATTATGGCTGGCTGGGCGATTAAGCCAGAATATGATGCACAAAATAAAATTTTGGTTACTCAAAATATGGCGACTACAGTACCAAATGTCTATGCAATTGGTGATGTTGCCGTTTATTCTGGTAAGTATGATGTTATTGCCACTGGTTTTGGTGAAGCCCCAACGGCAATTAATGATCTCATGACACATATTTTATCTGATGTTAAGGGACCGGCACATTCAACAGCATTAACAGTTGAAGATGGAACGGTTAAACACTAATTAATATCAGTAACTACTAAAACTTCGTGAAATTTGATACAATAGTAACGAAAACTAATAGAAAAAAGAGGTGTACCAATGGCAAAGTTGGTTTTAATTCGTCACGGTCAAAGTGAATGGAATGCATTAAACTTATTCAACGGATGGGTTGATACAAAGTTAAGTGACAAAGGTGTTGCGCAAGCAAAAGCAGCGGGACAATTGTTAGCTAAAGAGGGCATTCAATTTGATCAAGCTTATACGTCAGTTTTGACACGTGCTATTACAACATTGCACTTGGCTTTGGAAGAAGCTGATCAATTGTGGGTACCAGAAGTTAAGTCATGGCGTTTAAATGAACGCCACTATGGTGCTTTGCAAGGTTTGAATAAAGCTGATGCAGCAACTAAGTGGGGTGATGAACAAGTTCATCAATGGCGTCGTTCATACGATGTTTTGCCACCATTACTAGAAGATCAAGCTGAAACAATGACTATCGACGGTAAGTCATATCCTGCAATGGATCGTCGTTACCATGATGTACCAGCTGGTGAACTACCTAAGGGTGAAAACTTGAAGGTTACATTGGATCGTGTATTGCCATTTTGGGATTCAGATATCTCAAAGGCATTGAAGGACGGTAAGAACGTTGTTATCGGTGCCCACGGAAACTCATTGCGTGCCTTAGTAAAGCACGTTGAACAAATTTCTGATGAAGATATCATGGGTGTAGAAATTGCTAATGGTCAACCTTGGGTTTATGAACTAGATGAAGATTTGAACGTTGTATCAAAGGACATCTTGAAGCCTGAAGCTTAATTAGAAAATAAATTAATGAGACTGCTGACAGTGATGTTGGTAGTCTTTTTATTTGCTAGGGCAGATAAATATAGTTAAAAATTTTAAATTAAAAGTTTCAAAAGACGTTCTCACGTGGACGGAGTGGATATTATCTACTTAACGATAGTCCAAATAAGCACCAAGCAACAAAATTAACTATCCAAAAAAGGCAGAAAAAAATCACATTCTCTCAATGAAAGTGGAAAAGGAAGTAGTTACAAAGTCCAAGAGAGTTCTGAAAATAATAGTTCAATTAGTACTAGTGTTATTGATATGAAGTGTTTGTCTGCTAAACAAGCAGGTTTATCACGGTTCGTGGCACAATGGCAAAGTGATATGCATCAAACATACGTATGTATATATGATGGGAAAAATGTTAATCATTGATATAAGTATTATAATGAATGTACGCCTGTTTACGAAAATTTTATATTCAAGGGAGAATCTAATTTACACAACGATCGGTTACTTTAAGTTCATAGATGACGAATATATGGGGGACTTTTTAATTTAAAAAAATTATTGTTATGAAGGTGCATTATTTCAGTTTAGATTGGCGTTGCCTGCTTTTATAACTAGTTTTACTAAAGTTACTAAAAATTATTTTGATGAAGATGGTTATTTAAGGAATGATATAGCAGAAGTATTAATTAATAACGAGGAAGCAACAGAAAAAAGCGTGATTTTGTTTTTATTCCAGAATCTAATATCGAATTATTGAAGCAGCGTATTTGGAATGCTATGACCGGTGAACGCAGTGGGGCTTTAGAAAAAAGTGATATATTTTCCAGAGAAGTAAAATATTTGAAAAACTATGAAGAGAAAATGGTAAATTTTGAACTGTAAATTCTGAATGGTTAAGTAAATAAAGAGCAAATAGGAGAAGCTATGTTGGTAACTAAAAGTAGTTCATATAAAATTCAAGATGAATACAGGCTTGGTATTGTGTCTTCACAAATGATAATAGATAATGAAAAGTTAGATAAGGAACTTGGAGCAAATGTTGTGTTAAAGCCTGTTATTAATAAGTTTGCAATAGCTAAATTTCCTAGAAATAAAATGCAAAATTTGAATGTACAAGAATTAAGTTTGCTTAATGAAGATTAGAGATGTTTTTAAATAGTATTTGATTGGTTTTGCAGTTACACGATAGAAATATACAAATTAATTGGAGTTATTATTAGTAATAAATTGAGAGATTAAATGCGAAAATTTAGGAGAAATGAATGAACTTATATTCTGAAAGACATGGGAAAAGATTGCCCAAAATTAGTACTTATAGTATAAATGAAGACGCGTATGCATTATTGCTTAATTTGTGTAGTAGGTATAGAAAAAATTTGACTTCAAAATTTCCTCAAGAAAATTATTATGGATTTACGGGGGAAAGATATATTGATTTTGATGAAAGTACTTATGATAAAGAGATTCATTTCAGAATTCCGAATCTTTTTCGAAATGAAGCGGGATTGATAGCATCTCCTAAAATAACGGATGATTATGATCAGTTTGCATTATTGGATTTAATTGAATTCTATGCACAAAATATTCGCGATATAGATGAAGATTGGAATAATGGAAAATATAAAAATTATAGATATATTATTACTTACAATACTGCTAGGGTGTTTAAGATATTTCAAAATGAAGTTAATGATTTCTTTACGGAAATAGGGTTGTTGTATACACTTACCGATAAGAAAATAATTGAACGAAAAATCAAGGATGGTGCCATTACTGATAGCCTCGATAAGGAAATAAGTATGATACCAGAAGATGGACTACGTAGTCTTTTAAGAGATGCTGTTGATTTATACAGAACGCCTAATAATTTAGCTCGTCAAGATTCAGTAGAGAAAATATGGGATGCTTTTGAAAGATTAAAAACTTATTATACAGCGTTAGATAAAAAAAGAAGTAGTCATAAAATTTTAGAGGCTATGTCTCATGGAAATACCAAATTTTATGAAATGTTTGATTCTGAGTTTAAAAATTTAACCAATATTGGTAATAATTTTGGAATTAGACACCATGAAACGAGTCAACAAGATATAACGGATCCCAATCATTATGATTATTTGTTTAGTAGGTGTTTGTCACTAGTGGTTTTGGCAATTAAGTACCTTGAGGATGATGTTCAAAAGAATAGGTAAACGATTAGACATTGAGAATGTGATTTTGGAGGTACTTAGTATCTTTGAGACTTGTAACGACTGTCAAAAAAATTATCATATTTTCGATGGTAGAACTTTCTATGAATAAAAATTTGAAACGGTAAAAAATGTACTAACATAGAGGGAAATAGGGTTGTTTGAAAAATATCTTGCGTTAGTTCCAACTTTTATTGGAGTAGTTGATTATAATATGTGTAGGAGACTGCTCAAAATTGACACTAAATGGCACTTGAAATAGGCTACTTGTTGCTCGTATTCCTCTTGCTATCAACGTTTTCATTGAATTAATAAGCACCGATAAAGAATTCGAGAAGAATACAAAGAAATCATAGCTAAGTCATTAGCTAATAAAATGGCCTTACTAATTTGGTAGTAGGGTCATTTTTTGTTGCTATGCTAGAGTTTATGGATATTGATGTGTGATATTGACATTGAGTAGTGAAGATTGCTGATAAGGTGGATTGGGTTAAAACTGATTATAATTGACTCCAAAAAGTATTATAAATTGTCAATTACTTATTATTGCTTTTGTTCAAAATAAGTAAGATTGTGAATAAAGATATTCTCTTGGTTAACACCTCCTCGAAAAAAGCATTCCAAATATGAGTAAAGGGGGATTAAATAGTGTGTACAATGTAAGTAAGGAGACACGGCAATTTTGTCATTGAGTCAATTTATGAGATATAAGGGGTACGATTTATGGAAAAATAATGTACGAACTAGAAGATGTTGCACAAATATTTTTAATATTTGGCTATTTTTCTTTAGCAATAGGTGATTAGGAATTTGTCTCTCACTTGGTGACGTTATATTTATCATTTTCGAAAATAAAAGATACCACTGCCTGTATCGCTTTTGGGTATTTATTTGTGATGTTTGTTAACAAAATAGTGGAATATAATTCTATTCCGCTATACGTTGGTAGCATTGTTGAAAACAATACGGCAGATGATATATCTGAAGATACAGCAGCCTATATTGCTAATGAATTAATTTCTGAAGAGTCAAGAAATAGAAATTCACAAGATGATCTAAGTTAGATATGATAAAAAATTATATTAATTTGTAAGCTATGTTTCCTCAATAGAACGCCGCTTCCCATTTAAAAAGCTCCCCAAATTAGAGAAATTTGAATGTCATAAATATAGAAATTGAATTATGGTAAAATGATTAAAGTGATTGCGTATAAAAAAAGATTATTAGAGGGATAATCAAGAATGGCAGGAGATAAGTTTGAACAAGCCGTAATTCAAAAATTAGGAAATAAAGGCTGGGAGTATTTAAGCAATTATTCAGGATTGAAAGTCGATAGATTACATAATCATTGGCGTGATATTCTTAATCAAAATAAGACACTCTATGATGTATAACTGCTGCTGGCAGGTGGGACGCTACCTTTGAATAGTTACAAAAATATGATAGTGATGGGATGTATACGGGATTCTTTTTTTACAGGTGCAGTTTATTCTATCCCAGCACTCAGCGCACTATCTCGTGCGTCCCAAAAATGAACGATCATATAATCATGACTTTGTTTTTGGTTGGCGAGATGAAAATGGAAAAGATGTTACTGACATGATGGCATTTATTCACGAAGTAATGGGCATTCCAGCACTACACCGCCTTGTTACCGTCAACATGATTTCAAATGCAGCCAATGACAATTTGATGGTCATGCGGTCATATCAAATTCAAGCAACTCGAAAAATTTTAGATTGTATGTGTGAAATAAACAATAATGATTTTATTGAGAGAGAAGGCGGTTACGTTTGACATACAATCGTTTCAGGTAAAACAGTAACGTCATTTAAAGTAGCACGGTTATTAGCATCAATGCCACGTGTCCAAGATGTATTGTTGATTGTGTGAAGCTAGTCAATTAAACTTTTGGAAATTTTAAATCAATTGCTTATAAAAGCTTTGAAAACAGAATCAAAATTGTTAATGGTCATGAACTAAACCGGAAAATAAAGACACAAATGACTTTCGCAAAGAAAGTTTCCAGATGAACAATTAAAATCAATGCAAAAAACTATTGGATCAATCACAATAAGTACAATTAATTGTTGAAAGGAAAATTGAAAAATTTACAGCTATTAATTCTAAACAAAATAAGCACGACAAACCAACTTTGAACAACGCTAATAATTTAAAAAAATGCCACCAGGCATTTTTGGGTAAGAATAAAATTTAACCATGTTAGGATGTGAAAATAATGGATACTTATTTATTTGAACAAAGTTCTGATCCATATACTCTATTGAATGGTATGTTTTCTACGCAATTACCTCCATTGCTTAATAATTTGATCACTGAATATTCTTCTAATGAATTAATTAAAGAATTGCGGAATAATCCCCAAAAAACACTTTTTACTATAGAGTCATCAACCAAATTAATTAAAAGACTTAATAATGGAATTAAACCTCCAGAATATATTTATGGAAATAACTGGGCTGCTGAATCAATTAAGTTTTTTACGATAAAAATGAATGATTCTTGGAGACCAATGGCGATACCAAATATAAAGCATTCATTAATGTTTACATATAACACCCTCATTATTGCAAATTCAGTGCTTAGTAAATTGTACTCTACTGAAGAACGTTTAAATGGCAAAACAAGTCATTCTGAATCCCCCATAATTGGTCGAGACGGACTTTTTTCATCTATGTTATATGACGAAGATACAGTTGAAGACGATATACCTGTTGGTTTTATAGGATACGATGGAACAAACAGATTTTTTAAAGAAAGCAAACTACA
The DNA here is from genome assembly GCF_010306265.1 of Weissella sagaensis. Lineage (NCBI taxonomy): Bacteria > Bacillati > Bacillota > Bacilli > Lactobacillales > Lactobacillaceae > Weissella > Weissella sagaensis. Next base: position 59,474 of record NZ_BLKA01000003.1, on the reverse strand, counting down.
GCGTTTTAATATAGAGTCAACATACTCATATGTTTTGCAAATGGATTTAAGTAAATTTTTCGAAAACATATATTCACATTTATTGTCTAAAATTAGGATTACTGATTCTGAAACGTTTAAACATTATCTACTTTGGTTGGATGAGTACAATCAAAAAATAAATGATGCACATACAAAAGGGATAATACAGGGGCCAATCTCCTCTAAAATATCCGCAGAATTGTTTCAATTATCATTGGATAAAAAAATATTCAAGTTAATCAACAAATTAAAATTAGATATTAACTTTACTCGCTATGTTGATGATTATCGTTTTTTTTCCAAAAGAAATTCTGATTTGGAATTAATAAAGCACCATTTAATAAAACTATTCAGGCAATATGAATTATCTTTTAATGACAGCAAATTTCAAATCTATAAAGGTTTTGAAATACAAAAACAAGCGCATTTAGAACGTTATCCTATAATAAAAACTCTTACAAACGGACATATAGAACAGTTTTTGTTTGAAGATTACAATACCCTAAGAGAAACTATTATTAATCTACTTGCAGAAAGCGATATACCTACTGCAAAAGCTATCTTATCAATAATTGAAAAACAATTAAAAAACAAAAACATAAAATTTAAGAACAATAAAGTTGTGATATCTTTGATGCTTTTTTTAATAAAAGTAACATATGTCAAACCTGTACTAGCCATGCATATTTACAAGGTTATTTCTGCAGCCATTTCTACTGCAATACCAATTATTAGACACAAAATTTGGAATACTCTTTTTGCAGAATTAGATTATATTGAAGAGAGCTTTTCTGATACAGATTTAGAAGTATGGTACTTCTATGCCTTGGGTAAAGCAGGTACGTCTAAAGAAACATCTAAAGCATTTTCTGCGTACAAAAAAAAGAAAAACCAAACAGACCTTAATGTATTGGTTTTAACAGTTCTGCTGAAGCAAAACAGCAAACAAACCAATCAACGCATTGAATCAGAAATTGTTAATATAGCAAATAGTAGTTTGTCCCCTGATGGATACTGGGCAACAATTTCTCAATCCAAATGGTGGCTCCCTATCTCAAAACTTTGGATAGTAACTGAAAGAAAGGTTTGTCCTGATATTAAAAAATTGTTTATCTCAAATAATGGTAACAAAATTCAGTGGGATAAACTTGGTATAATAGAGTTTCTACTAAAAAACAATAATTAGCTAAATACTATGTAACCTTTTGAAGGCCTATCCGTATAAATTAAGCCACAAAACCATAGATAGGTTATGTTAGGAGCAAGTGTTAAGACCGATATATTACTGAATGTTAGTTATTTCAATTCAAATATAAAATCAACACTTGAAAAAATCAATGAATTATACGAATTTGAAGAATAATTATAAGAGGCCGTTATTATATAAATTGCCCCTATAAAACCCTATTAAAACGGATTCATTATCTAGCGATTAGATAACGGAGCTGTTTTTTTGATAAATGATACACTAGGCGCTATATTAGCGTAAATAAATTGGGGGAATTCAATGTATGAAAACATCAAAGCAATTATAAGCGGAGTAGGTACCTTTTTAATTTCTCAATGACTATAACATGCACTATCACAAAATCCGAATATCAATATTGGGTTGCTAGACTTTTGTCTATCACTATCATTTTTATTCTATTCATTTTCGAATGAATAAAAATTTTGCCCTCTTTTTTCTAAATAAAACGTTTTTGGCTCCAAAGTTCAAAAAAGAAGTAAATGTTTGTAATGCTGAGTCGACTATTTTAGCAAACTTTGGCATTCCAGACATAAAGAAATATGAGATTAGTGTGTCATCTATAGAAGAGCAAGAGAAAATCGGAAAGCTACTTGACAATGTAAATAACCTAATAACTTTTAACCAGTGGATTGTTGGTTTATTCAATTTTCAGGAAATTTTACATTAACGCTTTATTTTAACCCGACTTAGGAAATAGATTCAAAAAAATCATGTTTTTTTGAAAATCCATGATCTTAAATAATACTATTTGTAATAGTTTATTGATTTCACATTAGCGTTTTTAAGTAACGCATAATTTTATCAGTATTGGCATTTTCTAATGCTTGTGTATCATGTAAATAAGTTCTTTGTGTTGTATTCATGTTTGAATGACCGAGTCGTTGAGTAACTGAGGCGATTGAAACTTTTGTTGATTTATAGTCCCGTGTTTTATTTACAGAAAGGGTTAATCGTGATAAATCAAAGACATCAGATGTAATTCCTAAGTCCTCGTTAAAACGAAGATCAGTCTTTGCAACTAATAGGAAAAAATAATCAATTGAAAGTTCTTTACCTAAGTTAAGCTGATTCAGAAGTTTTGTTAGCTGTTGTTGATTGAAATACTTAATTTTATGATGTCGCGTTACAGTTTCTTCGATAGCAACTTTTCCTGTTGCATCTATGGTTAAAAGACATTCTTCAAGAGCATCTAATACCGTTTGTTTTTCATGGGTCTCAGCATAAGTATTTAACAAGTCTTGATAAACTTGCTGATTTAAATCGCTTAATCATAAATTTGGTACTAACTTTTTTAATTGTTTGTAAGTTTGTTGATATTTAGCATAGGTTATTTTAAGAACAGTTCCCTCTTTATAAATTTTCATCCATTGGTGATAGTATTCATGAAAAAGTAATGCATTTTTTGTGACATAATAGTCACCTCCTGAAAGTATTACTTAACTAATTTTAGTAAGGTAATTTAATCATCAAGAGTAGCCTTACATAAAGCAACAGAATAGTTTTCAAATATTTGTATGAATTGAAATATCAAGTATATATTTTAAGTGTGACAGGATAAAGCTGTTGAGAAATATTTGGTATTAGAAAAAAATAATGAATATACAGCAGTATACGATATGATTTACCAGTATGTTGTTCCAACGATTACAGAATGGTTAGGTAGCAAAATAAAGATGAAATATACCAGATTTTTGGGAAAATAATTGATATTATCATATTGTGCACGGATGGTGCTTTAGAAATCGGAAGAGCAAGTGCCTATCGTATTCAAATTGTTTATGAATGTTTTGAAATCGCTATGTTACTGGAAGTGGGAACGGGTATAGTTATGTTGAGGTGTAGGATGAAACAATTTGGTCATATAGTTAGATTAACGGCTGAACAAGTATAAAATAATCTGGCAGTAGAGAAGTAGTAGGTGGATCATCCTGAATAAAGATGCAAGGTTGTTAAAGAAGGGGATAAATGCTTATGTATCAAGAACATGTTGTGTTAAATGGTCAGCATTGGATTGATGTGACTGATCCGACAGATGAAGATATGCAGCAATTAAAAACAAAATTTCATTTAACAAGTAAGTTTGAATCTTATGTGCGTGATTCTAGAGAACGTTCACGATTTGAATATAATGATCAAACGAAAATGGCGATGTTGATATGGCAAGTTATCGTGAAGGATGATCAACTTAATGAATATCAAGTTGTACCAGTTAGTTTTATTTTGACAGAAGAAACGTTAATTTCGGTAGTCCCAGAGAATACCAATATTGTTAATCAGACATTACATGAATTGTTTGCCCAGATGGGGACAAAGCCATTGAGCATTTTAACTGTGTTATTACAATTATTGTGGCAATTAAATGATCAATATATGGATCAAATTGATGAGATTAATACACTCCGTGAAGCGTTGACAAAATTCCATAATAATCCAAGTAACCGTCAGATTAAGGGGCTATCTTCATTGAGTAATCAGCTCGTGCACCTAACGACCGCAATCGATAATAATGCAATGGCGATTCAACAGATAAAAATAAATGCAAATGATGCTACGGATGAGTTAGTTTTAACTGATAAGGAACGAAATCTGATTGCAGATGTTGAGATTGAGACAAAGCAAAGCCAGCAAATGACGCAAGATACAGCTGACTTGGTGGACCGTTTATCGAATACGTATAATAATTTATTGAATAATACTTTAAATGATACAATGCGCTTTTTAACAATTTGGTCATTAATTCTGGCAGTACCACCAATTATTTCGGGCTTCTACGGGATGAATATGCATCTGCCTTTGGCAAAAGGCAATCTTGCTTGGTTTGGGACGATAATAATGACGGCTATTTTAATTATTATTATTGTGTATCTAGTTAAGAAGCGAAAATGAATTTTATTTGAGAGTAAATATGGAAATGTAAATTTTCTGTATTTACTCTTTTTATTTTTATGCAAGACATACCGTTTACAACATAAAAATTAAATGATAGAATTTTAGACAAATAAGTAAGTGAGTGATTACTTACTTTGTGAAAACGTAATAATTTGAGGAGATATTTTGCATGGGGAAGACAATTATTAGTTTAAACAATGTACAAAAGAATTTCGGTAACCAGCCAGTTTTAAAAGAAGCCAATTTCAATGTTCAGCAGGGGGAAATAGTCGGATTGATTGGACCTTCTGGAGCAGGTAAATCAACCATTATCAAAATTGTTTTAGGCATGGAAAAAGCAAATGAGGGTCAAGCACTCGTATTTAATACGCAAATGCCAAACCGTGAGTTACTAAATAATATTGGTTATATGGCACAAGCTGATGCATTGTATGACGTGTTAACTGGTTATGAAAACTTATACTTTTTTGCACAAATGAACGGTATAAAAAAAGCGGTCATTAAAAATGAAATTCAACATGTATCACAAGTTGTTGAATTAACTGAGCATCTTGCTAAAAAAGTTAGTGGATATTCTGGAGGCATGAAACGACGGTTGTCATTAGCGATTGCGTTATTGGGAGAACCGGATTTGCTTATTTTGGATGAACCAACGGTTGGTATTGACCCAGGCTTAAAGAGAAAAATTTGGCGAGAGTTATATCACATTAAAGAAGCAGGGCGCACTATTTTAGTAACCACTCATGCAATGGATGAAGCGGAGTTAACGGATCGGGTTGTTTTATTATTAGACGGTAAAATTATTGCTGATAAAAGTCCTAAAGAATTGGAAGATGCTTATCAAGTAGATTCAATCGAAGCTGTATTTTTGAAAGCGGAAGGTGAACAATAATGCGTATATTAGCGATATCTAAACGAGTCCTAAAAGAATTATTACGTGATAAAAGAACGCTAGCGTTAATTTTTATTGCACCATTAGTTGTATTAGCCTTGTTATCTTATGTGTTCAACGTAAATACAACGAACAATGCAACAGTTGGTACGGTTGGTGTGGAACGAGTCGTGCGAACAACGTTAGATGATAATAATCATGTAAGCGTTAAGACGTATAAGAATGATACAACTGCAAAAAAGGCATTAACAGATGAAAAAGTTGATGCAATTATTGAAAATAAAGCAGGTGACTTGTATGTTACTTATGCTAATACAGATGTTGGTAAAACAAATGTCACGAAAGCAGCATTACAAAGTGCTTTAACCAAAAATAAAATGACACAACTTGCTAAAGCTGTTAAAACAATGCAAGAAAAGTTGCCAGCTGGTAGACAAGTTATTCAGTCATCAATGTCATCACCCACGATACACAATAGTTATAATTATGGGGATGGGAATTCAACATTTTTTGATAAGATGATGCCTATTATGATTGGCTTCTTTATTTTCTTATTTGTCTTTTTGATTTCCGGCATGGCATTGTTGAAAGAACGTACTTCGGGAACATTAGATCGGTTACTAGCAACACCAGTAAAACGTTCAGATATTGTGTTTGCTTATTTGATTAGCTATGGAATTGTTGCAATTGTACAAACCTTGTTAATTGTTGGTTTCTCAGTAACTTTGTTACATGTTGAGGTTGCCGGATCAATTTGGTTAGTGATGTTGACGACGATTTTGATTGCGTTAGTGGCACTGTCATTTGGTATTTTTGTTTCAACATTTGCAAAATCGGAATTCCAGATGATGCAATTTATGCCAATTGTTGTTATTCCGCAATTATTCTTTTCAGGACTTATTTCATTAAGTGCAATGGGCACTTGGGCACAATGGTTAGCATCAATTTTGCCACTAAAGTATGGTGCTTCTGCATTAAATACGGTTATTTTAAAGGGTGGCGATTTTAATAATATTTTGGGTAACTTGGTGGCGTTAGTCGTATTTATTGTTATTTTGTCTGTTGGTAATATAATTGGATTGAAACGTTATCGAAAGGTGTAGTTATATGACTGATGTAGTAGGAAAGAATTTTGATGAATGGTTAGATCATGCCGATATGCCCAATGGTAAACGGGAAATTTTAAAAGCAACGATAAAATTACTTGCTGAGCAGGGCTATCAAGGGACTTCAACAGCTATGATTGCACGTGAAGCTGGTTTGAGTGAAGCAACAATCTTTAAACACTTTAAAACCAAAAAAATATTGTTAAATTCAATCTTGCAGCCATTGATGAAACAATTGTTGCCAAATTTTGGTGAACAATTCATTAATCATGTGCAAGAACATGCAACGACAATTGATGATTTGATTGCATATGTTGTACGTGATCGTTACTATTTTTTAATTGATAATTATCAAGTTAGTATTATCTTATTAAATCAGATATTAGTCGATGAAAAATTTGGTGATGATTTAAAACAGACGTTACTGCCTAAGCTGACACCCGGCTTCAAACGGATTCAGCACTTACTAGATGTAACGGATGATATTGATCCGCAAATTGTCCCTAGTGATATTGTTAAGTTAGTGCTTGGACAATTTATAACGCATTTCCTTGGACAGTATAAATTAAAATTGCCTCAGGAGGAACCGGAAATAGTTATCAAAAAAATAACGACGATTACGCAACGAGCCATTCGAAAAAATTAATTACAATAAAAACGGACATACTTTTTGATAAGTGTGTCCGTTTTTGGCAACATGGTATTATACTAATTTCTAAATTTCTACATCATCGATATTAACACCGATTGCCTCAGCAACACGCTTACCATAATCCATATCAGCACGGGCCATTTGTTGGACCATTAATTGCTTATTTTCAAGACTATCAATGGTACCCAAATTGCTCTTAAATGTGTCTACTAAACGTTGCTTTTCGTCTTCAGACATTAAGTTATATAAACGGCCAGCAGCAGAATAATAATCCGTATCATATGGTTCATAGGCACCAGTCATGCCTTGGAACATGTCACCTGTAATTGATGCATGGGGATCTTCAGTTGGTCCACTTTGTGTATTTGGCTCGTAATTAACACTACCATCCTGGCCTTGTGCCATAAATCCATCACGAGCATAGTTATGAACTTCGTTACGTGGACGGTTAGCCTTTAATTGTTCATAGTTAGCACCCAAACGATAACGTTGTGCGTCTTTGTATGAGAACAAACGACCTTGTAGTAACTTATCCATTGAAGCTTCGATACCGGGTACTAAATTAGCAGGTGAAAAAGCAATTTCTTCGACGTCTTCAAAATAGTTGTCAGGATTGGCAGTTAATGTCATGACACCAACTTCGTGAAGCGGATAATCCTTATGAGACACTGTCTTTGTCACATCAAAAATATCATATTTATAATCTAGACCTTCTTGATATGGGATGATTTGAACTGAAAGAGTCCATGAAGGGTAATCACCATCTTCAATGGCGTTGAACATTTCGTTTTGTAGGTAATCAGTGTCTTCGCTAGCTAATTTAGCAGCGAGTTCATTGGACATATTTGAGACACCTTGGTTGCTGATAAAGTGATACTTTACCCAGAATTGTTCACCATCAGCGTTTACCCACTTATAAGTGTGACTACCGTAACCATTCATCGTGCGCAAACTAGCTGGGTTACCACGATCGCCCATTAGATAGGTAACTTGGTGAATTGATTCTGGGGAATGTGCCCAAAAATCAAATTGCATATTGACGTCACGTTTATGCGTTCGTGGGTCACGCTTTTGTGAGTGAATAAAGTCTGGAAACTTTAGTGGGTCATTAATAAAGAAGATAGGTGTATTGTTACCAACAATGTCGTAATTACCTTCTTCTGTATAAAATTTAATAGAAAAGCCGTGAACATCACGAATTGTGTCAGGATAACCAGATTCACCCGCAACTGAGGAGAAGCGAACAGCGAGAGGTGTTTCTTTGTTTTCCCCATTGAACAAATTTGCTTTGGTAAATTGACTCATATCATGGGTCAATTTAAAGACACCTTTGGCACCAGCCCCCTTAGCATGAACTACGCGTTCGGGTATACGTTCACGATCAAAATGTGCTAATTTTTCTAGCAATTGATAGTCTTGCATTAAGACAGGGCCACGTTGTCCAGCCGTTAAACTATGTTGATTATTGGCCCAAGGTTGTCCTGCTTGTGTTGATAACTTATCGTTCATTGTATTCCCCCATTTTTAATTTGTTGATTACACAGTATATAGATTTTGTTCATCTATATAAGTCATTATACTGTTAATTATGTATTATGCAAATTAGATAAATTTTATAATGCATATATTTTATATAAAAATACATGCTATAAGACTGTTTTAACTAATTGATTCGATTGCTTTTAATGGCTGAGGCTGATGGTGGTATCTAAAAGAATATATAAAAAGTAGCAAATCCACTTCATTGATTTGCTACTTTTATATTAGTCTATTGATATGGGTCTTATGATAGTTAGTAATAGATAAGTTAATGAGTGAAGTCAATTACCATGCGGCCAATAATTTGATTATTTTTCATTTCATCAATGATATCATTAATTTCAGATAATGATCGCGTTTTAACAATTGGCTTGACGTTATGTTCAGCACCAAATTGGAAAGCTTCGGCCAGGTCTTGGCGAGTTCCTACTAATGAGCCAGCGACTTTAATGCCATCAAGAACGGTTTTAGAGATGTTTAATCCCATGTCTCCTTTAGGTAAGGCGATAGCGACTAAGGTACCATCAGGACGTAAGGCATTAACGGCTGTCGTAAACGATTCAGAATTGACAGCAGTAATCAGTGCACTATGAACGCCACCAACTTTATCTTGGAGAATTTTTGAAGCATCTTCCTTTTTTGAATTAATGGTTAAATCGGCACCTAATATTTTGGTGGCAACTAATTTTTCGTCATCAATGTCAACAGCTGCAACGTGGGCACCAAAAACATGATGGGCATATTGAACGGCTAGATTACCTAGTCCACCAGCACCAACAATTTCTACCCATTGGCCAGGTTGTACATGACCAGTTTTTAGCCCTTTATAAACTGTAACACCAGCACAGGTGAGTGAGGTTGCTTCAATGGGATCAAGACCTGCGGGGACTTTAACGGCATAAGAAGCAGGAACAATGCATTCTTCAGCCATTGCACCATCAACAGTAAATCCTGAATTTTCAACATTACGACATAATGTTTCACGGCCTGTTGTACAATATTCGCAGTGACCACAACCACGATAAAACCAAGCAATGGAAACGCGATCACCAATGGCAAGATTATCGGCACCGTCAGCTAATTGAATGACTTTACCGACGCCTTCATGACCAATAATACGACCAGGTACTTTACCAAAATCACCTGCAGCGACATGTAAGTCTGTGTGACATAAGCCACAATATTCCATTTTAATGAGTGCTTCACCATATTTTAATTCTCGTAATGTGACTTCTTTAATGTCGACATATCCGTCACAATTATCTCTGACAACTGCTGCTTTCATAATGTTTATCCCCCTGAAAATGTACGTTATTAAAAACAACTAAAGTATAACAAAAACTTGTTTATAGATAAAGTGAAAAAGTTCACAATATTTAAAGAGATATGAAATAAATATCTAATTACGTCAAAAATGGTAATATTATCTTAATTAATAAGGTAGTAGGGGATAAATATGGCAAGTATTCAAGATATTGCAACATTAGCTGGTGTTTCAAAAGCAACAGTTTCCAGAATATTAAATCAAGATCCGAGTTTTTCGGTATCAGATGGTACGCGTAATCGCGTTTGGCAAATCGCGAATCAATTACATTATAAATTAGCGAATGTTGCTAACCGCAATCATCAAGACAAATTACACTTAGCAATTGTGACAGCTTTAACAGCACAAGAAGAATTAGCAGACCCTTATTTTCAAGAAATATTAGCTGGTATCAATGAGCAAGCAACCCTGTGGGGCATGAAAATTGCAGATAGTATTAGACTTCCTGCAAATAATAATGTTGATTGGCAAAATTTGGCGGTTTATGGTGCAGTTATCGTTGTGGGCGTGCTAACCAATGATGTGTTGGCAAAAATTTATCAATATAATAAAAGTGTTGTGATTATTGATGATAATCGTATTTTTGATAATTATGATGTTATTCAAAATGATTTTGGTCGCCAAACAAAACGATTATTAGATTTACTTTTTGCTAAAGGTCATCGGCAAATTACCTTTATTGGTGGTGAAAAAAAGCTAGTTGGAGAGCAACGAATTGAAAAAAGTGAATTATTGGATGTACGTCATCAAGCCTATTTAGATTGGATGACGTTACATCAATTAGAAGCATACAAAGATACCTATATTACCAATTGGACATCCGAAGACGCGATGCAGGTGACGAAAAAAATCTTGCAACAAGCAGAGCGCCCAACGGCAATTTTTGCAAGTAATGATTTACAAGCAATTGGTATTTATCGTGTCATTCAAGAAATGACTTATAAAATACCAGATGATATTGCAGTCGTAAGTTTTGACGGCATCGAAATGTCTGAATATTTGTATCCGTCATTAACAACAGTGCGACCAGCAACTAAAGAAATGGGGAAGGAAGCCATTAACTTAGCGCGTGAAAAATTAGTTGGTGATCGTGAATCTGCAATTCAATTAACTATTAATTCAAAATTAATAATACGAGAGAGTATGTAAATAAAAAAACATTTGTTTATCATTTTAAAAGCCTAAGATAGGATAATTCCTGTCTTAGGCTTTTTTTAAAATAAGTTGATTTTTAAAAAGAAAGCGGTTACAATCTAGGTATTGATTAGTAAACAAGTAAACAAAACTGAAATTACTTGTTTATGTGCACTGTTTTAATAAATCTTAGGGGAAGTATTATGGAAAAAGTTAACGATCTGGCTAAACAAAGTCCAATGCAAAAAGCAATTTCACGAATTTCTTATGCATTCGGTGCATTCGGTAATGATGTTTTTTATGGGGCATTATCAACATACTTCATCATGTTTGTGACAACTCACTTGTTTAATACAGGGGATAAGGCACAAAATGATCGCATGATTATGTATATCACGGCGATTATTACGATTTTACGTGTTGTGGAGTTAATTATTGATCCATTTATTGGTAATTGGATTGATCGTACCAAAACACGTTTTGGACAATTTAAACCATGGGTTGTAATCGGTGGAACTATTACATCCATTATGTTGCTCTTGTTATTTACTGATTTAGGTGGTTTGAACCAAAGTCATCCTTATTTATATTTAATTGTCTTTGCAATTTTATACATCACAATGGATATTTTTTATGCCTTTAAAGATGTTGCATTTTGGTCAATGATTCCAGCATTATCGTTCAATTCAAAAGAACGTGAACGAACATCGTCATTTGCGCGTATCGGATCAACACTAGGTGGTGGCCTTGTTGGTGTTGTCGTAATGCCATTAGTGTTGTTCTTTTCAGTTAACCAAGTCAACGGTACGGGTGATTCACGTGGTTGGTTTGCCTTTGGGTTAATTGTTGCTTTAGTTGGTATTGCAACGTCATGGGTTGTTGGTTTGGGAACCAAGGAAGTGCAGTCTGACTTACGTAAAAATGTTAAAGATACTGTTGGTTTCAAACAAATTTTTTCAACATTGGCAAAAAATGACCAATTGATGTGGATTGCTTTAACGTATGGTATCTATGCAATTGGTATCAACATTGAAAATTCGTTGGTTTTGTACTACTTTACATTTATTATGGGTAAATCAACCCTATTTTCAATTTTCCAAGGTGTTAATATCGTCATTAGTTTAATTTCTGTTTCAATTTTCCCAAAGTTAGTGGATCGGTTTAATCGACGCCGAGTATTTGCGACATGTATTGGGATTATGTTGGCAGGACTATTGTTATTCTCATTAGCTGGTAAGTCATTTGCAATGGTCATTGTTGCAGCTGAAATGTTCCAAGTACCACAAGCAGTTATCTTCTTGGTTGTATTGATGATTATTTCAGATTCAGTTGAATATGGTCAGCTAAAATTAGGCCATCGTGATGAGTCATTAACATTGTCAATTCGTCCATTATTGGACAAATTAGGTGGTGCACTTTCAAATGGTGTTGTTGGACAAGTAGCTGTTATTGCAGGAATGACAACTGGGGCAACAGCAGCATCAATTACAGCTAGCGGTGCCTTCAAATTTAAATTTATGATGTTTGGTGTGCCAGCTGTATTGTTAATTATTGCTTTCATTATCTTTTGGCGTAAGTCAACGTTAACTGAAAAAAGACACGCAGAAATCGTTGATGAATTGGCTAAGACATGGGGAAAGAATATTGCGGTTGAACAAGAAGAGACACGCAATGTACAAAATATTGTTTTAACAGCACCTGTTGATGGTCAAATTAAGCCATTAACTTCAGTGTCAGATCAGACATTTGCGAGTGGCCAAGTTGGTCGAGGATTTGCTGTTGAACCGACTGATGGTAAAGTGTATGCACCATTTGATGCAACAATTAAGCAGGTTTTCCCAACGCGTCATGCAGTTGGATTGGTTTCAGAAGATGGCGTTGCACTATTAATTCATATTGGATTTGGTACAGTGCACATGAATGGTACTGGCTTTGTTAGTCTGGTGACAGAAGGTCAAACTGTTAAAAAAGGTGACCAATTAATTGAATTCTGGGATCCAGCTATTAAAAAAGCAGGGTATGACGACACAGTAACTGTTGTGGTAACGAATTGGCAAAACTTTACAGATTTTAACGTCGTAACGCCGGTAGATAAGCAAGTGACAGCAGTGAGTGAAGCGGTGTTTACTTTAAAGCAAGCGACCAACGATAATAAAGGAGTAAGCAAATAATGACACAAAGTAATTTAATTGATTTTGATACAAAAACGCAATCTTTTCACTTGCATAACGACGATATATCATATGTACTCGGTATTGAGGCAGGCGGGGTTTTAGCGCACTTGTATTATGGCCAACGAATCAAACAGTATCATGGCCATCTTAAGAGCCCTAGACTTGATCGTGGCTTTTCGGGTAATTTACCCAAATCATCAGATCGTACCTATTCATTAGATGCAATTTTGCGTGAATATAGTTATGAGGGAGATGGTGATTTTAGAACGCCAGCGCTTGTAGTTCGGCAAGCAGATGGTAGCCGGTCAGCATTTTTTAAATATCAAGACTATACAATTTCAGATGGTAAGCCCACGTTAGCTGGATTACCAGCAACATATGTGGTAGATGAGCATGAAGCGCAAACATTAACGGTTAACTTAGTAGATGAGGTCAGTCAGCTAACCTTGGCAATGCGCTATACGATTTATCGACAACGACCAGTTATCACACGGTCTGTTCAAATCATTAATAATGGTGAGCAGGCGGTTCATCTAGAAAAAATTGCATCAATGATGATTGATTTACCTGTTGGTGAAAAAGATGTTATTTCCTTACTTGGGGGCCATGCCAATGAACGGAATATCAATCGTGAGCCAATCACATTTGGTACAAAAACATTCCAAAGTCGACGTGGCACAACAAGTCATCATATGAATAATTTTATTGCCATTGCAGATACACAGACTAATGAATTTAAAGGTGAAGTTGTTGGCTTAAGCTTTGTATATTCTGGAAATCATAAAGAAGAGGTCAGCAAGGATCCGTATGGTACTTATCGGATTGCTGTCGGGATTAATGATGATCAATTTGATTGGGAAGTGGCTGCTAAAGATAGTTTCCAAGCACCTGAAGTAATTATGACCTACTCAAATACTGGTTTGAATGGTATGAGTCAAGCATTGCATAATTTATTACAGCAACGAATGGTTCGTAGTAAATACAAAAATTCAGTACGACCAATTGTTGTTAATAATTGGGAAGCAACTTTCATGGATTTTGATGAAGCAAGACTACAACCAATTGTTGATGAAGCAAAGGATATGGGAATTGAGATGTTTGTGCTTGATGACGGTTGGTTTGGCCACCGTGATGATGACAATACCTCATTAGGAGATTGGCAGGTGCTTGCCAAAAAATTCCCACAAGGACTGCAACATTTCGCAAATTATATTCATGAACGTGATTTACAATTTGGTATTTGGTTTGAACCAGAAATGATTTCAATTGATTCCGATTTGTATAAAAATCATCCAGAATATATGCTTAAAGTGCCAAATCGCACACCGAGCCCATCTCGCAATCAATTTGTATTAGATATTGGACGACCAGAAGTTCGTGAAAATATTCATAGTCAAATGAAAGCAATCTTTGATAATACAGATATTGATTACGTAAAGTGGGACATGAACCGTAATTTAACGGATATTTATGCAACTGATTTGCCAGCTAGTCGCCAGGGAGAAGTCATGCATCGCTATGTATTGGGATTGTACCAATTATTAGAAGAATTAACGACTGAATATCCTGATATTTTATGGGAAGGTTGTTCAGGCGGCGGTGGTCGTATTGATGCTGGGTTCATGTACTACATGCCGCAATCTTGGACAAGTGATAATACAGATGCGGTTGCACGTATGAAAATCCAATATGGTACATCACTAGCCTATCCAATTTCATCCTTTACGTCACATGTTTCAGAGGCACCAAATCAGCAAACTGGTCGCTATACTTCTTTGCAAACTCGAGGTGCTGTTGCGATGAGTAGTGTCTTTGGTTACGAATTGGATCTAACCCAGATGACAGACGATGAAAAACAAGCTGTTAAAGAACAAGTTGCACAGTATAAGCAAATGCGTCAACTAGTGCAATATGGGCAATATAGTCGCTTGATCGATCCGAATGAGGGTAATCGTTGTGCTTGGATGTTTGTTAGTGATGATAAAAATGAAGCTTTAGTATTCTCATTTAATATTTTGTCACAAGCTCAACCAGAAAATAAGATGTTGAAGTTAGTGGATTTGGATGCTGACAAAGTGTATGAAGATGTTGCTACGGGTGATGAATTCGGTGGGGATGAATTAATGCATGCTGGCATTTATGAACCAGCAGTATTTTCAGACTTTAATGCGATGATTTATCATTATAAAGCGAAGTAAGCTTAAGCAGGGTTCATTAATTTTTAGGAGGCTATCATTAATTTGATGATAGCCTCATTTTTATTTAGTGAAATATAATGAGTAAAAACAAGTTATAATAACTTCATGGAAGGGAGGGTACAATGTTGAATAACAGCAAAATCACACAATATTGGCAAAAATTTTGTGAACGACAGGGAATATCGTCAGCAACAGCCTATTCTGCTTGGTCATATGGGGATAACCCAGCAATGGCAGATGAATTGTCTGAGTTAACGCGTTGTGGTCTTAAGACGGCTACAACATCTGCAGCTGATTTATATGAGCCAAACGAAGCGCGACCATACGTTGGTGAATATAATATAATTTTAGATGGACAGCAACAACCAGTCTGTATTACGGAAACGAAAGTTGTTGAGATAATGCCTTATAATTTAGTTTCAGCTGAGCATGCCTACCATGAGGGTGAGGGAGATCGTTCGTTAGCGTATTGGCGCCAAGTTCATGAAGCCTTTTTTAAAGCAGAATATGCTAGTGTCGGGCGTCGCTTTAATGAACAAATACCTTGTATTTGTGAAGTGTTTGAAGTCGTATATGTTTAAATAAAGAGGGGAAATAAAGGATGACACAAGAAATATTTAGCATGCAACAGTTTGATTTGACTGGAAAAGTCGCTATTATTACGGGTGGTGCTTCAGGATTGGGGCAATATTATACAAAGGCGCTTAGTACAGCTGGCGCAGATGTTTTAGTGATTTCACGTTCGCAAAAGGGGTGGGATGATATTAAAGCCCATGCTAAAGTAACAGGACATCGTGCTGAATTTTTAGCGATTGATATAACAGCAGATGAGGCAGCTGATAAAATTGTCGCTTATGCAACGACAGTTTTTGGTAAAATTGATATTTTAGTTAACAATGCTGGTATGACAATCCGTCATGAATGGGATGAATTTCCCAAAGAAGATTGGAATAAAGTTATTAATTTGAATTTAAATGCCCTATATTACTTATCACAAGCTGTTGCTAAAGTGATGGCAACACAAGAAAGTGGCAAGATTATTAATATTGCATCAATGCAAGCATATCGGGCAGGAAAATTCATTTATCCATACGCAGCCAGCAAGCATGGGGTTGTTGGGTTGACAAAGGCTTATGCAGATGCGTTAGCTGCGCATAACATTCAAGTCAATGCGATTGCACCAGGATATGTAAATACTGACATGACTAAACCATTGCAAGAAGACCCAGTACGTGGACCTGAAATTTTGAATCATATTCCAGCAGGTCATTGGGCAGATCCTTCTGAATTAATGGGAGTCGTAGTATTTTTGGCAAGTGACGCTGCTAGTTATGTGACAGGTGTTACACTACCAGTTGATGGTGGTTATCTACTACGTTAAAGTAAAGTAACTGTTTCTCATGAAAGTGGAGAGGACACATTCAATCAAGTATTTAATTATGGGGCAAAAATTAGATAAAATTAATGTGTATAAGGGCTAGTCAAAATTCCTGAAAGCGATTACAATTAAATGTACCGTTTTGATTGTGAACGGTATTATTAATACTTTATTGATATTTTAATCGTTATCTTAAGGAGAAATTATTATGCCATTATTTTGGGTTTTCGTAGGCATTGTTTTATTGATTTTATTAATTGTCAAATTCAAACTAAACACCTATGTCTCATTGTTAGTGACAGCTGTATTTTTAGCACTTGTGTTGGGAATTCCGGTCGATAAAATTGGCCCAGCTATTGAAACAGGAATTGGTGGTCAGTTAGGCCATTTAGCAATTGTTTTTGGTCTTGGATCAATGATCGGAAAGTTGGTTTCTGATACTGGTGGTGGGTACAGAATTGCAAATACTTTGATTCAAAAATTTGGTCGCAAGCAAATTCAAATTGCCATCATTCTAGCTTCATTTATTGTTGGAATTGCACTATTCTTTGAAGTTGGTTTAGTTGTATTGCTACCAATTTTGTTTGTGATTGCCAGCGAGCTTAAAATTCCATTACTATACCTTGGTATTCCAATGGCTGCCACGCTGAATACAGCGCATGCATTCTTGCCACCTCATCCGGCACCAACAGCTGTTGCAGGGGTATTTAATGCAAGTATTGGTCAAGTTTTGCTACTTGGAATTATTGCAGCTATTCCAACTATTATTATCGCAGGACCTATTTTCAATATTGTTTTGAAAAAAGTATATCCAAGTGTTTATCATAAGGAAACACCAAACGTTTTTGGGGAATTCAAGACATTTAAGATTGAAGAAACACCAGGTTTTGGTATTAGTATCTTAACATCAATGATGCCTGTTATCTTGATTGGAATTGCTACAATTTTAGAACCATTCTTGTCTACTAAGTCAGTTATTGGTCAAACAATCACATTTATTGGTAGTCCAGATATTGCTATGTTATTGTCATTAATCTTTGCTGTATTCACAATGGGTGTGATGCGCCATGTTAAGATGACAGATATTGGTAATACTTTGACAGAATCAATTAAGCAAATTGCGATGATGCTACTAATCATTGGTGGTGGTGGTGCCTTGAAAGAGGTACTTATCGAAGGTGGTATTTCAGATTATGTCTCAGCATTATTTGCTGGTACTTCAATGTCACCAATTATTGCTGCTTGGTTAATCACGGCTGTTTTGCGTGTTAGTCTAGGTTCTTCAACTGTTGCTGGAATTACAGCTGCTGGGTTGATTGCACCATTAGTTGCTTCATCAACTATTAACCCTGCTTTGATTGTCTTGGCAATTGGTGCTGGTTCAGTCTTTGCTGATCACGTTAATGATGCTGGTTTCTGGATGATCAAGGAGTACTTTGGCTTATCACTAAAGGAAACATTATTATCATGGACAACTTTGACTAGTGTGTTGGCAGTAGCTGGTTTAGGATCAGTGCTTGTTCTATCATTATTTGTTTAAATAAAAAAACCAGGATAGTTATCTATCCTGGTAATAAAAGCTTGGGAGCGACGTGATGTCAATCTTGAGCTTTTTGTTTTGCATTAATGTCTTTTGGTTTACCAACAGGTGCATCTTGTACACCTAAGATACTTAAAATGAATGCCACAATTGGAATACCAATGATTAATCCCCATGCACCTAACAAGTGTTCCATGACAATGATGGTTGCAAAGGTCAAAAAGATTGGTAACTCGGTACGATTAGCCATCAAACGTGGATGCAAAAAGTACGACTCAAACAAATGGATAACAGCAACTAAAGCCCAAACTTCAAACATACCCGTCCAACTCAAGGCAGCAAATGAAATAATGCTTAACGGAATTAATGAAATAATCACACCGGCAATTGGGATTAGACCTAAAATAAAAATCAATAAAGCCATCACCATAATACTTGGCACTTTAATCAAGCTCAAACCAATCACCATTAGGATTGTGTTAATAAAAGCAATCGTTAACTGCACCTCAATGACACTACCTAAAATGAGAATAAAAGTACTACTTAGATCGTAAACATGTTTGAAAAAAACAGGATATTCTGAGTTTAAAAACTTAGTGCCAAATTTTTGAAGCTTGGTCCATGAAATGGCACAAATAAAACTCAAAAAGATAGATAAGGCAATTTTTGATAGGACACCACTAATAGCCGTAATGGTATCTAAACCACTTGCCAATAGTGTTTGCCAATTTTTAGTCACTTCAGTTAACAAATCCAAATTCTGATATGTTTCGTCTAGATACTTTTTGACATCAGGAAAGTTTTGAATAAATTTCATCACTTCATCAGGAATAACCGCAAATTGTTCAATCAAGGTTGGCATGATAAAGGTAATCGACATTCCCAAAACAACTAAACAGACGATAAAGAAAAGTAAAACAGAAAAACCATAGGGGATTTTAGTCCATTGCTTAATTTTAGTAGCGCTTTTAATCGCTAAGTAACTAAAAATAATGGTTAAGAGGACAATGCTAATTAAATCTTTGATAACGTATAAAATAGCTAAAATAAAAATTAAAGCAATTAACTTTTGAACATCTACTCGTTTAAATAATGCTTTTAAATCGTTCACGTATGTACTCCTTAAATTTTTAATAACTATTTCTCATTATACGCATGTTTTAAAAAAATAACACGTGAGGAGGCATGTCGATAACTAATGGATTAAACGCATGAGAAAGAACATAAAAATTATTTGTTATCTAATTGTAAACAAAAAAATTAACGAATAGTAACGTTAAGAAAATAACACACTACGAAATTAAAACGTTTTATGCCAAACATTTTTAATTTCGTAGTGTGGTTTATTCGCTTTTTTATTTAATAAACAGGATAAAACCATGTAAAACGTTTTACTAATGTTATAAAAAACTAACAATAATAGATTGCACATGACGGCGTGACAAGCTATACTAGTCAAAGAAATTAACGATAAACGTTTTGTTAACCGAATTGTTAACCAAACGAATTAAGCAAATAGTGATGCATGAAAGTTGAGGAGAATGAAACATGGTTTCACGTCGTAATTTAGTAATTGGTGGAGTTGCAGTTGTTATTATAGCTGGTGTTGGTGCAACGGTACTGGGTAATAAGGACACAAGTACTGATAAAAAAGATTTTTCAGTTGCCATGGTAACTGATGTTGGCGGTGTGGATGATCGCTCATTCAACCAATCGGCCTGGAAAGGTGTTACTGATTGGGGTAAATCACATGATTTAACTAAAGGTAAAGACGGTTACAATTATTTTGCTTCAAAAACAAATGCTGATTTTGCACCTAACTTCCAACAAGGAGTTTCAGCTAACTATAATTTGCTAATTGGAGTTGGTTATGCAACAAATGATGCTTTGGTTGATTCAGCATCAAAAAATAAAAAGACTAACTATGTGTTGATTGATGATGTTGCGAAGAAACCATTGAAAAATGTGGCATCAATGATGTTTAAACAACACGAAGCATCATACTTAGCAGGTGTTGCTGCAGCAACAAAAGCACAAGAATTAGGTGACAATAAGGTTGGCTTTATTGGTGGTATGAGTTCAGCAACAATTAAAGCGTTCCAAGCAGGTTATACTGCAGGTGTTAAGTCTGTTGATCCAAATATGAAGGTTGATGTGCAATATATTGAATCATTTACGGACACGGCTAAATCAAAAACAATTGCTGATGCGATGTATACATCTGGTTCACATATTATTTTCCAAGCTGCTGGACCAGCTGGAAATTCAGTGTTTACAGCCGCTAAAGATATTGATACAAAACTACCTGCCAATGATAAAAACAAAGCCTGGGTAATTGGTGTGGATATGGATCAAAAAGATCAAGGTGCATACAAGGCTAAGAATGGTGATGCATCTAACTTAACCATGGCTTCAGCAGTTAAGAAAATTCCAAGTTCAATTGTTAAAATTGCCAACCAAGCAATGAAGGGTGATTTCCCTGGTGGTAAGACTGTTACATTTGGTTTGAAGAATAATGGTGTAGGATTAACAACAGCTAATTTGAATGATAAAGAAAAGCAAGCAGTTCAAAAAGCTGAAGATGCTGTAAAATCTGATGAAGTTAAGGTACCTAGTAAGGTAAATTAAGAACATTAGTCATAATAATTTGTCAAAAAAGCGGAACAAATTAATGTTCGGCTTTTTTGACTGTTAGTTAGCATATTATAAAAGTTATGTAACAAGAATATTAAAAGGCGAATTATTTTGTGTTGGATACTAGTAAAACGACTTGAATATATGTAAAATGACTCTTATATATTGAGTTTATGATCGGTAAGTTAGAAATTTTTTCAGGGAGAAAGAAAATATGGCAGATGAGCCAATTGTGCTTGAGATGCACAATATCGTGAAACAATTCGGTGAGTTTCGAGCAAATGATGACATTAACTTACAAGTAAGACGTGGTCAAATTCATGCCTTACTTGGTGAAAATGGTGCGGGTAAGTCAACTTTAATGAATCAGTTATCTGGTTTATTACAGCCCACTTCAGGTGATATTTTAATTAATGGTCAAAAAACAATTGTTGATAGTCCTGCAAAAGCAGCCGAATTAGGTATAGGGATGGTCCACCAACATTTTATGTTGATTGATGCTTTTACAGTAACTGAAAATATCGTGTTAGGGTCAGAGCCTGTTAACGGTATGAACCTAAATATCAAAAAAGCGACACAGGATATTAAAAATTTATCAGAACAATACGGCTTAGATGTCGATCCACAAGCCTTAGCTGGTGATATTTCAGTGGGGATGCAACAACGTGTTGAAATTTTAAAAACATTATATCGTGGCGCTGATATTTTGATTTTTGATGAGCCGACAGCAGTACTGACACCACAAGAAATTGATGAATTGATGAACATTATGCGTCATTTAGCAGCTGAAGGTAAATCAGTTATCTTGATTACACATAAATTAGATGAAATTAAAGCAGTTGCTGATCAAGTGACAGTTATTCGTCGTGGTAAATCAATTGATTCATTTCCAGTTGCTGGGGTGTCATCACAAGAATTGGCTGATATCATGGTTGGACGTTCCGTATCACTATATGATACAGCAAAAACACCGGCGAACCCTAAGAATACAGTAGTCTCATTAGAGCACCTAACAGTTAAAGATAGCCGTGGTATAGCAGCTGTTAAAGATTTAAGCCTTGATTTTAAAGCTGGTGAAGTTTTGGGAATTGCAGGGATTGACGGTAATGGACAATCTGAACTTATTTCAGCCATTACGGGCTTGATGCCAGTTACTTCTGGAAAAGTTGTGCTACACGGGAAAAATATTACAAATAAAAAGCCGCGTCAGATAACGGAAGCTGGCG
The DNA here is from genome assembly GCF_010306265.1 of Weissella sagaensis. Lineage (NCBI taxonomy): Bacteria > Bacillati > Bacillota > Bacilli > Lactobacillales > Lactobacillaceae > Weissella > Weissella sagaensis. The sequence continues at coordinate 37,518 of NZ_BLKA01000003.1, read as the reverse complement.
TTGCTCATATTCCAGAGGACCGGCATCGTTTTGGCTTGGAATTAGACATGACTTTAGCTGAAAATATTGCCTTGCAAACATATTATAAACGACCACTTTCAAAAATGGGTGTTCTTGATTACAATGCCATTAATCAACATGCTCGTGATTTGATTGAGAAGTTTGATGTGCGTACGGTTAATGAATTAGTAACAGCTGGTTCATTGTCGGGTGGTAATCAGCAAAAAGCTATTATCGCTCGTGAATTAGATCGTGATGCAGATTTTGTGATAGCAGCGCAACCAACACGTGGGTTGGATGTCGGGGCCATTGAATATATTCATCAACAATTAATTAATCAACGTGATGCAGATAAAGCAGTCATGTTAGTGAGTTTTGAATTAGATGAAATTTTGAATGTTGCCGATCGTATTGCTGTTATTTCACACGGTGAAATAACAGGTATTGTGAACGCAAATGAAACTTCAAAAAATGAGTTAGGATTGTTAATGGCAGGGATGTCATTAGATCAAGCTCGGGCACAATTAGCAGGAGAATAATCTCGTGAATAAAATTAATTCATATAGTACAGGGCTCGTTGCCGGCTTAGCTGTCTTCTTTGGTTTGATAGTTGGTGCGGTGATTATGCTTATTTCAGGATTTAATCCAGTTACTGGGTATGTTAGTCTCGTTCAATCGGCCTTAGGATCTTCATTAAATATTGGTGAAGTCTTACGCGCAATGACCCCATTAATCTTGACGGCAGCTGGTTTTTTGGTTGCCCAATCAGCTGGGTTCTTTAACATTGGACTTTCTGGTCAAGTTTGGGTAGGTTGGATTGCATCAACTTGGTTTGTATTAGCTAATCAAGGTATGAATCCTTGGATTTTGATTCCAGCTGCTGTCATTATTGGTGCAGCAGGTGGAGCCGTAATGGGCTTTATTCCAGGTTGGTTACGTGCGCAATTTGGGGCTTCAGAAGTTATTACAACAATTATGTTAAATTATATTGTTTTGTATGGTGGTAATGCAGTTGTTCAAGGTTTGCCACAAAAATTGATGGCCACAACGGATATGACTAAAACATTATCGACAACGGATTCATTACGCTGGGATTTTTTGTCTAACTTAACAGGCGGGTCACGATTTAACATTGGGTTTATCATTGCAGTTGTCGCTTTATTTGGTATTTGGTTTGTGATGAAACGGACCACGTTAGGATTTGAAATTCAAGCTGTTGGTTTGAATCCGGATGCAGCTCGATATGCAGGTATGTCAGCTAAGCGTAATGCTATTATGGCAATGACTATTTCTGGTACATTAGCTGGCTTAGCTGGTGCAACTGAAGGCTTGGGAACTTATCTAAATATCTTCTCACAATCATCAGCACCACAAGTTGGTTATGATGGTATGGCCGTTGCATTGCTAGCATCGGGTTCATTTATAGGTATTTTGTTTGCCGCCTTTTTGTTTTCAGTTCTATCCGTTGGTGGTCTTGGAATGCCATTGGCTACCGGTGTACCAACTGAATTGGTTTCAGTTGTTACAGCAGCTATTATTTTCTTCATTGGTGCTAACTACTTAATTCGTTTAATTTTGGTTAAACTTGATGAAGACGATAGCAAATCAAAGCGTAAAAAAGATAAGAATAAAAAAACAACAAAACTTAACAAAAAGGAGGCCAAGTAATCATGAGTGTGGAAACGATTTTACAATTAGTGATTTCAAGTACATTGGTTTACTCAGCGCCGTTAATCTTTACTGCGCTAGGTGGAACTTTCTCAGAACGTTCAGGTATCGTTAACGTGGGACTTGAAGGAACCATGATTATGGGAGCCTTTGCTGGAGTTGTCTTTAATCTTAGTTTTGCTGATCAGTTTGGTAGCGCAACACCATGGTTGGGGTTGATTGCTGGTGCCGTTGTCGGCTTGGTGTTCTCGTTAATTCATGCTGTGGCAACTATTACATTACGTGCTGATCACATTGTGTCAGGTACGGTTATGAACTTGATGGCTCCTGCCTTGGGTGTCTACATTATTAAGTTGATGTATGGTAAGGGTCAAACATCAATGATTTCAGAAAACTTTGGTTATTGGAATGTTCCTGGGTTAAGCAAAATTCCATTCATTGGTCCAGTGTTGTTTACAAAAACATCATCAACAGCCTGGGTAGCAATTGCAATTGCTTTTGTTGCTTCATGGCTATTGTTTAAAACGCGTTTTGGATTACGTTTGCGTTCAGTGGGTGAAAATCCACAAGCATCTGATACTTTAGGGTTAAATGTTTATGCTTTGCGCTATTCAGGTGTCTTAATTTCAGGTATCTTAGGTGGTATTGGTGGTGCCTTGTTTGCACAATCAATTGCCGGTAATTTTTCAGCGTCAACCATTGTGGGGCAAGGTTACATGTCAATGGCCGCAATGATATTTGGGCGTTGGAATCCTGTTGGGGCTATGGCCGCAGCTTTGTTCTTCGGTTTCTCACAATCAATGGCCATCGTTGGCGCACAATTACCAGTTGTTAATCAAATTCCAGCTGTTTATCTACAAATTGCGCCTTATGTATTTACCGTGTTAATTTTGGTTATCTTCTTTGCTAAATCAAAGGCACCAGCTGCTGATGGTGTTAATTATATTAAGTCAGTTTAATGATTAATAGCTGTTTTGCGTTTTACAAAATAAGGCAAAAATATTAGTTTAAATAGTTATGTTTGAGGCCACTAAATTCTTATTGAATTTGGTGGCCTTTAGTACAGGCCGTTTATTGTTATAATAGGATTGGTAATAATAAATAATTAAGAGGGTGGAAAATATGATAACAACCATTGCATTAGATTTAGATAATACCTTATTGAACGCTAATAAAGAGATTTCAAGTGAAAATGAACGGGTTTTAAAACAGCTGCATCATGATGGTAAGCGGATTGTTTTATGTACTGGTCGGCCAATCCAAGGAATTCAAAAATTATTAAAACAACTGGCATTATTTGAAGCAGGAGATTATGCAATTACTTTTAATGGTGGTTTGGTACAACATAATCAAACGCAAACTGTTTTAGATCAAACAACTTTAAATAAAACAAATGTTGCTGCTTTGTATGCTGATGCACAAGTAAGAAATTACCCACTTGATGTTATTGGGCCGGATCAGGTGTATTCATTGACAGCATTAGGTAAATCTGATTATGAAGATTTTATGGGCAATGCATTGAATTTTTCAGATGTCACATTTGACGAATTACCAGATAATCAAAATTTTGGTAAAGTGGTATGCTCAGCGCCGGCTGATAAGATAAAGGAAGTACGCGCAGGTTTGCCAGGGGCTTTAACTGATATGTTACATATTGTCCCTTCACGTCCAGAATTATTAGAATTTTTACCAAAGGATGTTAACAAGGCGCGAGGATTGACGCAACTAATGGCTCATTTTGATGAATCACTTGAAAATGTAATGGCATTTGGGGATGAAGAAAATGACTATGAGATGATTGAACAAGTTGGTGTCGGTGTTGCGATGGGGAACGCGATTCCTAAAATAAAGAAAGTCGCCACAGCTGAAACGCTAAGTAACACTGAAGACGGAGTTGCAGCATATTTAAAGTCATACTTTAATCTAGATTAAAAAAATAAGCCACCTTAATTTTAAATTAGGGTGGCTTATTTAGTATATTTAATTAGTTGTCATCTGTTTTACAATATTTTCAAGGTGAACACCGTGTGATCCTTTCAACATGATCATATCGTTAGCAGAAAGATCATTTAATAAATCTTTTAGTAGTGTTTCTTGGTCGTCGATAGCATAACGTTTAACACTACCAGCTGGATAGATGTCACGTAAGACATCTTCTAATGGTGCAATTTCTTCGCCGACAAGATAAACACGTTGAATTTTATCAGGATCTAAACTATCAGCGACGCTAGCATGTAAAGCTGCTGAAGCTTCGCCAAGTTGTAACATGTCACCAATTACGGCAAATCGGTGACCAGTAGTTGGAACTTCAGCAAAGAAATTCAAGACTTCTTTAGCTGCAGTTGGATTAGAATTATAAACATCAGATAGAATTTTGCCGCCAAAATTACCAACTAACCATTCAGTACGGTTTTCAGTAATCGGTGCATCTAATAGGGCAGTTGCAATTTGTTCATCAGTAATATTTAATAGATGACCAACACTAATAGCGGCTAAAGCATTGGCAACGTTGTATTTACCAGTTAATGGAATTGTAAAACGTTGTGTGCTTTGATTTGTGACGAAACTAGCCTGTAAAGGGGTCATTTCAATTTCACTAGCGAATAGGTCGTTGCTATTTGTTAAACCGAATGAATCATAATTTAGCGTAGCGTGTTGTGCAACGCGTTCATTAAGCAAGGGCTCGTCACCGTTAAAGACTAAATGACCATTTTTCTTCAAGCCGTTAATGATTTCCATCTTTCCGTCAGCAATACGCGCACGTGTCTTGAAAAATTCAATGTGCGCTTCACCAATCATGGTCAATAAAGCGATATCAGGTTCAACAAGCTTTGATAGAAAATCTAAATCACCAGGGTGATCCATACCAATTTCGATGACTAATAGTTCAGTATCATTTGGCATTGATAAAATTGTTTGCGGAACCCCAATTTCATTATTGAAATTAGCTGGTGTTTTAACAGTACGATACTTTTTTTGACCAATTGCAGCGATAAAATCTTTGGTAGTTGTTTTACCATTTGAACCAGAAACGGCGACAACTTTAGGGTTAACCTGGTTAAGGTAGTAATTGGCTAATTGTTGATAGGCTGCCAAAGTATCTGGGACAATAATGACAGGAATATCAGTTGGCACATCAGGATGGTCAGCCTGCCAAAGTGCAACACTAGCACCGTTTTTTTTAGCTGAGGCAATATAGTTATGGCCATCATTGTCAGCAACCAAGGGAACGAATAAGCTGTTTTGCGTTGCTTGGCGTGAGTCAAAAGTTGTGTTAGTAATAAATACATCAGCTTTATTTTGAATAGGCGCATTTAAAATGGTAGCCATTTCGTTAAGTTTTAATTTCATTTTTTTCAGTCCTTTAGATGTTTTTTGTTAATTATCATTTTACTATGTTCGCAAACAGCCGGCAATCAAAGTGAATGGATGCGGATTTTGCAAGATTTTTTTTTGCGTATGGTTTATACTATTAAAGATAGTATTTAGAAATTTGGACGAGCTTGCTCGATACAAAACAAGAGGTGAAATTCATGGCCAAAGAAATCGGCGTTGATTTAGGAACGGCAAATGTGCTGATTTATGTTGATGGAGAGGGAATCATTTTAAATGAACCATCTGTGGTGGCAATTGATACGAAAACAGAAAAAATTCTAGCAGTTGGGACGGAGGCTTATCAAATGGTGGGCCGTACGCCAGGTAATATTCGAGCCGTTCGTCCATTAAAAGATGGTGTTATTTCTGATTTTGATATGACTGAAGCGATGCTGTCACGGTTTATGTCAAAATTAAATGTTAAAGGCATCATGGCACGACCAAATATCATGGTCTGTGCGCCAACTAATATCACAAGTATTGAACGTAAAGCAATTATGGGTGCTGCTGAAAAGTCTGGCGGTGGTAAAGTTTATTTAGAATATGAGCCAAAAGTTGCTGCAGTTGGCGCTGGGTTAGATATTTTTTCACCCATTGCATCGATGGTTATCGATATGGGTGGTGGTACAACGGATATTGCAGTTTTGTCACTTGGCGATATTGTAACATCAGAGTCAATTCGCGTTGCTGGTGACAAAATGAACACTGATATTACAATGATGGTTAAAAATGATCATGGTTTACAGATTGGTGAACGTACTGCTGAACAAATTAAAATTCAAATTGGTACGGCTAATCCATTGGATGAACCGGAAAAAATGGATGTTCGTGGTCGTGATGCCTTTACGGGGATGCCGCGAACAATTACGTTAGATGCCAATGAAGTTGAGCTAGCAATGCATGATACTTTATCATTAATTGTTGATGCTGCTCATGAAGTGTTATCGCGTATTCAACCTGAATTAGCATCTGATATCATTGATCGTGGTATTGTGTTAACAGGTGGTGGTGCCTTGCTACGAGGTGTTGATAACTTAATTGCCCAACACCTAGGGGTACCCGTAATGATCTCTGACAAACCGTTGGATAATGTTGCTAAAGGAGCAGGTAAGCTTCTTGCGCATATGCATGCAAAATAAGGAAGGTAAAATATGGCGCGTAAAAATAAACCAGTTGCTGTTGAAATAAATGAACTTGATGATAGTGTTTCGCAAATCATCATTAACAAAGTGATCTTGGGGACTGTTGATGAAAAAGATTCGCCGCTTGTGGTAACTTTTGCTGATGGTCACACACAAACAGCAGATAATTTTGATAACGCAGTTGCTAGTCTGCTTGCTGAATATAATTTACATCATTAATATAATGAACCAATAAAAAGGGGGAAACATGCTTAAACGTTTTTTCTCAAAAGATGGTGGTGAAATTGATTGGTCAATCATCTTTGTTGTCATGATGTTAGCGCTGATTGGCTTGGCTTCATTGTATGTCGCAGGGACACATGATGCAGGTGTTAATGTAATTAGGATGGTTGTTTTGCAATTAGCCTATTATATTGTTGGTATCATTGGCGTTGCTATTTTAATGCAATTTGATTCAGAGCAATTATGGCGAATTGCGCCATACGCTTTTGGAGTCGGAATGCTGTTGATGGTAGCTGTCTTGTTCTTTTATTCGAAAGCTTATTACGAGAGTACTGGTGGTAAGTGGTTTGCAATTGGACCAGTAACATTCCAACCAGCTGAGATAATGAAACCAGCTTTCATTATCATGCTAGCACGTGTTATTACTGATCATAATATTGCTAATCCGACACATACAATGAAATCAGACTGGCGTTTACTATTAAAAATCATGTTGTGGACAGTGCCCGTATTGATTGTTAATGGTAGCGATTTTGGAACTAATTTAGTCTTTATTGCAGTTGTTTTTGGTATGACGTTGGTGTCTGGTCTATCATGGTTAATTCTGGGACCAATTATTGCTTTTGTTGGGGCGCTAGGTTCGGTTGCTATTTTGTTAGTGACACAAACTTGGGGTCGTCATATGCTAGAAAATATTGGGTTTAAGGCTTATCAATTTACACGTATTGATGCCTGGTTAAATCCACAAAATGATACGTCTAATGGGGCTTACCAATTGTGGCAATCAATTAAAGCGATTGGGTCTGGTGGTATTACGGGTACAGGATTTAATGTGTCACATGTTGATGTACCAGTACGCGAATCTGATATGATTTTTTCGGTTATTGGTGAAAACTTTGGCTTTGTTGGGGGCGTGTTGTTGCTTATCTTGTACTTCTTGTTGATATACCAAATTATTCAAGTTGTCTTTGATTCATCGAACCAATTTTATGCTTACATTGCAACTGGTGTTGTGATGATGCTATTGTTCCATATCTTTGAAAATATTGGTATGAACATTGGGCTAGTACCATTAACAGGAATTCCATTGCCGTTTATCTCACAAGGTGGTTCGGCATTAATTGGTAATATGATTGGTATTGGTTTGATTATGTCAATGCGCTATCATAATAAATCATTTTCATTGTCTGAACGTGAAGGCTTTTCATAATAATAAGTGAGTTAAAGTGGTTGCTATTTAAACGCTTTAACTCACTTTTCTTTTGCAATAATAGGGGCTATGTTATGATAAAAAATAACGAAAGTAATAAAGGAGTATAGTATGCTTACAATTGGATTTATTGGTGCAGGTAATATGGCACAAGCTATGATACAAGGATGGTCTGGTAATCCTGAAGTGCAATTAACTGTATATTCACCAAATTCTGGTAAAAAAGTCGCAAATGAGTTGGGAATTACGGCTGAAGATTCGGCGATGGCAGTCTGGCTAAAATCAGATTTAGTGGTTTTAGCAACACCAGCAGACCAATTAGCAGCAACAGCTAAAACGTTGCAACCAGCTATTTTAATGAAACCTAGTGTGATTGTCGCATCTGTTTTAGGTGGCATTTCCTTAGCACAGTTGCATGAAGCGTTAGGTGCACAGTTAATTATTACGCGTGCTCTACCAAATGTTAATGTCGCTGTTAAGTATGGGTATACTGCATTAGCTTTTGATAAAGACACGGATCCTGATATTAAGGGGGCTGTGGCCGCACTCTTTTTGGAATTTGGCCGTACTGATGAGTTGGCTGAAGAAAACTTTGGTGCTGCTAGCGCAGTAGCTGGCTCTGGTCCAGCATTTGTGGCTGCATTTACTGAATCACTTAAGCAAGCAGCAATAAAAAATGGCTTAACTGAAGAAATTGCTGCACGTTTAGCTGAACAAACAGTTGCTGGAACTGCCCGTCATATGATCCAAGCAAAAAAGACGCCACTGACACTTGCTAATGAAGTTATGACGCCTGGTGGTTCAACTGCAGCAGGCTATGATGTCTTACAAAAAGGTGATTTAAATCAACTTGTATTGGACACAATTGCTGCTACAATGGCAAAAAATGCTGAGTTTGAATAAAAAATAAAAAAAGGCTTGCAATACATCTTTTAAACTGGTATTATTATTTATGTTGTTGAGGCAACGTAATAATAATGGCTCATTGGTCAAGCGGTTAAGACTCCGGTTTTTCACACCGGCATCCAGGGTTCAACTCCCTGATGAGCTATCAGTTAAGAGGACTAACATTAAATTTGTTAGTCCTTTTTTTATGCCTTAGAAAGACAATCAAGCTTGCAGAGACTATGCTAAAATAGGTCATATATGATTATTAGTCATAAATGATAGGGGGATAATAGATTTATGGTAGCAGGACAACGTTTGGTAGATATATTTCAACCAACACATTATGATATTTATTTAGATATTAATCGGGTGACAAAAGATATTTCAGGTAAGGTAGCAATTAAAGGGAATGCTAAGCAGACAGAAATTTTGTTACACCAAAAATTTATGACAGTACAACGAGTTATGATTGATGATCAAGTTGTGAACGCGACAGTTGATGATGATAGTGAAACCATAGCGTTTACAGCACCACATACTGGCGAAATGACGATTTACGTTGATTATACAGCACCATTAACTGATACGATGATGGGCATTTATCCCTCATACTATCAAATTAATGGTGAAAAGAAACAATTAATTGGCACACAGTTTGAGACGACAGCTGCTCGTCAAGCATTTCCAAGTATTGACGAACCAGCTGCTAAAGCGACTTTTTCACTCGCAATTAAGTATGATGAACAAGCTGGCGAAACGATTATTGCCAATATGCCGGAAGAAAAAGTAATCGATGGTGTGCATTATTTCGCTGAGACAGTGAAAATGTCAACTTATTTGGTTGCTTTTGCCTTTGGTGATATGCAAAGTAAATTGACCCAAACTAAGAGTGGTGTCCAAGTAGGCGTTTTTTCAACGAAGGCACATCAAGCATCTGAATTAAATTTTGCGTTAGATATTGCTAAACGCGCAATTGAATTTTTTGAAGATTATTATCAAACACCCTATCCGTTACCACATTCTTGGCAACTAGCTTTGCCTGATTTTTCGGCAGGTGCAATGGAAAACTGGGGGTTAGTGACGTATCGTGAAGCATACTTGGCACTTGATGAGAACAATGCTTCATTAGAAATGAAGCAACGGGTTGCGACTGTTATTGCTCATGAATTGGCCCACCAATGGTTTGGTGATTTGGTAACAATGCAATGGTGGGATGATCTATGGTTGAACGAAAGTTTTGCTAATATGATGGAATATGTTGCTATTGATGCATTAGAACCTGACTGGCATATTTGGGAATTGTTCCAAACATCAGAAGCGGCATCAGCGCTCCAGCGTGATGCGACTGATGGGGTTCAATCTGTCCATGTCCAAGTTGAAGAGCCAGCAGAAATAGATGCCATTTTTGATGGTGCAATCGTGTATGCAAAAGGATCACGGATGTTGGTAATGGTCCGTGCTTTGATTGGTGATGATGCTTTACGTCGTGGTTTAAAGGCATATTTTGAAGCGCATCAATATGGTAATGCACGGGGTGCCGACTTATGGGCAGCTCTTGGTCAAGCAGCTGGTATCGATTTGACTACAATGATGAATACTTGGTTGGAACAACCAGGCTACCCAGTGTTAACAGTTGAAGTGGTTGACGGTCAATTACAAGTAAGACAACAACAATTCTTTATTGGTAATGGTGTTGATCAAGCACGTCAATGGCAAATTCCATTGAATAGTAACTATGCAGCTGTACAAGAATTAATGGTGACAAACAAGTTGGTCTTAGGTGACTACAAGACAATGCGCCAGAATGCTGGCACACCATTCCGCTTGAATGTTGGTAATACGGCACACTTTATTGTTAATTATGAACCAGATTTGTTACAGGAAATTTTGTCTGATATTGATAACTTAGATGCGATTACACAGTTGCAGCTATTACAGGATTTGCGTCTGCTTGCTGAAGGACGTCAAATTTCATATGCGGTCATTGTACCATTGTTACGCAGCTTTGCTAATAGTCACTCGGGTGTCGTTAATACGGCATTATATCAGGTCGTTAATAATCTGAAAAAGTTCGTCACAGCTGATACAAAGGCCGAAAGTCAATTACAGCAATTAGTCAATCAATTAAGTGTCAATCAATTTACACGTTTAGGATGGCAAGGTCAGTCTGATGAAGCAGTCGCTAATCAAGTGAGTCGACCAGTTATTGTGAACGCTTCTTTATATGCACAAAATGAAGTCGCTATTAGTTCAGCTCATGAATTAGTTATGACAAATCGTGCAGCATTGGTTGCTTTACCGGCCGATGTCCGTGCTGATATTCTAGCTAATGAAGTTAAGCGTTATGGTAACCGTGCTTTGTTTGATCAATTATTATCAGATTATCAAACAACGTCTGACGGTGGATATCAACGTGATATTATGACAGCTTTGACAAAGACTAAGGATGTTGACCTGATTAAAGAAATCATCACTTCTTTCAAAAATAGTGATGTGATTAAACCACAAGATCTCCGGGGATGGTACAGTGGTATCCTAAACAATGATCAAGGGCAACAATTAGCTTGGGACTGGTTGCGTGATGAATGGGCATGGTTGGAAAAGACGGTTGGTGGTGATATGGAATTTACAACGTATATTACGGTGACCGCAGCTGTATTCAAGACAGCAAAAAGGCTGGCCGAATTTAAAGATTTCTTTGAACCAAAGTTAGATACACCAGGATTAGGGCGTGAAATCACAATGGATGTGAATGTTATTGCGGGTCGTGTGGCCTTAATTACTGATGAAAAAACAGCCGTACACCAAGCAATTAGTAAAGAAGCATAATTAACAAGGAGAAGTTAATATGACGCGTTTATTTGTAAGTGATTTAGATCAAACATTTTTGGATGGCAAACGTCATTTTAATAAGCCACGATTTGAGGCTCTTTTAGATAAGTTAACAGCAAATGGTGATCAATTTGCGATTGCAACTGGTCGTGATGAAAAGTGGGTTAAAAATAAATTTGGCAAACTAGCTAATCGCGTTCATTTGGTAACGGGTAATGGGGCAACCTGGCGAGTTAATGGTTCTGATACATTGCATGAGCAAAATATTGATACGGCGGTATTGCCAAAATTGGAGTCGTTGTTATTGAGACCAGAATTTTCGGCTATCCGCGTGATTGCTTTTTCGGCTAATAATATGTATAAATTAGCTGGATTAGAAGATGATATTGACGGCATTAAATCAGATGTTACCCAAGCTTATCCAAATATTATTGTCGTTGATCATTTAGCAGATATTACAGAACCGCTAGTCAGTGTAACGGGTGCATTTTCATCAGCGAATGCACAAGCGGTTATTGACGTTGTTGACGATAATCGTCTACCACTACATGTGACGACTTCTGGTTATGGCACTGTCGATATTTTGGCGGATGGCGTTAATAAGGCAACCAGTTTGGCTAAACTGATTAAACAAATCGATATTAACCCTGCAGATTTGATCGTTTTTGGGGATGGGATGAATGATTTGGAAATGATGCAGCTTGCAGGTCAAACTTACATTATGCCAAATTCTGACGAACGACTATTCGGTCGCGGCTATCATGTTGTTACAAATGATAATGAGCACGATGGCGTATTAGCTGAAATTGAAAAAATCATAGCATAATAAAAAGATGTGTTGTCTAAGCTTAATAGATAACACATCTTTTTTAGAATGTTAAGTTTGTTGACGGTGACTTTTAAATAGCGTAAACTAGCCAATAATTGTGGTAGCATAAGCAAGTACTCGGAGGAGTGTAAATGGCATATTTAGAATTAAGAGATATTCAAAAATCTTATTATTTAGGCAAAGAAAAGTTTCCTGTTTTAAAGGGAATTGACTTGGACTTTGAGTTAGGCGAGTTTGTCTCGATATTAGGTGAATCTGGTGGTGGTAAGTCTACCTTAATGAACATTATTGGTGGTTTAGATCGTGAATTTGATGGTTCAGTAACAATAGAAGGCAAAACTTTAGATCATCGTTTAGAAAATCAATTAGATGCATACCGTCGTGGCACAATTGGGTACATTTATCAATCATACAACTTGATTAGTCATTTAACGGTATTGGAAAATGTGTTAGTTTCATTAGAAATGACAACATTGTCACAGTCGGAAAAAACAAAACGGGCAACTGAATTGTTGCAACGAGTTGGCCTAGGTGAACAAATCCGTAAGCATCCAAATCAATTATCTGGTGGTCAAAAGCAGCGTGTTGCGATTGCACGAGCATTAGCTTCAGACCCGCAAGTGATTATTGCTGATGAGCCAACAGGGGCTTTGGATGCAGAAAATACAGCAGATGTTTTAGAAATTTTAAATGAAATTGCTGCAGAAGGTCGCTTGGTTATTGCTGTAACGCATTCACAAGATGTTGCTGATCATGGAACTCGGATTGTGCACTTGGCAGATGGGAAAATTGATAATGATCAACGTTTGCGTGAACCATTTGCGTTGCCTGAAAATGTTGATCGACTATCTGATCGACCATTGCCTGCAAGTTCGTCATATCGAAATGCATATAAACATTTAACTTTTAGTTTTTGGCGTAATTCATTAATTATGTTAGGAACAGCGATTGGTTTATTTGCTGTTATGCTATTTTCTGGTTTGGGGAATGGTGTTAAAGCTTATATTAACGATCAGGTTAATTCATTAGCTAATCCAACTGCCATTACGGTTGCACGTTATCAAGAAGATGATGGTAACGGTGGTGTTGGTCAAGCAACGGCTGGTGCAGGTGGCGTTGATATTGAAAAAACAACGATTTCAAACCAGCAAATGAAACAAATTCGTCAGATGAAGGGTGCTAAAAATGTCCAACCTGGATACCAATTATCAGGTGTTAAGGGAAAGTTAGACGATAAAGATTATAATTTAGGGACTGTACAAACTTGGTCGGCAACTTATCAAAAGAAATTGATTAAGGCAGGACATGTGCCGGGCAAGAATGAAATTTTGGTTGATAAGAAAACAGTTGCCAAGCAATTTGATAAAAAAGATTGGCAATCAGTTGTTGGTAAGCATATTAATGTTACTTGGGTGACGGTTAAAGATGACGGTCAAACACCAGTGACAATTAATAAAGACTTGAAGATTTCAGGTGTAATCGATGCTGGTAAAGCTGGAACAGCCAACGTTGTTGATGCCAAAACAGTTAAAGATACGTATGAGCAAACTGGTGCAGCAACTAATGCATTGTTTGCAACTGTTCGTGTAAAAGATGCTGATGCGGTTAAGCCATTCCAAAAAGCAGTGCAAAACATTAAGACCAGTGATGGTAAGCGCGCATTTTCAGCGATAACCGTTGGTTCAATTCTAGATACAATTAATACGATTGTGTCATTAGCAACTAATGTATTGGCAGCTATTGCTGCAATTTCATTAATTGTGTCAGCATTGATGATCATTGTAACAATGTTTATGTCTGTTTCAGAACGAACTAAGGAAATCGGAATTCTACGTGCTTTAGGTGAAAGTAAAAAAGATGTTCGTCGCTTATTTACTTCAGAATCAGTATTAATTGGTTTGGCAAGTTTCGTCTTAGCAGTTGTATTGGCCTTTGTAGTAGGGGGCATATTGAATCATGCATTGTATAAAATTGCATCGTTTGATATGATTCAGATTTCATTTGGTAATATTTTCGTTACGTTAATTTTGGCGTTGATTATTTCATTCCTAGCAGCATTATTGCCTGCTCGTCGGGCAGCTAAATTGAATCCAATTGATGCTTTATCTGCAGATTAATTAAATAGCTGTATATAATATACGAAAGGTGCTAATCTATCATTTTGAAATGGTGGATTGGCACCTTTTGATATGTTTACGAATTAACAAGTTGTGACGGTTGATCTTAGTAAATATTTTAGCTAATGTTTTTTGTAGAAGAGATGACTAGAAAAATCGGTATAGACCGTGTAAACTTAGAGACGATTAGAGATGAATTTCAGACGGTCATTATCCGCTTGTGTCATTGAATGAATAAGGGGAATAATCATGAGTAAAGTATTAACACACGCAACTATTTATACAGGAAATGATAATCAACCACTACTAAAAGATGCTTATATACGGTTTGATAAACAAATTGAAGCGATTGGTATGATGGCAGAATTAATAATTAGTGCGAATGATCAAGTTATTCGCGCTGATCGTAAAGTGATTGTGCCTGGATTTATTGATGTTCATACACATGGTGCATATGGATTTGATACAATGGACGGTAATGCCCAAGATGTCGTTAATATGGTTCATGGACAAATTTCAGAGGGAATTACATCGGTTTTTCCAACAACGATGACCCAATCTGTAGAAAATATATCAAATGCAATGGTGGCGATTAATGAAGCTGCTAAACAAGAACCTGCTATTGTAGGTGTTCATTTGGAAGGACCATTTATTAATCCACATTTTAAAGGTGCACAACCAGAACAATATATTATTGCACCTAGTCAAGAATTAGTGCAAAAGTGGCATGAATTATCAGGTAATCGAGTGCGTCTGATTACTTACGCACCAGAACAAGCAGCAAATGTGGCTGATTTTGAAAATTATTTAGCTGAGCATAATATTATTGGCTCGATTGGGCACTCCAACGCAACACGAGAGTTTTTACAACAACATTCAAAAGCAAGTCATATTACACATTTGTATAATGCACAACGGCCGATGGCACATCGTGAGCCAGGCGTAACTGGTCATGCCATGTTAGAAGATAATATTCGTACGGAGTTAATTGTTGATGGGTTCCACGTGTATCCTGATATGGTTAACCTTGCTTACAAATTAAAGTCAGCACGTCGCATTGACTTGATTACAGATTCGATGCGTGCTAAAGGATTGGGTGATGGCGAGTCTGAACTGGGTGGTCAAAAGGTTTGGGTTAAAGATAAGCAAGCTCGGTTAGCTGATGGTACGTTAGCAGGATCAGTGTTAGAGTTTGATGATGCATTCCGAAATATCATGGCTTTTACAGGTGCGACAGTCCATGAAGCTATTCAAATGGCGTCGGTTAATCAAGCTGTTGAATTTGGTTTAACAACTAAAGGTACTTTAGAAGAAGGTAAAGATGCTGATTTAAATGTCTTTAGCGCTGATTTTTCTGAATTAACAGCAACTTATAGTATGGGACGTCGTTTTTCTAAACAAGATGGTGTGCAAACAAAGGAGTAAAGAAGATGGGTTCTCCGGTATATATTCAAATTCATGATGAAATTCATGAAGCTATTGATGCAGGTCGTTGGGTCCCAGGTGATCGTATTCCAGCAGAACGAGAATTAGCTGATCAGTTTGGTGTTTCACGAATGACGTTACGTCAAGCAATTATGCTCTTAGTTGATGAAGGTATTTTAGAGCGACGTGTTGGTTCAGGAACTTTTGTATCAGAACAAAAAGTACAAGAGCATTTAAATGGCATTACATCATTTACTGATTTAATGGCAGATGCCGGTAAACAAGCAACATCTAAGACAGTTAGCTTCCATATTGGGCGTGCATCAAATTCAGAACAAGAACAATTATTGTTAAATGAAAATGATCGAGTACTTCGTATGGAACGTGTGCGGTATGGGGATGGTGAGCCAATTGCCTTTGAGGTGGCGGCGATTCCTGAAACATTGGTGACGGGATTATCACGCCAAGCATTGACAGATTCATTGTACCGGACATTAGCAAAAGAACGGGGCTTGAAAATTGGGCGCGCAAAACAAGTTGTGACAGCAGCAGCAGTTAAAGAACGTGTGTCAGAGTATTTAGCCATTAAGCGCGGGGACCCTGTCTTAGTATTGCGACAAATCACTTACAATGAAAAAGATGTCCCTTTTGAATATGTTCAAACGCAGTATGTTGGGTCACGTTTTGAATTTTACATGGAAAAATCATAAGGATTCAAGTAACTAATCCTTGTGTATTATTCAGTAATTTGATAGAATACTTGAAGTGTTGAAAACTGCAGCGGGTTGTCCGCAAGCTCGTCAACAATTTACCGACCCGTTTCAATAATGGCGGAGAACACACCAGTAACTGCGCTGCAGCAGCGAACGTTTGGGTAAATTGCACGAATGTGAGGCAACTCTCTAGAATTCAACAAAATAAAAATTCTGGAGGACATTTTAATATGTCACGTTATACTGGTCCTAAGTACCGTTTGTCACGTCGTCTAGGCGTTTCATTGTCAGGTACTGGAAAAGAACTTGCTCGTCGTAACTACGCACCTGGTGATCACGGTGCCGGACGTCGTTCAAAGCCATCTGATTATGGTATTCAATTAGCTGAAAAGCAAAAGGTTCGTTTTACTTACGGTTTGACTGAACGTCAATTCCACAACTTGTTCTTGAAGGCAGGTAAGGTTCGTAAGGGTACTCACGGTGATAACTTTATGTCATTGCTAGAGCGTCGTTTGGACAACCTTGTTTACCGTCTAGGTTTGGCAACTACTCGCCAACAAGCACGTCAACTTGTAAACCACGGCCACATCTTGGTTGATGGTAAGCGTGTTGATATTCCTTCATACGAAGTTAGTGTTGGACAAGAAATCTCAGTTCGTGAGAAGTCACAAAAGAACGTTTACATCCAAGCTGCTGTTGAAGCACAAGCTGGAACTCTACCATTCGTTGAGTTTGATAAGGATGCACTAAAGGGAACTTTGGTTCGCGAACCAGAACGTGCTGAGTTGGATCACGAATACAACGAATCACTAATCGTTGAGTACTACAACCGTATTGGATAATTTTAATTATCACATTGGTATGTGGTTTAACGATACAAAAAAGCTAAGACATTTGTCTTGGCTTTTTTTGTATATCCAGTAATATATACAATAAAAAGTTAAAAAATGTTAAAGAACAACAAATAAACACTAAACCGTATTAAAAAATAACATGAATGGTGTGTCACGTGGTACGCTAATCATATTAGAATTCCCGAAAGTTAGGAGTATGGTGACAATGGTTCACCAGATAAAAGAGTATGACACAGATTGGACATATTGTAATTGGCTTGATTATTGTAGTTGCAGCCATTTATTTGATTATCTTTGTCTCTCAACGATTGACGGTGCGTAAGGTTAATAAGTTAGTTCAAAAAAAGGCACAATTAACTGAGATTCCAATGCGTGATCGGTTAATCAAGGGGCGCCAGTTAAGTTTGACAGGACAATCCTTGAAACAATTTCAATTGTTGGAAGCGAAATATAATCATTTGGAAAAAACAGAATTTAATAGTATCGATTTAAAAGCAAATACAGTGTTGTTTGACTCACAAGGATTAAACTTTTTAAAAACGTCGCAGGGAATGAAGGAGTTGCAACGTCAAATTCGTGAAGCCGAGACGACAATAGATGTTGTTAACCAAGGTCTAAATGATCTAGAACAATTAGATGAAGCACATAAGCAGGCAGTTAAAGATTTAGAAGCTAAGTATCAAGAATTACGTAAGTTATTATTATCACAAAATTTCACATTTGGTCCAGCAATTGATAAATTGGAAGAAATTTTGGGATCACTTGAAGAAGACTTTGATGAATTTTCTCGTTTAACTGAAATGGGTGACCACGCAACTGCAGCTGGTATTTATGAAACATTGAGTATGGAGACGAATCAGCTAGAACAACGTATTGAACAAATTCCAACGATTAATACTGAATTAACAGATACGATACCTGGCCAACTTGATGAATTACAAAATGCGTATAACAAAATGGCGGCAGAAGGCTTTAAATTTGAAACTAACATTGAAAAGCAATTAGCAAATATTGCGGAACAACGACAAGCAGCGTTAGAATTGTTGCAAGAATTAACGTTGAAAAAAGCCACAGAAGAAATTGCAAAAATGAAGGCACAAACTGAACTTTTGTATGAAACTTTTGACGAAGAAGCAAAAGCTGCGCAAATTGTTTGGGAAAATAATGAAAAATTAACAAGTTATGTGGCACAAAATAAGCGTCAAAACCATGAATTATATGCGCGTTTAGATCGTTTGAACCAAGATTTTGTTTTTTCAAAAGATGAATTAGGCCAAATTCGTAGTTGGGAAATTCAATTAGGCAATAATACAGTTAATTTTGAAGAATTAAGACAACATATTAGCCGTCATGAGGCAGTTTTCTCAACATTAATTAGTCAACAAGAGGCAATGTTTACTGACCTTGAACGTATTGCCAAGGAACAAACGACAATGTGGCAAGCATTTCAGGAGTTACCAATGGTGTTGGAACAATCAAAAAAGCGCGTTACGCTATTAGCTGATAAGTTACGATTGATTCAACGTTCGTTTGAACGGCAAGGTTTACCAGGATTGCCAGATACGTACTTATCGATTTTTTATTCGGTTAGTGATGAATTAGAACGTGTAAAACAACAACTCGGATTTTCACGAGTGAATATGGATGATGTTTTACGTCAATTAAGCATTGTGACAGCAGATTTAGACACGCTACAAGAACGAACGGATAGTTTGATTGAGGCGGCAACGATTACGGAACGTTTAGTACGAAAAGCTTTGATGTATCGTGATAATCCAGCGGTTGCACAGTCGACGCAACAAGCACGCTACTTTTATGAGACAAGCTATGATTATGAACAATCAATGAAGACACTAGCGGTTATTTTGGATCAAATTGAACCAGGATTAACCAATCGTGTTGTGCAACAGTATCGTCAAGAACAAGCAACGTTGCAAGCGGAGTATTTAGAACAAGAATAATTGATAACACTTTATCTGAAACATTTTGTTTCGATAAAGTGTTTTTTGTTGTCAAACAGCGCCTTTAAAAGTTACGTTTTATATGAAAACTTTACAAATGGCTGATGATTTGTTAGTATTTAATTAAGGGAAAGATGAAATTCCAACAACAAAGGAGAGAATATGGTAGAAAAAGCAAGTCAGGACCATGCCCTGAAAAGCGTGGATAGAGTTAATGGGTTAACGAGTGATCAAGTTCAAAGTGCAAGAGAACAGTATGGTCAGAATGTTTTTAAAGAAGCAGCGAAAGAACCCTTATGGCAAAAAGTAAAGCGTAGTTTGAGTGATGTAGCGACAATCATTTTGATTATTGCTGCTGTTATTTCATTGATAACATCGATAATGCAAGGAAATGGTCATTATTTTGAGAGTGTTTTAATTATTGCAATTGTTATCATTAATTCAGTATTATCAATTTATCAAGAAGGACGAGCTGAAGCAGCTTTAGATTCGTTAAAAAGTTTAGAAGTGGCGCAAGCAACCGTTAAACGTGACGGCCAAATTAAAACAATTCCAATCGCTGATATTGTGGTTGGTGATTTAATGATTTTAGAAAATGGTAAGCGTATTTCTGCTGATGCACGTTTGCTAGAAACAACAGAATTACGAGTTGAAGAATCGGCATTGACTGGGGAAAGTGATGCCATTGAAAAAGATGCAGATTTTGAATCTTCTGAAGAAGATGCGTTAGGTGATCGTTTAGACCGCGTTTATCGTGGTACGGCAGTTGTTAATGGTCGCGGTGTTGCAACAGTAACAGCCGTTGGTATGGAAACTGAAATGGGAAAGATTGCTGGTTTGTTAGGCGATCAAAAACGTGAACAAACGCCATTGCAGGTACGTCTTGCACATCTAGGTAAGCGTTTGAGTGTTATTGCGATTTTAGCTGCGTTAGTCGTGATTGGTTTAGGAATATTCCATGGTGAGCCATTACTTACTTTGTTCATGACGGCTGTATCATTAGCTGTTGCAGTGGTTCCTGAGACATTAATGATTATTGTGACAATCACATTGGCATTAGGTGTACAAAAGATGGCAAAGCAACATGCGATTGTACGTCGTTTGCCTGCTGTTGAAACATTAGGGTCAGCAACAGTGATTGCATCTGATAAAACAGGAACGCTAACGCAAAATAAGATGACTGTGCGTCGTGTATGGGATGCGCAAGCTAATCAAATTTTTGATAATCAAGAAATTGCAAGTAATTTACCAGACGTTTTGAAATTCGGAGCTTTATCAACTAATGTGACAAAGCCAGAAGAAGAGGTAGTGGGATTACCTACTGAAATTGCGATGGTTAATGCTTTAGGTGAATATTCAGAATATGAAAACCTACAAGCAACTTATCCAAAGGTTTTTGAAATTCCATTTAACTCAACACGAAAGCGTATGACAACCGTACACAAAGTAGCGGATGGTTATCTGGCAATAACTAAGGGAGCTTTTGATGTCTTGTTACCAAAGTTTCCGGAAAGTGTTCATCATGATGCAACTGATGTGAACGAGCAATTCGGTTCAAAAGCATTACGTGTGATTGCCGTTGGAGCAGTTAAATTAGCATCAATTAGTGACGAACCAACTGAAGACGAAGTTGAAAGTAACATGACGCTATTGGGACTGGTTGGTATTATTGATCCACCACGTCCTGAGTCAGCTGAAGCTGTTGCACAAGCCCGTGCAGCTGGTATTAAACCGGTTATGATTACAGGTGATCACGTGGTAACAGCTAGTGCTATTGCACGTGAGATTGGTATTTTAGGCGATGAAGACCATGCATTGTCAGGGGCTGAGTTGCATAAAATGTCTGATGAAGAATTAGATAAAAATGTTGAAAAATATGCGGTTTATGCTCGAGTAACGCCAGAAGATAAGATTCGTATTGTGAAATCATGGCAAAAACGCGGTGATGTTGTTGCCATGACAGGTGATGGTGTTAACGATGCACCAGCTTTGCGCAGTGCTGATGTTGGTATTGCAATGGGTGAAACGGGGACCGATGTTGCCCGTGAAGCATCAGCAATTGTTCTAACTGATGATAACTTTGCAACGATTGTCCATGCAGTTGAAGTTGGTCGTGGTATTTACGGTAATATTCGGAAGACGATTAATTTCTTGATGAGTGCAAACATGTCAGAAATTGTGATTATTGTGGCAGCAATGATATTTGGCTGGGGATCACCATTGATTGCAACGCAACTGTTGTTTATTAATTTGGTAGCTGATGGTCTTCCTGGTTTTGCTTTGAGTCGTGAACCTGTTCACGATAACGTCATGAATCAAGAACCAGTAAGTCCAAAAGCAAGTATCTTTGCTAATGGTTTAGCTGGGCGCATCATGATAAATGTCATTTTATTTGCAGTTCCAACGTTGATTGCGCAAGGTTACGGTGTTTATGTGGGTAATCCAGAACTTGGAAACACAATGGCTTTCATTGTCTTATCACTAACATCAATTTTACATGTCTTCAATATTCGTAGTGAAGAATCAATGTTTAAGATTAAGTTTAGCGCTAACCCAATGCTAGTTATGATGGTGGCATTGGCCGGATTATTGACAATCTTACTAGTTATTGTGCCGGTAACACAAACGTTGTTTAGCTTTGTATCATTAACAGGTATAGCCTGGTTAATTACAATTTTCTTGTCATTAGTACCAAATATTTATTGGGAAATTGCCAAAGCCATTAAGAATAATAAGTAATTCATTTAAACGCACAAGACGTTCGGTTCTTGTGCGTTTTTTAGTGAAACAAAGTAGGAAAGATAGTGTTTAATGTTATATCATTAGCTTTTTAATGTTTTTTTTGATTAAAAGTCGAACTTTTAAAGAGAATAACATTGAAACCTAGCTAGTTTCTTGGTAAACTTAATTAAGTATTGAGAAAAGTTTATATTGTTCGTGTTTAGCGAACCTGAAATAGGAGGCCAATATGGCAGGGATTGTAGTTGTTGGTAGTCAATGGGGTGATGAGGGTAAAGGAAAGATTACAAACTTTATCTCACAAAACTCTGATATGGTGGTCCGTTATCAAGGTGGTAACAATGCCGGACACACAATTTATGTAGATGGTAAAAAGTTTGAATTATCTTCTGTACCATCAGGAATTTTCAATCCTGAGCGTTTAGCTGTTATTGGTAACGGGACTGTTGTTACTCCTAAAGCATTGTTGGATGAATTGCATGAAATCCAAGCACAAGGTGTGACAACTGACAACTTACGTATTTCTGACCGAGCTCATGTAATTTTCCCTTACCATATGTTGATGGATAAACTAGCCGACGCTAAAAAGGGCGATGGCAAGATTGGGACAACTGGACGTGGCATCGGCCCAACTTACATGGATAAAGCTGCTCGTATTGGTATTCGCGTGGCTGATTTATTAGATGAAGATGTTTTGCGTGAGCGTCTAAGTAACGTATTAGCTGAAAAAAATGAAATTCTAGAAAAAATTTATAATCAAAAGCCGTTTGATGTGGAAACATTGGTAGCAGAATACTATGGCTACGGACAGACTTTAAAGCCTTATATTGTTGATACAACAGTTTTGATTAATGACTATTTAGATGATGGCAAGCGTGTGCTATTTGAAGGTGCACAAGGTGCAATGTTGGACATCGATCAAGGGACCTATCCATACGTAACTTCATCTTCACCAGTTGGTGGGGGTGCAACGGTTGGTGCTGGTGTTGGACCAACAAAGATTAACGGTGTCGTAGGAGTTGCTAAGGCATATACATCACGTGTTGGTGATGGACCTTTCCCAACGGAATTATTTGATGAAGTTGGTGACCGTATTCGTGAAGTTGGTCATGAATACGGTGTTGTGACTAAACGACCTCGACGTATTGGGTGGTTAGATACAGTTGTTTTGCGCCATGCTGCTCGTATTGGTGGTTTTACACACTTGTCATTGAACAGTCTAGATGTTTTGTCAGGACTTAAGACAGTTAAATTGGCTGTTGCTTATGAATTAGATGGTCAACGTATTTCACATTATCCAGCTAACTTAAAGGATGTGCAACGTGTCACACCAATTTATGAAGAACTACCAGGTTGGTCAGAAGATATTACTGGTATTAAGTCACGTGAAGAGTTGCCAGCAAATGCTGAAAACTATCTAAAGCGTGTTGAAGAACTAATTGGTGTACCGCTATATACGTTTGCAGTTGGCCCATCGAACGAACAAACAATTATTTTGTTTGATATCTGGAATGAGGGGTAAACATGCCGGAAATGAGATTAGCGCGCACTATTTTGTCAGTTGATGATATTGAAAAAATGGTCAATCGGGTAGCTGGCGAATTGAATGAAGTACTAGTTGATGTGGAACGTCCAGTATTTATTGGTGTTATGAAGGGTGCTTACATGTGGATGGCTGATTTAATGCGGGCTATGCAATGTGAGGTTGAACTTGATTATATTGATGTTTCTAGTTATGTTGGTGATAAGTCAACCGGTCATATTACAATTCAACGTGATTTGAAGGTTGATTTAAAAGATCGTACAGTTGTTATTTTAGATGAGGTTGTTGACTCAGGACTAACATTACGTTATCTCAAGGCAGATTTTGAGGCACGTGGTGCTAAAAAAGTTTATGTCGCAGTTGCAACTGATAAACGACAATCTGAATCAGCAGGTGGTATCACGCCAGATTTTATTGGCGCACATGTACCAGATGAGTTTTTAGTTGGATATGGTATGGATTACAACGAATATTATCGTGGTTTGCCATATGTGGCTGTTTTGGAATTAAATAATTAAAATAAAAATTCGTTAAGTTCATTTTTGAACTTAACGAATTTTTTGTTTTGAAAGATGAGTTAGATGGTGTTACATGGATCATCAGTTTTATTTTTTTCCAGTTGAATTGTTGTGTGTTGAATGTGCATGTCATTTTGTAGCATATAACCTAATTGTGATAGCAAGGTCATATCACCAGGATTCTCAACAACCAGATGCACGGTTAATGCTGTCTCAGTAGTGGATAAACCCCAAATATGTAAATCATGCATACTGATAACTTGTGGGGTTGCTAAAATGGCATTTTCAACAGCTTCTTCATCGATATTTTCTGGGACACCATTGAAGATTAAGAGAATAGATTGTTTAAAAATCCCCCAAGAAGAAACGATAATAACAACGCCAATTAAAATTGAAACAACTGGATCAAGCCAATACCAGTCTGTCAGGAACGTTAGTAGTCCAGATAAAACAACGCCAAAAGATACACCAGCGTCGGCTAATAGGTGTACATAAGCACCTTTGGCGTTGATATCATGTTCATGATCACCAGCCATGGCAAAAAATTTAGCAGCTAAAAAGTTGATTACAATACCAATAGCTGACACAATCATAATTAAACTACCAGCTGGTTCACTGTTGCTATTGAGCAATTTATCAATCGCTTCAAACCAAATAATAAAAACGGCACCTAATAAGAAAAGAGCGTTCATGAAACTAGCTAAAATGGTGGCATTATGCCAGCCGTACGTATGCGTTGATGTCGCCCGTAATCCAAAAACAGCAACAGCAGCCCACGCTAAAATTAATGAGGCCACATCGCTAATACTATGCAATGCATCAGCAAATAAGGCTGTGGAATCCGCATAGTAGGCAAAAATCATTTCAGCAATAATAAATATGGAATTAAGAATAATGCCAATTAAATACGGCAGTTGTTTTTTTGGAACGCCTGCATGCTCATGATGATTATGCATATTATATTTTTTCCTCCAAGTGGTTTGATGCTAAGGCAATAATTTCATGGATATGGTCATCTTTTAAGGTATAAAAGATTTGTTTACCATGACGATGATGACTAATAATATCAGCTGCTTTTAATATTTTTAATTGTTGTGATATGTTTGATTGCGAATAGCCTGTCAAAATAACTAAACTGGAAACATTTTGTTCATTTTGATCTAAAATTTGTAAAATTTTAAGCCGTAAGACATTTGAAAATAATTTAAAAAATTCTGATAATTGTTTATCCATAAACATATTATAAAACGTTAATATGTTATTTGAAAGTAAAATTTCTTCCTATTTTTATAGTTGTTGCAAGAAGATAATCATAATTGTCAGTGTCTGTAGAACGGTAAAAAAGGTCATTTGATAGCGTTGTTTTAAATTCAAATTAATTAACACTAGCCAAGTAAATACGATAATTAGTACGCCCAAAAACATCCATAAGTTCCAATCTAATGCTAAAACATTGATTAGTAAAATAATACCAAATACTAGCGATGTTAAGCGTTTGTTACGTCCTTCTGGTACAAATAAGCTACTCATGAAAAATAGATAGCTGAAAAATAGGGGAAATAAACTAAGCAAAAATGGTTGGGTCAAGAATGTATTTTGTTGATAAAAAATAACAACAGGCATCACTAAGGCTGCAATACCTGAATATAAAATGAGCCCTAAAATATTTTTTAAGTTTAAGCCAGGAATATTAATTAACAATAGTGCAAGTGGTAATAGTGTAAGCAACATCACTTGTTGTCCAGTAAAATGTTTATACAAAAAATATAAAAATAGTAGTGGGACTAAGATAACGATGTAATTAAACCATTGTGCAAAATTGCGATTAAACGTTAAAAAAATAGCCAATGATAAAATAATACTATAGGTTAACAGGAGCGGGTTGTGTTGAATTTGGCCACTAACTAAACGATTAGAGTATATTAAAGGATAAACCCACCAAACCACATTTTGGGCGATGACACTGATTAACATTGATAGCCACGGTATTTTTGCTTGTGAGAAATTAAGTAAACGTGATGCAAGTGGATTTGATGATTCACGGTGTTGCGTACGAGAATCTTTAGAATTAGAACTTGGATTCATAATAAAGCCTTTCTAGTTAATTAGTTTTGCAAGAACCTATGATAATAATTGTAGCAAACTAACTGTTTAGTGGTGAGTCTGATATAATATTTTGAGTATAATTTTGTAAATTTATCGAAATGGAGTAATAAAATGCGCACAATCATGGCAAAAATTGTCAAGTATCGTATGCAACTAATGTATTTAATATTTGGTGTTTTGACAACTCTGGTAAATATTGTCGTTTATAGTGGTGCTCGCTGGATGGACTTAACGATCAATGTATCGTATGTTCTAGCATGGTTGTTGAGTGTGTTGTTTGCTTATTTAACTAATCGTAAATGGGTATTCGATAGTCAAACAACCGGGTTCGGTAATATTATACTAGAAATGATAAAATTTTTTCTGGCACGTTTGGCAACGGGCATGTTAGGATATTTAATTTTACTATTTGGTGTTCATGTGATGCACCAGAATGATATGATATGGAATGTTATTCAAAATATATTTGTGATAGTTTCGAATTATGTATTAAGCAAATTAGTAATATTTAAACTAAAGGAGAAAATTAAAAATGACGATTAAGTTAATTGCAACAGACATGGATGGCACGTTATTACGTGATGATCGTACATTTGATTATGCACGTATGGAAGATTTATTAGATGAATTGGATGAACGTGGTATTCGTTTTGTTGCAGCAAGTGGTAATCAATACACGCAATTACGTTCGTACTTTAATCCAGTTAATCCTGACCGTGTGACATATGTGTCTGATAATGGTGCATTGGTTATGAACCATGAAGAAGTGATTGCTGAATCTTCAATTACTAATGCCCAAATTAAACGGGTTATTGACTGGAATAATCGGACTAATGCGGAGTTGGAAAATTTGATTGTGCTATCAGGACACAATGGTGCATATGTTTCTAATCATGCAACCCCCGAAGTCATTGGTATGGTAAAACAATTTTATCCAATTGTTCACCAAGTTGAAAAGTTCAAAGAAATTGATGATAATATTTTTCGTTTTACTTTTGTTTGGCCACAAGGTATTGATGTGCACCAATATATTCAACAATTACGAGTAGAATTTGGTGAAGAATTACATACAACTGGATCAGGATTTGGAACTGTTGATATCTTAGCACCAGGTGTCAATAAGCGAACTGGGTTACAACAACTAGGGGGAAAATGGCATATTAAGCCGGAAGAAATGGCAGCCTTTGGTGATAATGGGAATGATTTAGAGATGTTGCGGTATGTTAAATATCCATTCGTGATGCCAAATGCGGAAGACTTCATGAAAGTCCGGGTTAATAACTTAGCTGTTAATGACAATAATCACAACGGCGTTTTGGATACGATTGAAGCATTATTAGCTGGTGCTTTTGATTAATAAAGTGAGTAAAAATTTTGATAAATAACCAATAATAGTAAAATGTTTCGTAACAAACTGTTATAATGTATAAGATTATGATGTGCTATGCAATCTATTAATGATTATTTATCAAGATATCGGAGGGAAAATCGTGTTTTTTAATGACCAACATGAGAAACATGTTGATACGCAAACAATTGAATTGGATAATGAACAAATCCCAAAACATATTGCGATTATCATGGACGGTAATGGCCGATGGGCAAAAAAACAGAATCTACCACGAGTTTCGGGTCATCAGCGTGGCATGGAAGTTGTTAAAGATATTACAAAAGCTGCCAGTGATTTGGGTGTAAAGGTGTTAACGTTGTATGCTTTTTCGACAGAAAATTGGAAACGCCCAGATACTGAAGTTGGTTTTTTAATGAAATTACCTGGTAAATTTTTTGATACCTTTGTGCCAGATTTAATTGCTAATAATATTCGTGTAAATGTGATTGGTTATATTGACCAGCTACCGATGCACACACAAAAAGCAGTGCACAATGCCATTGCAAAGACAGCCAATAACACCGGAATGGTATTAAATTTTGCTTTGAATTATGGCGGTCGTGCTGAAATTGTTTCGGGTATGCAACAAATTGCGCAACGTATCATAACAGGTGAAATCAAACCAGAAGATATTGATGAACAGTTGGTTGACCAAGCGATGATGACCGCATCATTAGATTATCCAGATCCAGATTTATTAATTCGAACAAGTGGTGAAGAGCGGTTATCTAATTTTTTGCTTTGGCAGATTGCCTATGCTGAATTTGTTTTTGTGGATGAACATTGGCCAGAATTTACACCAGCCGTTTTGAAACGAACTATTATGACTTACCAATCACGACACCGTCGTTTTGGAGGTTTAGCAGAAAATAAAAGTGATAAAAAGCAGGAGATAAAAAAATGAAAACACGGGTGATTACAGCAGTTGTTGCACTAGCAATCTTTATCCCCATTTTAATAGCAGGTGGGATTTGGATTCAAATTGCTGCGTCAGTATTGGCAGCTGTGGCTGCTTCTGAAGTAGTCTTGATGCGTCGCACATTGCTAATTGATTTTGGCGCTGTTCTAACCATGTTAGGTGCAGTCGTCATGACATTGCCAACTAGTATTTGGCATGAATTAAACTTGCCAGTAACTTTGCAACGTTCTTCATTATTATATATTTTTGTTATTTTAATGTTATTGCATACAGTTGTTGCACGTAATAAATTTAATTTCGAAGACGCTGGTGTCTTTACGTTAACGATGATTTATGTTGGACTAGGCTTTGGGATGATGGTTGCAGCACGTACAGCTGGTCTTGATACGTTAATGTATGCTTTCTTAATTGTCTGGGTAACAGATTCGGCTGCTTACTTAGTCGGGCGTAAATTAGGTAAGCACAAACTAACGGCTATTTCACCTAATAAAACCTGGGAAGGATCAATTGGTGGTAGTGTGATTGCTGTTGTATTGGCAGCGATTTATGTTTACTTCTTTCCACAACGTTATAACTGGGGAATCATGCTTCTAATTAGTATTGTTTTGTCAGTTGCTGGACAATTTGGTGATTTGATTGAATCATCTTTGAAGCGTTTTTATCACGTTAAAGATTCAGGAAATGCTTTGCCAGGACATGGTGGTATTTTAGATCGTTTCGATTCAATGTTGATTGTATTGCCATTGATGTATTTGTTAGGTGTCTTTGCGTAAGTTTTCTGTGGGAGTCACGGTATATCCAAATAACCTAACATTAAGGAATGATTTTTGAAACAAGTTCAAAAGGATCGATGATTATCATCGATCCTTTTTCAATAGTACCGTGGAAACGGTTTTTATTGTATACTAACCCTACTTAGAATGGGGATGGAGAGAAAAATGACAGCAATTATTACATTTATTATTGTGTTTGGCGTAATCGTTATTGTTCATGAGTTTGGACACTTTTACTTTGCAAAAAAATCGGGTGTACGAGTACGGGAATTTGCGATTGGCATGGGACCAAAAGTTTTGCAAACGCAACGTCATGGCACAACATATACTTGGCGTATCTTGCCAGTAGGGGGTTATGTACGCATGGCTGGCCGTGGTGATACGGACAATGATCCCATTCAACCAGGTATGTCTGTGACAGTGGTCGTGACAGATGATGTTGTCACGAAAATTAATTTGTCTGAACAAGAAGAATTAGTTGGGGGTCAAACGATGACTGTCAATCAAGTTGATTTAATTGATGGTATGTTTATTGAAGGCTATTTGGCGAACGACAATCAGTTAGTACGACTAACTGTTGATCATGATGCGTCAATTATAGAACCCGACGGGACCATGGTATTAGTTGCACCAAGAGATACGCATATTGAGTCTGCCAAGCTTTGGCAACGCGCATTAATTAATTTTGCGGGTCCACTTAACAATTTTATTTTGACATTAATTTTATTCATTGGGTTAGCATTTTCTTTACCAGGTGTTTCAACAACAACCGTTGACCAAGTGAACAAGGATTCACCAGCAGCTTTAGCAGGATTGAAACATAACGATGAGATAACGGCAATTAATGGTGAGAGAATCCATTCATGGCAAAAAATGCAAAATACAATTCAACCTTTAGCAAATCAAAAAGTTAATATTACATACGAGAGAAATGGTAAGGCGCACCATGTTACGCTTAAACCTAAAGGTGTTAAAAATGGTGGTATGGTTATTGGTCAAGTGGGTGTAACGTCTAAACAGACCAATGCATTAACGGCACGCATTCGCTATGGGTTCCAAATGACTAGTCAATCTATGACACAAATTTTTAGGGCTATTAAAAACTTGGTACAAGGTTTCTCACTAAATAAATTAGGCGGACCAGTTGCCATTTATAAAAACACATCAGAAGTCAGCCATATGGGAATATTGGCAATTGTGTCATTCATGGCTTGGTTATCGGTTAATTTAGGAATGATGAATTTACTACCAATTCCAGGTTTGGATGGTGGTAAGTTACTGTTGAACGCAGTTGAAGCAATTATCAGACGCCCTGTGCCTGAAAAAGCTGAATTAGCGGTAACTTTGGTGGGTGTTGGCTTATTGTTTGTTTTGATGATAGCAGTCACTGGAAATGATATATTACGTTATTTCATTAAGTAATTAATCAGCTTGAAATGTTGTAAAAAGACAAATGTGTTAAAATAGTAAAAGAATTTTAATGTGCGTAAAAGCGCAGAGATGAGGAATGGGTATAAATCATGAAACAATCAAAGGTTTTTATCCCGACATTACGTGAAACACCAGCTGATGCAGAAGTAATTTCACATCAAATGATGTTACGTGCGGGATATGTTCGTCAGGTTACAGCAGGGGTATACGCCTACTTACCATTAGCACAACGAGTATTAAACAAAATTACAGCTATTATCCGTGAAGAAATGGAAAAGATTGATGCTATTGAAATGACTGCACCAGTTTTGTTGCCAGCAGAACTATGGCAAGAATCAGGTCGTTATGAAACATATGGGCCTAATTTGTTTAAGTTGCGCAATCGTCATGGACGGGATATGATTCTTGGCCCCACACATGAAGAAACGATGACAACTTTGATTCGTGATGATATTAAGTCATACAAACGTTTGCCATTGACGCTGTACCAAATTCAGACAAAGCTACGTGATGAAGATCGCCCACGTTTTGGTGTTTTGCGTGGACGTGAGTTTATTATGAAGGACGCTTATTCGTTTTCAATTGATGAAGCCAGTTTAGATAATACTTATAAGAAAATGGAATCAGCTTATATTAATATTTTTAATCGAGTTGGTTTGGATTATCGTGTCATTGTTGGTGATGCTGGTGCCATGGGTGGATCTGATTCAAAGGAATTTTCAGCCCCTGCTGCTGCTGGTGAGGATACCATTGCATATTCTGATCAATCAGAATATGCTGCTAACTTAGAAATGGCCAAAGATTTATATGTACCAAATAAATCACATGCCCCATTAGCTGATTTACAAAAAATTGCAACGCCAGAAGTAGGGACGATTGCCGAATTGGCTGATTATCTACAGACAACAGCTGATCAGTTAGTTAAGACCATGTTGATGATGGCTGATAATCAACCAATTTTAGTGTTAGTTCGTGGTGACTTTGAGGTCAACGAAGTTAAAGTACAAAATTATTTACATGTAGACGAATTACGTTTAGCAACTGAAGAAGAAACGCAACAATACTTAAACGCCCCATTTGGTTCACTAGGACCTGTTGGTGTTGGCGAAGAAGTAAAAATTATTGCTGATGAATGGGTCACAGACATGGCCAATATTGTCGTTGGCGGCAATGAGCAAGGATTCCATTACTTGAACGCTAATATTGATCGTGACTTTAGAATTGATGAAGTAGCAGATGTACGTGTTGCGCGCGAAGGTGATTTATCAATTGATACTAAAGGACATTTGCAATTTACTAAGGGAATTGAAATCGGTCATATATTTAAGTTAGGAACACGTTATTCTAAGGCCATGGGGGCACAAGTCTTAGATGATAATGGTCGTCAAGCAGATGTTATTATGGGATCATACGGTATTGGTGTTTCTCGTTTGCTTGCAGCAATTGCTGAACAAAATGCTGATGAACACGGCCTTTCATGGCCAGCTAGTGTAGCACCATGGGATGTTCACCTAATACCAATTAAGTATAAGAATGAAGAGCAGGCTAAGCTAACAGATGAATTAAATAATAGTTTGACAGCTGCTGGTTATGAGGTGCTTTTGGATGATCGTAATGAACGTCCTGGTGTTAAGTTTGTAGATTCTGATTTAATTGGTTTGCCTGTACGAGTAACAGTAGGTAAAAAGGCTAGCGAAGGCATTGTAGAAGTTAAATTACGTAAAGCTGATGAGGCAATTGAAGTTCGAGCTGAAGAACTTGTGTCAACGTTACATGTATTTTTAAATGGTAATAAAGATTAATCGATTGTAAATCTTTATTCTTTTTTTAAGATTTTAGATTTATAGTATAACTATCGATGAGGGATACAGAGATATCACATCGATGCCCATAATGATTACTCATAACCTAGCAGGAATGCCCGTTCCTGCAACTACTCCTTAAACTGGTATGTGTTAAATATACCTTTTCTAATCAAGTTGGACGCCCATCTAACTTGATTATAGTAACGACATAGTATTAGTGCTATTTGTTACGAAAAGAGGAAGCAACTTGCCCGTTGCTTCCTCTTTTTTTGTGCTTAACAAAGCAATTAATTGTTTTGTTGTTTTTATCTTACGAGGACAATGTATAATAACAATAGATTACAAAATTCGTGAAAGGGGCGATAAGTGATGGCATTAAACCCACAAGAACAATTTCAAGTATTGTTACAACAGTTGCAATACAAGGAGGTGCCGGACACCTTTAAAGAGGCAACTTTAACAAAATTAACGGTCCATAAGCAATCACGTGTTTGGCAATTTCATTTATCATTGCCTGAATTGCCAGAAGTGACAACATTGGCAATGTTAATTAGTAAATTACAAACAACATTTGCTAGTATTGCAACGGTTAATTACGAAATTAGTTTGACAGTTCAACCAAAGTTACCCCAAATTATTAATTATTGGGGGTGGGTATTAAACCAACACCAAAATGAACCAGGGGCATTTCAACGAGCTTTTAACCAAGTAATGCCAGTGATTGATAATGAACAATTAGTGTTAAACTTTGCATCGACAGCTTGGAGTAAATATGCGACGCAAACAGGCTTACCAATCATTCAAAATGCCTATCGACAAATAGGTGTTACGACAGAATTACCATTTAAAGTGAATGTTGATGAACAACTAGTTGCAGAATCGCAAGCAACTGCTATGGCCCAACGTGCATCTCAAGATGAGCAGTTATCACAAATGGCGCAAGTTCAAATTGAACAAGCAGCTAAGCAACGTAAAACAGTCAGTTATAATGGTAAAAATGTTGGTAGCAATAATTTGGGTCGTAAAATTGCTAGTGATGCAGACGTGACGGATATGATTGATATTGTTGATGAAGAACGGTCAGTCATTGTTGAAGGCTATATTTTTGCGGCTGAAGTGAAGGTATTAAAGTCTGAACGCCAATTATTGACGATGAAGATAACTGACTATACAAGTTCGTTTGTTCTAAAAAAGTTTTCACGTGATGATGCAGATGTTGCGTTTTTTGAAAATATTAAACCTGGCATGTGGGTCCGAGCACGTGGACCGGTACAACAGGATGATTTTTTGCATGATTTGACTATGATGGCTTATGATATTCAAATTGTTAAGCACCAACCACGTCTGGAAACCTATGAAGGTGACAAAAAGCGGATTGAGTTGCATACGCATTCATTGATGTCGACTATGGATGCCACCAATGGTATTAAAGACTATGTTAAACAAGCCCATAATTGGGGAATGGATGCGATTGCCATTACTGATACTGCTGGTGCTCAAGGCTTTCCTGAAGCATCAACATCTGCAGCGGCGAATGATATGAAAATGATTTACGGTGTTGAAGTGAATTTGGTTGAGGATGGTGAACCAATTATTTTTAATCCAGCTCATGTTGAACTGAGTGATGCTGAATATGTGGTCTTTGATGTGGAAACGACTGGGTTGTCAGCAGCCTATGATAAAGTAATTGAATTATCAGCTGTTAGAATGCAAAAAGGTAATGTTGTTGCTGAATTTTCTGAGTTTATTGATCCAGGATTTCCGCTTAGTCAAACAACGACGGATTTAACATCAATTACCGATGATATGGTTCGTGGTTCAAAGTCTGAAAAAGATGTGTTTACAGCTTTTCGTGAATTCTATGGTGATGCCATCTTAGTTGGACACAATGTAACCTTTGACATGGGCTTTATGAACGAAGGCTATGAGCGTCATGGTATGCCAGTCATCTCTAATCCAATTATCGATACTTTGACGTTAGCACGTTTCTTATACCCACATATGCGTTCTTACCGTTTGAATACATTAGCAAAACATTTTGGTGTGCAATTGGAACAACATCACCGAGCAATTTTTGATTCGGAAACGACTGGTCATTTGAATCGTATATTCCTGGAAGAGGCTCGTGAGGCATATGGTATTACACATGCTGATCAACTAAATGAGCGCATGACAGAAAATGATGCTTGGCGTCATGGCCGACCAAATCATGCTGTTGTTTTGGTGAAAAATCAGGCCGGTGTTAAAAATCTATACAAAATGATTTCTGAATCAAATATTCATTATTTTTATCGTAATGCGCGAGTACCACGGTCGTTACTAAATAAATATCGAGATGGTTTATTATTAGGAACTGGTGATACATCTGGCGAATTTTGGGAAGCCTTAATGCAAAAAGGTTATGCTGCTGCTAAATCTAAAGCAAAGTATTATGACTATATTGAAATTCAACCTTCAGCCAATTATTTACCTGAAATTGAAGGCGAATTAATTAAAGATGAAGCGCGTTTGCGTGAATTAATGATGCAAGCCGTTAAAATTGGCGATGAATTGGATAAACCGGTTGTTGTGACAGGAAATGTGCATTACTTGAATCCAGAAGATGCGATTTATCGTAAGGTTTTAGTTAGTTCACAAGGTGGTGCTAATCCGCTAAATCGACACAGTTTGCCTGAATTGCACCTACGGACTACCCAAGAGATGTTAGATGATTTTAGTTGGATGGGGCCAGAGCTTGCTCAAAAAGTAGTGATTGATAATACGCATGTGGTTGCTGATATGATCGATGATGTTGAAGCGATTAAAAGCGGCAATTACCCACCTAATATGCCAACGGCTAATGACGAAATACGCCAAAAATCATATGAAACAGCGTATCGTATGTATGGTAATCCATTGCCGCAAATTGTTGAAGCGCGTGTTGAACAAGAATTAAATTCCATTATTAAAAATGGATTTGCGGTTATTTATTTAGTTGCACAACGATTGGTGGCTAAATCAAATAAAGACGGTTATTTGGTTGGCTCACGTGGATCAGTTGGATCCTCTTTGATTGCGCTATTGATTGGAATAACTGAAGTGAACGCTTTACCACCACACTATCGGAGTGTGAATGGTGATTATGTTGAATTTGTAGATCCAAGGAACTATGAGTCAGGATATGACTTGCCAGAAAAATATAGCCCCATTGATGGTACAAAACTAATTGGTGATGGTCACAATATCCCATTCGAGACTTTCTTAGGGTTCAAGGGAAATAAGGTTCCTGATATTGATTTGAATTTTTCAGGGGATTATCAACCTTTTGCGCATAACTATATGAAGTCATTGTTCGGAGAAAATAATGTTTTCCGTGCTGGAACAATTGCAACGGTCGCTGATAAAACGGCGTTTGGGTACGTGAAAGCGTACGAACGTGATCACGATAAGCAATTTAGAGGTGCTGAAATTGAGCGGCTAGCTATGGGCGCAACTGGTGTCAAGCGAACAACAGGGCAACATCCAGCTGGTATTTTGATTGTGCCGGATGATATGGAAATTTATGATTTCACGCCTATTCAATATCCAGCTGATGAT
Source organism: Weissella sagaensis (assembly GCF_010306265.1). Taxonomy (NCBI): domain Bacteria; kingdom Bacillati; phylum Bacillota; class Bacilli; order Lactobacillales; family Lactobacillaceae; genus Weissella; species Weissella sagaensis. The sequence continues at coordinate 1,482 of NZ_BLKA01000003.1, read as the reverse complement.
CTATCAGCAACTTGGCGAACAACCCACTTTGATTTCCATTCAATTCACGATAATATTTTAAAAATGGATATTTTGGGTCATGATGATCCGACGATGATTCGTGCCTTACAGGATATGTCGGGGATTGACCCAACAACTATTCCGATGAATGATCCAGGGGTGATGAGCCTATTTTCATCACCTGAAGTGTTGGGGGTGACTGAAGAACAAATTTTTTCTAAGACTGGGACATTAGGGGTACCTGAATTTGGAACAGCCTTTGTTCGAGGGATGTTGGAAGAGACGCATCCCAAGAACTATTCTGAATTACTACAAATCTCAGGTCTATCTCACGGAACGGATGTTTGGCGTGGTAATGCTGATGAATTAATTGAACGTGGTGTGGCTACGATTGGTACAGTTATTGGAACGCGTGATAAAATCATGACCGACTTAATTAATTATGGTGTTAATTCAGAGTCGTCTTTCCAAATCATGGAAAAAGTACGTAAAGGTAAAGGGATTACAGATGAATTCCAAGCAGAAATGCGCGCAGCTGGCGTACCTGAATGGTATATTGAATCTGGTTTGAAGATTAAGTACATGTTCCCACGAGCTCATGCGGCAGCGTATGTCTTGATGGCTTTGCGTATTGCGTACTTTAAAGTCTATTTTCCAACGCTTTATTATGCGGCTTATTTTTCAGTTCGTGCTAGCAATTTTGATATTGTTTCGATGTCGCATGGGTTAAATAGTACGAAAGCAAAAATAATGGAAATCAAACATCAAGGAAATGATGCTTCAGCTAAAGATAAAGATTTATTGACTGTACTTGAAATTGCAAACGAAGCACTGGAACGCGGTATTGATTTTAATATGGTAGATCTTTATAAATCAGATTCTGAAGAATGGTTAATTGGGGGTAATACACTAATTGCGCCATTTAATGCTGTGCCTGGTCTGGGTGATAACGTGGCGAAAAAAATAGTTTCAGCGCGAGCAGCTGGAGAATTCCTCTCAAAGGAAGATCTTGCACAACGTGGTGGCATTTCAAAAACATTGTTACAGTTTTTAGATGAAAATGGTGTGTTAAATGGTATGCCAGACGAGAATCAACTAGCATTGTTTTAATTATAATTGAAGATTATTTATAGCAAAAGCTAAGGCAAATCAAGGTTTGCCTTAGCTTTTATTGTGTTTTAAGAGGGTTTTAAAATTAGTTTTGATATTTGTTTCACTTAAAGTGTTGACTTTTAATAAAATGGTGTGTAATATATATCAAGTTGGCAACGACATTACATCAATGCATATCAAATATTGTTAATATTTATTCTTAAAAAGATGTTGACAAGTTTGTATGAGTTCTGTATTATTAATTAAGTTGTCAGCGAGACAACAACGTTGATCATTGAAAACTGAATATCGTTTCGATAGAACAAATGTGTAGGGTCTTCAAGCATTAAGCTTGAAACAAAAACATTTGCGAAGTCAATTCGCTAATAA